>CAZTNB010000023.1:0-28318 GCA_964614825.1 uncultured Gammaproteobacteria bacterium
TGCGCGCGAGCAGCACCAGGCCGATGGCGATCGCGAGCACCAGTCCCTGCAGCACATAGGCGACGGTTCCGGCCTGCGACCCCGCGCTGGAAAGGCCGAACAGCGCCACGTCCTGCACGATCACGCCCGCCAGCGACAGGAGGAGCAGCGGCAAGGCCCAGCGCTTGCGCAGGACCAGGCCCAGGCACCCCGCCGCGCCGCCCCAGACCGCGATCGCCGTGGCCGAGACGGCCCATGCCGGTCGCGCGGCGTAGAGCGCCTGCTGCGCGGGACTCATCTTCGCGATGTCGTCCGGCGTCAGCATCACGTCGCCGAGGTACGCGGCGCAACCGAGCAGGTTCCACAGCAGGGCGAGGATCGCAACGGGCAGGTACCACTTCGGCGCGGGATTCACGGGGGTTCCTCGCAGGGCTTCGCGGCGGGCTTCGCCGCGGCAGGATATCGCAAGCTCCGGCGGATCCGTGGTGGGAGACCGCAACAGTGGGCAATGCCGCGCCTGCATTGGTCGCATCGCTCATGCTGGCGGGGCGGGACGCGCCCGCCGCGATCGAGTGGTGCCGGCGGGCGCTGATCGCGCGTCTCAGTCGCGGTCGGGGCGTGCGAGCTCTTCGAGTTCGGCCTGCGCCTGGCGCAGGCTGCGGCCGGCGGCATCGCGCTCGAAGGCGTCGCGGAAGCGGATCGTGAGCCAGCCCACGAAGGCCGCGAGGACCACGCCGGCGGCCAGGTTCCACCCCACGGTCGCCGGGCTGAGGCGCCAGACATCGAGGCCGACCGCATTGGCGGCCATGAACACCAGCGGCACCCAGACGATGAATCCGGCCAGCAGCAGGACGCGTTCGCCCGCCACCCGCCGCCGGCGCAACGCCACCAGCTCGCGCTGCACGTCGACGATCGACTTGCGGTAGTCGATGCGCGCCAGGCGCTCGAGCTGCCAAGCGGCGTCCAGCAGCAGGCCTAGGCCGTAGAGGTGCACCGAGACGCCATAAACGACCAGGTGCGCCTGGCCCAGGTGGCCGATCCAGTAGCCACCGGCCCACACCACGACCACGATGCCGACCGCCAGTTGCAGCCACTGGCCGACCGAGACCAGGCGCAGCCGCAGGCGCGCGGACTCCATGCCCTGCCGGCGGCGGATCCCGCGCAGGGCGTCGCCCTGGCGCACCAGGCGCTCGTCGAGCCCGGCCCAGGCCTGTTGCAGTTCACGCATGTCCATCTTCATTCGCTCCCGGAGTGGTGGCCGCGCCGGCGACGCGGCGCAGCTGCTGGCGGATGCGACCCAGCCGGGTCGCGACGTTGCCCGCGGTGATACCCAGTACCTCGCCGCTTTCCTGGTGGCTGCAACCCTCGAGGTGCAGCAGCAGCAGCGCGCGGTCGATGCGGCCCAGCGACTGCATGGCGCGTTGCACGATGGCGAGGCGTTCGCCGGCTTCGGCATCCACGTCCTGCGCGCCGACCACGGCCTCGTGCGCTTCGGTCAGCTGCTCATGTCCGGCGCGCAGTCGCTCGCGACGCCGGTGCGTGATCGCCACATTGAGCGCCACCCGGTACATCCAGGTCGGGAATGGCCGCGCGGGCTCGTACCCCGGCCAGGCGCGCCAGAGCTGGAGCGCGATTTCCTGCGCGAGGTCGGCCCGATCCTCGGCGCCGCGGCCGTAGCTTGCGGCGACCTTGAGGATGATGCCGCGATGTGCTGCGACCAGGGCCTGGAAGTCGTTCAGGGAGGCGTCGGCGGCGCGGGGGGTGGACACGGGGCTGGGATCGGTTCGGCGGGTCTCGGAAGGATGATTCGCGCCAGCGCGCGAAACATCACACGGATCATGGCCGCGTTCCAATCCGGGCCGGCGCCCGCGGCTACCGCGACCGCCCGCGCCGGCCTGCGGCGAAGGCCTGCCCGGCGTATCCTGTGCGACGTCCCGACTGCGCCACAGGAGGCTCGCCGATGTATCGCATGCTAATCGGATCGTTGCTGGCACTCGCCGCAGGCCCGGTGCTGGCCGACTGCAAGCAGGACTGCCGCACCGCGTACTCGGAGTGTTCGAATGCCGCGGCCTCGGCGGACGACACGATGCGGTGCAAGATCGCGTTCAAGGAGTGCCTGAAGAACTGCGATGCGGCCGGACTGGCCGCGGTGGAACACGGCGCCGCGGACTCGAAGGAGCAGCCCTGCGGGCCGCTGGTTCCGGCGCCGGAGCCGGATCCCGTCCTCGCCGCCCGCAGGCCCTGAAGGCGGCGCTGGCCGATCGCTGCCGCGGCGCGGCGTGCAAGCCGTGGCGCGGCGCGCCAGCGCTCAGGGAACGATCACCACCTTGCCGATCACGCGCCGCGCCGCCATGTCGAGCAGCGCCTGCGGCGCCTGCGCCAGCGGGTACATCTTCGAGATCCGCGGCCTGAGCTTGCCCGCGCCGATCCAGCCCAGCAGCTCGCCGATGCCGCGCGCGTTGTTCGCGGGCTCGCGCTTGGCGAACTCGCCCCAGTACACGCCGACCAGCGAGGCGCCCTTGAGCAGGGGCAGGTTGAGCGGCAGCGCGGGAACGTTGCCGTCGGCGAAGCCGATCACGAGATGGCGGCCGCGCCAGGCGATGGAGCGGAACGCGGGCTCGGTGTAGCGGCCGCCGACCGGGTCGAAGATCACGTCGGGGCCCTTGCCGCCAGTGAGGCGCTTGAGCGCCTCGCGCAGGTCCTCGCGCTCGTAGTCGATGGTCTCGTCGGCGCCGTGCTCGCGGCAGACGGCGAGCTTCTCCGCGCTGCTGGCGGCGGCGATCACGCGCGCACCCAGGGCATGGCCGATCTCGACCGCGGCCAGGCCCACGCCGCCGGCGGCGCCCAGCACCAGCAAGGTCTCGCCGGCCTGCAGCGCGGCGCGGTCGCGCACCGCGTGCCAGCTGGTGCCGTAGGCCAGCATCAGGCTGGCGGCGAGCGGCAACGGCACGCCGGGCGGAACCGGCATGCACTGCGCAGCGTCGACCACGCATTCCTCGGCGAAACCGCCGACCAGGCACAGCGCGGCCACCGTCGCGCCGGGGGCAAAGCGGGTGACGCCCCCGCCCACGGCCGTCACCGTGCCGGCGACTTCGGCGCCGGGCGTGAACGGCAGCGCCGGCTGCAGCTGGTACTTCTTCTGGATGATCAGCACGTCGGGGAAGTTCACCCCGGCGGCGGCGACGCGGATGCGCACCTGGCCCGGGCCGGGCTCCGGCAGCGCGAGGTCTTCGAGCAGCAGCTGCTCGGGGCCGCCCCATTGCTTGCAGACGATGGCTTTCATGGCAGTTCCTCGCGGGAATCCCGCTTCGATGGGCGCGTGTTGGTGCCGCAAGCTTAGCCGCAGGCCGGCACCGCGACCCACCGTTGCCGATGGGGACGCGGGGCGCAGGCCGGGGTCGCCGCGTACCGGCGGCGCTCAGCCATCGACGAACTTCATCATGCCATCGGGGTAGCGGGTGCCGGCGGCGACGCCGGGCGGGAAGGCCGCATCGATGGCGGCCAGTTCCGGCGCGGCGAGCCGCACGTCCAGTGCGCCGAGGTTCTCCTGCAGGCGCGCGACGCTGCGCGTGCCGGGAATGGGGATCAGGTGCGGGTCGCGGGCGAGCAGCCAGGCGAGCGCGAGCTGGGCCGGCGTGCAGCCCTTGCGCTGCGCGAGTTCGCGCACGTGCCCGGCCAGCGCGAGGTTGCGGGCGAAGTTGTCGGCGCCGAAACGCGGGTGGCGGCGCCGGTTGTCCTCGGCCGCGAGGTCGTCCGGGGACTGGTACCTGCCGGTCAGGAAGCCGCGACCCAGCGGGCTGTAGGGCACGAAGCCGACGCCCAACTCGCGGCAGGCGGCCAGCGTGCCATGGGTTTCGGGGTCGCGCGTCCACAGCGAGTACTCGCTCTGCAGGGCGCTGATCGGATGCACGGCGCAGGCGCGGCGCAGGGTGGCGGCCGAGGCCTCCGACAATCCCAGGTACCGCACCTTGCCGGCGCGCACCAGCGCCGCCATCGCGCCCACGGTGTCCTCGATCGGCACCGCCGGATCGACGCGATGCTGGTAGTAGAGGTCTATGGCTTCCAGCCCCAGCCGCGCCAGGCTGGCGTCGCAGCAGGCGCGGACGTACTCCGGGCGGCCGTTCACGCCGGAGATCGGGCCGTTGGCTTCGCGCACCAGGCCGAACTTGGTCGCCACGAAGGCCTCGCTGCGGCGGCCGCGGATGGCGCGGCCGACCAGCGCCTCGTTGGCATGCGGGCCATAGACGTCGGCGGTGTCGAGGAAGCCCGCGCCGAGGTCGAGCGCGCGCCCGATCGTGGCCAGCGATGCGGCCTCGTCGCGCGGACCATAGAAGTCGCTCATGCCCATGCAGCCCAGGCCCAGGGCAGGGACCAGCGGGCCGGCGGGGCCGAGGCGGCGCTGCTGCATGCGGGCGTCCTGCGTGGCGGGCGCACAAATTACCTCACTTCGCGCCCGGTCGGCGCTGGTCGCCGGCATCACGCCGCGTGCATTGCCGGCCGCCGAGACTGCCGCGGGCGTGCGGCGTGCGCCGTGGCGCGGCAGGGGCGGCGGCGGTAGCATGCGAGCCGCTGCCAGCCAGCGGGCGACCGCGGCCAGCCAGCGCTACCGCGCGCCCGCGCGCAATCCATTCGATGCAGGATCCCGTCATGTTCCAGCGCCTGTTGTGCGCCGGCGTCGCGCTTGCCGCGCTCGCCAGCGGTGATGCACCGGCTGCCGATGCCGAACTCGACGCGCTCAAGGCGCGCGTCGCCGCGCTCGAGGCCGAACTGGCCGCGGTGAAGGCCGCGCAGCGCCCGGTGGAACTGGGCCAGCAGATGCTGGAACTGCAGATCCGCCATGCGCGCCTGTGGTTCAGCGGACAGCGCGACAACTGGACGCTCACGGCGTTCCAGCTGTCGGAGTTGCGCGAAGCCTTCAACGGCATCGTCGAGGCCAACGGCGACCATCCCACGCTGCAACCGGAACGGCTGGCCGAGGTGCTGCCGAAGATGACCTCGCCGGCCCTCAAGTCGATGCAGGCGGCGGTGGACCGCAAGGACCGTGCCGCATTCGTCGTCGCCTACGACGAGCTGACCGCGGCCTGCAATGCCTGCCACGAGGCGGCGAGCTTCGGCTTCAACCGTTTCCAGCGGCCGCAAACGCCGTTGCTCGACAACCAGCAGTACGGCACCCGTCCCGACGCAGGGCGCTGATCCATGGCCGCCGCGCTGCCGTAGACTCGGCACGTGAGCGACAAGGCCGCCGATCCGCAGTCCGTGGTGGCGCCGGAGCCCGGCCTGCACTGGCTCGGCGATTCGGCGTTGCTGGTGACCTTCGGCAGCCGCATCGACCCGGCGCTGAGCACGCGCACCCTGGCCGCGGCCACGCGCCTGGCGGCGGCGCGGTTGCCCGGCATCGCCGACGTGGTGCCGGCCTACGCCAGCGTGGCGCTGGTGCTCGATGGCGACGCCGAGACCACGGGCCTGGAGGCGCGCGTGCGCGAACTGTTGCGCGCGCCGCCGGCGCCATCGCCCGCGCTGCGCGCGCGGCGCGTGACGCTGCCGGTGTGCTACGGCGGCGCCCATGGCGCCGACCTGGGCGCGCTGGCGACCTTCGCCGGGTTGAGCGAGGCCGAGGTGGTCGAACGTCACGCGGGCGCCGACTACCGCGTGGCGATGATCGGCTTCAAACCCGGCTTTCCCTACCTGCTGGGACTCGATCCCGCGTTGGCGATGCCGCGCCGCGCCACGCCGCGCCCCAGCGTGCCGGCGGGCTCGGTGGCGATCGGCGGGCCGCAGACCGGCATCTATCCCGGCGAGTCGCCCGGCGGTTGGCAGTTGATCGGGCGCACCTCGGTGCGCCTGTTCGATCCCGCGCGCGAGCGGCCCAGCCTGCTGGCGCCGGGCGACCTCGTGCGCTTCCGCCCGGTGGCGGCGCAGGAACTCGCGCGCGCGCGGGCGGAGATCGCCGATGCTTGAGGTGCAGGCGCCGGGATTCCTGACCACCGTGCAGGACCTCGGGCGTCCCGGCCTGCGCCACCTGGGCGTGGCGGTGGGCGGCGCGGCCGACCGGGCCGCGTTCCGCACCGGCAACCGCCTGGTGGGCAATGCCGACGACGCGGCCGGGCTCGAGTTCACCCTCACGGGGGCCACCTTGCGCCTGACCCAGCCGCGGCTGATCGCGATCACCGGCGCGGAGATGGAGGCCACCATCGGCGGCCAGCCGCTGCCGCGCTGGCGGCCGATCGCCTGCGCCGCGGGGTGCGAGATCCGCTTCGGGCGCGCGCTGCGCGGCGCGCGCGCCTACCTCGCCGTCGGCGGCGGCATCGAGGTGCCGCGCATGCTCGGCAGCCGCGCCACCGACCTCGGTTCCGGTTTCGGCGGCTGGCGCGGGCGCGCGCTGGCGGCGGGCGACCGCCTGCCGCTGGGCAAGCCCGCGCCGCACCACGGCCGCGCCTTGTGGCGCCTGCATGAGCGCTCCGGCGCGGCATGGCGCGCGGCGCCCTGGTGGGTGGAATCGGGCGACGACCTGCGCGGCGAGATGGCCTTGCTGCACCTGTTGCCGGGCGCGGACATCGCCCTGCTCGATCCGCGGGTCCTGCGCGTGCTGCGCGATGGCGTGTGGACCGTGGGCGCCGACAGCGACCGCATGGGCCTGCGCTTCGACGGCCCCAACCTGCCGCGCGCCGACGGGCTGGAGCGCGTGTCCACGCCGGTGGTGCCGGGCACCATCCAGCTGCCGCCGGACGGACGCCCGATCGTGCTGGGCGTGGACGCGCAGACCGTGGGCGGCTATCCCTGCGTGGGCCACGTGATTCGCACCGACCTCGGCCGTACCATGCAGCTCAAGCCCGGCGAGCGCGTGCGCGGCGTGCTGGTGACGGCGGAGGCCGCGCAGGCCATCCGGCGCGCCCGCGCCCAGGACGAGGTGCGGATGCAGATGGCGATCGCCGCGCGCCTGGCCGAGACCTGAACCGCACCATGCGCACCACCATCGACCTCAACTGCGACCTCGGCGAGTCCTACGGCGCGTGGCGCATGGGCGAGGACGAGGCCGTGCTGCCGCTCATCAGTTCGGCCAGCGTCGCCTGTGGCTTCCACGGCGGCGATCCGGCGGTGATGCGGCGCACCGTGCGACTGGCGCTGGCGCACGGCGTCGCCATCGGCGCCCACGTCTCGCTGCCGGACCTGCAGGGCTTCGGCCGGCGCGAGATGCGCATCAGCGCCGACGAGGCCTACGAGCTCACGCTGTACCAGGTCGGGGCGCTGCACGCCTTCGCCCGCGCGCAGGGCGCGCGGCTGGCGCACGTCAAGCCGCACGGGGCGCTCTACAACATGGCCGCGCGCGACGGCACCCTGGCCGGTGCGATCGCCGCCGCCGTGCACGACTTCGATCCGGCGCTGGTGCTGTACGGACTCGCCGGCAGCGCGCTGCCCGCGGCAGGCGTCGCGCGTGGCCTCGCGGTGGCGCACGAGGCCTTCTGCGACCGCGCCTACGAGGCCGACGGCAGCCTGGCGCCGCGCTCGGTCCCCGGCGCGGTGCTCGACGATCCCGCCGCTGCCGCGGCGCAGGTGCTGGCGCTGCTGCGCGAGGGCATGGTCACGGCGCGCACCGGCAGCCGCGTGGCGATCCAGTGCGACAGCGTGTGCCTGCATGGCGACCGGCCCGACGCGGCCGGGTTCGCGCGCAGCTTGCGCGCGACCCTGCAGTCGGCCGGCGTGGCCGTCGCGCCGCCGCGCGCATGAACTGGTGGCCGCTGCTGGGCGTGGCCCTGGTGGTGGCGGGCTTCGCCGCGCGCCTCAATCCGGTGCTGGTGGTGGTGGCCTCGGGCTTCGCCACCGGGCTGCTGGCCGGCTTCACGCCGGTCGCGCTGCTGGCCTTGCTGGGCGAGAGCCTGCTCAAGAACCGCTTCCTGCTCGTGTTCCTGCTCACCCTGCCGACGGTGGGGCTGCTCGAGCGGCACGGGCTGCGCGAGCAGGCGCAGCGCTGGATCGCGACCCTGCGCGGCATGACCGCCTCGCGCCTGCTGACCGCCTACCTGGGCCTGCGCCAGTTGACCGCGATGCTGGGCCTCAACAGCCTCGCCGGCCATGCGCAGACGGTGCGGCCGCTGCTGGCGCCGATGGTGGAGGCCACCGCGACGCGCGCGCATGGCCCGCTGGGCGCGGCGTCGAGCGAGCGCCTGCGCGCGCTGTCGGCCGCCACCGACAACGTCGGCCTGTTCTTCGGCGAGGACGTGTTCATCGCCTTCGGCGCCGTGCTGCTGATGCAGGCCTTCCTTGCCGAGCACGGCATCGTGGCCGAGCCGCTGGCGATCGCGCTGTGGGGACTGCCGACCGCGATCGGCGCCTTCCTGATCCACGCCGCGCGGCTGGCGCGCCTGGAACGGCGCCTGGCGCGCGAGCGCGGCGCGCTGGCGGCGGCGCGGAGCGCGCCATGACGCTGCAGCCGCTGGCGCCGATCTACTGGCTGATCGGGCTGCTGTGCGCCAGCGCCGCCTGGGGCGCGTGGCGCGACGCCGCGCATCCGCGACGCCGGGGCAACGCCGGTTTCTACGGCCTGCTCGCCGTGGTGTTCATCGCCGGCGATGCGCTGCCGCCGGCGCTGGTGGGCGCGCTGGTGGTGGCGCTGGCGCTGGTCGCGGGCGCAGGCGGCGTGGGTCGCGGCGCGCGCGTGCTGCCGGCGGAGCCCGAGCGCGAGGCCAGCGCGACGCGCCACGGCAACCGCCTGTTCGTGCCGGCGCTGGCGATTCCGCTGCTGACGGTGGCGGTGCTGTACGTGCTCAAGGCGTCGACGCGCGATGGCAGGCCCGTGATGGAACCGCAGCAGGCCACGCTGGTGGCGCTTGCCGTCGCCTGCGTGGTCGCGCTGGCGCTCGCGTGCGCGCTGCTGCGCGACACGCCGCGCGCGGCGCTGCAGCAGTCGCGCGGCTTGATCGAGTCGATCGGCTGGGCCGCGATCCTGCCGCTGGTGCTGGCCACGCTGGGCGCGGTGTTCGCCAAGGCCGGCGTGGGCGAACTGGTGGCGCAGGTCGCGACCTGGCTGGTGCCGGTGGACAATCGCGTCGCCTGCGTGCTCGCCTTCGGCCTCGGCATGGTGGCGTTCACCATGATCATGGGCAATGCCTTCGCCGCGTTCCCGGTGATGATGGGCGGCATCGGCCTGCCGCTGCTGGTCGGCCGCCACGGCGCGGATCCGGCCTCGCTGGCGGCGATCGGCATGCTCACCGGGTATTGCGGCACGCTGCTCACGCCGATGGCGGCGAACTACAACATCGTGCCGGCGGCGCTGCTGGAGCTGCGCGATCCGCATGCGGTGATCCGCGCGCAGTGGGCCACGGCGCTGCCGCTGATGGCGCTCAACCTGGTGCTGATGTACCTGATCGCATTCCGCGGCGGCTGAGCGACGCTGCTTCAGGCGCGACGCGCGGCGCGCCAGGCCAGCACCGCCGCCACCACCGGCGCGAGCGCGATGGCGACGGCGCCGAAGCGCGAGAGCCGCGCCAGCGACAGCGCGAAGGCCATCTCGGTGCCGATCGAAGCGAGCGTGTCGCGCAGCGGCGCGCCCAGCGCGATGGAGACCAGGTTGGCGGCGTGCAGGAACTGCGCGTAGGCGATGCCGGCCAGGGTCAGCAACGCGGCCCAGGCGGCGCGCGCGCCCGCGTGGCGCACCGGCACGAAGCCGGCGGCCAGCGCCGCCACCAGGGCCAGCGGCAACGCCAGCAGGGGCAGGTCGGCGCGCACCATCAGCGCCAGCAGCGACCAGACCGCGCCCGCTGCGAGCGAGAGCATCAGGCCGGCGAAGAGGGCGTTGAACATCCGTGCGCGGCTTGCCATGCGGCGATTGTCGCCGCCGCGTGGCGCACTGGCGAGTGCCCACCGGCGGCGCGACCCACGGCGTCGCCGGCCGCGTGGCTCAGCCCGGATCGACCGCGCCGCGCGGATGCGCCAGGTAGTCGGGCAGGGCGATGCCCGGGGCGAGGTCGGCCGCCGGTTGCGGCGTTCCGGCGCTCAGCGCCAGCGGGATCACGCCCGACCACACGGGCAGCTCGAGGTCCTCGATCGCGTCTGCGGGCCCGCCGGTGCGCGACTTGAGGCTGAGGTCGGCGATCGGCATGCCCAGCACCACCGTCGCCGCGAGTTCCTGCCGGTCGGCGGCGCGCGCGTCGCGGGTGCGGCCCGGCACGATCGCCTCGACCAGGCGCAGCAGCGCAGCGGCCTTCGCCGCCGGATCGTCGATCACCTGCGCGCGGCCGAAGGCCACCACCGAGCGGTAGTTCACCGAGTGGTGGAACTGCGAGCGCGCCAGCACCAGGCCGTCGACGTGGGTCACGGCGACACAGGTCTCGATGCCCGACGCCAGCGCCTTCATCAGGCGGCTGGACACGCCGCCGTGCAGCAGCAGGCGGTCGCCGTCGCGTGCGTACAGCATCGGGATCACGAACGGCTGGCCGTCCAGGGCGAAGGCGACATGGCCGACGCAGGCCGCGTCCAGCACCGCGTAGGCGGCGCCGCGATCATAGGTCGCGCGCTCGGGATGGCGCCGCACCTCGTGGCGCGGGCGGGCGGGACGGGCACGGCCGCCGGCGTCGGCGCTCACGGCGCACCCCGCGCGACCCGGGCCGTGTCCGCGGCCTGCGGCGGCAGCGGCTGCCGGTCGAGCAGCAGCAGCGAACCGAGCAGGGCGACCACCAGGCTGGCGATGAGGCGACGACGCAGGGTTTGCAGGCCCATGGCAGGCTCCGGGCGATTGGGGACGGGTACAGGCTACGGCGGCGATTGGTTCCTTCACAGGGCCAGTTCGGCGAGAATGCAATGGTCCACTTTCCCGGCCGCAGCGGCGCCCGAGGGTCGAGCCTTGCACCTGGACCTCGATGGCAGCGGGACCCTGCACGCGCAGCTCACCCGCGCGCTCAAGCAGGCCGTGCTCGATCGCGGCCTCGGCGCCGGCACCCGGCTGCCGGCCACGCGCGAGCTGGCCGCCAGCCTCGGCTTGTCGCGCAACACCGTGGTCTCGGCCTACGAGCAGCTCGCGGCCGAGGGCTACATCGAGGGTCACGTCGGTTCCGGCTACTACGTGGTCGCGCTGCCGGTGCCCGGCGCGCCGCAGCCGCGGACCCGCGCGCCTGCCCGCGCGCCGCGGCTGACGACCTGCGCGCGCGTGGCCACCGAGCAGCGCGCCAATCGCCCGCCCGGCCGGCGCCGGCTGCGCCTGCGCTACAACCTCGAGTACGGTCTGCCGCTGGTGACGCCGGCGCTCACCTCGCTGTGGCGCCGCGCGCTGGCGCGCGCGGCCGAGGACACCGATCCCGACTATCCGCCGGCCGAGGGGCTGCCGATCCTGCGCGCCGCGATCGCCGGCTATCTGGGCCGGCGCCGCGGCCTGCGCGTCGATCCCGAGGACGTGATCGTCACCGCCGGCGTGCAGCAGGCCATCGACCTGGTGGTGCGCGCGCTGGTGGCGCCCGGCGACGGCGCCGCGATCGAGGATCCGCATTACCAGGGCACGCGGCAGGTGCTGATGGCGGCCGGCGCGCGCCTGCACTTCGTGCCGGTCGATGGCGAGGGCCTGGAAGTGGCGCGGCTGCCGCGATCGAAGCTGCGACTGGTCTGCGTGACGCCGTCGCACCAGTTCCCGCGTGGCGTGGTGCTGTCGCTGCGGCGCCGGCTCGAACTGCTGGCGTGGGCGGCGGACACCGACGCCTGGATCGTCGAGGACGACTACGACGGCGAGTTCCGCCACGACGGGCGGCCGATCGCGGCCCTGAAGTCGCTGGATCGTGAAGACCGCGTGCTCTACGTCGGCTCGTTCTCCAAGGTGCTGTTCCCGGCCCTGCGCCTGGGCTACCTGGTGGTGCCGCCGGCCTTGCGCGAGCCGCTGCGCTCGACCAAGTGGCTGGCCGACCGCGGCTGCCCGGCGATCGAGCAGCATGCGCTGGCGGCGCTGGTGCAGTCCGGGCGCTTCGAGCGGCTCCTGCGCCGCAGCGGGCGCATCCTCGCCGAGCGGCGCAAGGCGCTGCTCGACGCGCTGGCGCGCCACGCCGGCGCGCTGGTCGAGATCGAGGGCACCAGCGCCGGCATGCACGTGGCGGCATGGTTGCCGCGGCATGCCCCCGACGCGGTCCCGGCGCTGATCGCCGCGGCCGAAGCGGTGGGCGTGGGCGTGTACCCGGTGGCGCCGTACTTCAGCCGCCCGCCGCGGCGCGCGGGCCTGCTGCTGGGTTACTCGGGGCTGGCGGCGCGCGACGTGGCCGAGGGCGCCCGGCGCCTTGCCGGCGTGTTGCGCGAGACCGCGCCAGGCTGAACCCGCGTGCCCCGGCGCGGCCTTTTGCGGCATGATGACTGCCCCCATATCGCCACCCAGCATGGGCGCCTACTCCCACACCAGCGAACCGGTGCGCTTCGAGCGCGACTGCAACGTCGTGATGGTCCCCTCGGGGGAACCGCACACGCTGCCGGCGGGCGTGGCCGGCTACATCACCCAGGCCCTCGGCGGCAGCTTCACCGTGTACGTGGACGGCAACCTGTTCCGCGTGCGCAACGAGGACGCGGATGCCATCGGCAAGGAGCCGATGGCGGTGCCGACCCTGCCCGAGGACGCCGGCGACGCCGACGTCGAGAAGCTGGTGTGGACGCAACTGCGCACCTGCTACGACCCGGAGATCCCGGTCAACATCGTCGACCTGGGGCTGGTCTATTCCTGCGAGCTGGCCCGCACCGACGACGGCCGGCGCAAGGTGATGGTGCAGATGACGCTGACCGCGCCCGGCTGCGGCATGGGCGACATCCTGGTCGAGGACGTGCGCTCCAAGCTGGAGCTGATCCCGACCATCGCCGAGGCGGACGTCGAGCTCACCTTCGACCCGCCGTGGAACCGCCTGATGATGTCGGAAGTGGCGAAGCTCGAGACGGGAATGCTCTGAGGGCGGCGCGCGGTCACCAGATCGGGCGGTTGAAGTCGAAATCGGGCGTCGCGAGCGCCCGTCCCAGGCCGTCGCCGACGCCGTAGTCGATGCCCAGCCGCAGCAGCACGTGCGCGCGCTCGAGGCTCTCGATCGCCGGCGCGATCACCGCCGCGCCGAGCTGGTGGGCCTTGCGCACCAGCGCCAGCAGGGTGTGGTTGAGCGCCTTGTCGGTGGAGGTGTGCTGCACCAGCTCCACGTCCAGGCGCAGGAAGTCGAGCGGCAGCGAGGTCAGCATGTGCACGGCGGCCCAGTCGCGGCCGTAGTCCGACAGGCCCAGGCGCACGCCGGCCATGCGCAGCTTGCGCAGCGGCGCGGCCAGTTCGTGGCGGCGGTCGAGCAGGTCGCGGCTGGCGATCTCCAGTGCGAAGCCGGCGCCGGCCAGCTTGCGCTCGCGCATCGAGGCCAGCAGCCACTCCACCAGTGCGTCGTCGAGCAGCGACTGCGCATCGATCGGCATGAACAGGCGGACCTGCCGTCCCTGGCCCAGCTTGTCCTCGCGCGCCTCCAGCGCCACCTCGAAGCGGCGCCGCTCGAGCGCCGACAGCACCTTGAGCTCGCGCGCCACCGGCGCGTACTGCAGGTACGACACCCGCGCGCCGGGGTCCTGCGTGCTGACCAGGGCGAGGTCGAGGTCGAACTGCCCGCCCAGGCGCCCGGCCAGCGGCACCAGCGGGCGGAATTCGACCCGCGCGTTGCCGTCGTGCAGCGGCCGCGACAGCACCGCGCGCACCGCCAGCTGCGGATCGGGCCGGACCAGCGCGTAGTCCGCCGGCTCGTACCAGAGCGCGCGGCCGCTACCGATGCGCGCCGCCGCCAGCGCGGCGGCCTCGGCGCGCGCGACGCGGGCATCGACGCCGGCGCCGGAGTCGTCGAGCAGGGTGATGCCGACGCTGGCCGACAGCGGCACCGAGCGATCGTCGCTGCCGGCGCGGCGCCCGGCCAGCACGCGCCTGATCCGCTCCGCCAGCTCGGTCACCTGGTCGCGATGCTCGCGCGCGACCAGGATCGCCCAGGCGTAGTCGCGCACCGGCGCGGCCACGTCGCCGCTGGACATGCATTCGCGGAACACCTGGGCCACTTCCTGCTCGAACTGCGCGAGGCCGGCCAGGCCGACCGCCTCGCGCACGCCCTCGACCCGGTCGATGGCCACGAACAGCAGCGCGCTGCCCAGCGGCAAGGTGGGCAGCGAGAGGCGCTCGACCAGGTGCTGGCGCAGGTACAGGCCGGTGCGGCCGTCGCGGCCCGAGGCCTGCTCGGCCTGGCCGCGCAGCCATTGCGCGCGGCGCACGCGGGAGCGGATCACGCTGGTCAGGTGGCGCGGGCGCAGCGGCTTGACCAGCACCTCGTCGGCGCCGGCGGCGATGGCATCGAAGCGCTGCGCGTCGTCGAGCTCGCCGCCGCCGAACAACACGATCGGCAGGGTGGCGAACTCGGGCTGGTGGTGCAGCACCTGCGCCAGCTCGAAGCCGCGCGCGTCGGGCAGCTCGAAGTCGATCAGGGCGATGTCGGGACGGAACTCGGCGGCGGCGCTGACCGCCGATTGCGCGTCGAAGGCGAGGCGCGCGGTCATGCCCTGTTCCACCAGCCAGCGGCCGCACTGCGCCGCGTGCTCGCGGTCGGCATCGGCCAGCAGCACGCGGAACGGCGTGGCTTCGTCGCGGCCCAGCAGCTCCTCGATGCGCGAGACGATGCGGTAGCCGTCCAGCGGCGGGGCGAAGAACGCGGCCGCGCCGGCGCGCATCGCCAGCAGCCGGTGGGTGAGGTCGCGGCCGTTGGACAGCACCACCAGCGCCGGTCCCAGCGGCGAGCCGGGCGCGGCGTCGCCCAGCGACTCGGCCAGCCGGGGCAGGGCGCGCAGGCGCAGCGCGTCGAGCACCAGCGCCGCCGGGCGCGAGGCCTGCAGCCACTGCGACAGGCTGTCGGCGTCGGCGAAGTGCTGGACCACGAAACCGCGCTCGGCCAGCGCATCGGCCAGGCCCGGCACCGCCGAGTCGCCGAGGTCGAGCACGCAGACCGTGTTGCGCGCCTCGGCCGGCCGCGCCGGCGCCGCCGGCAGGGCGACGATGGCGGTGGCGACCGGCTCCTGCGCGGCGACGGCCGCGTCGTCGAGCGGGGCATCGGTGGTGCACAAGGCGTGCGCGAGCACGTTGAGCCGCACGATCTGGCTGCGGTTGGGGATCAGCGAGCCGTCGGCGAAGGTGGCGAGGTAGGCGGCGAAATCGGCGGCGCGCTCGGCCAGCACGCCGCGGCGCTGCTCGACGATCAACTCGACCTCGTTGGCCAGGGCGCGCGCGCCGTCCACGTCCCAGGACGAGACCAGGGCCAGCCACGCGCGCTCGAGCCGACCCAGCAGTTCGCCGGTCGTCCCCGTTGCCGCGTTGCGGGCACGCTCGTTGCCCGGTGCCGTTGCGCTCATTGGCGTTCCTGGTCCGCGCCGCATCGGCCCCGCCGGACGGCAGCGGGACTGTGTCACCCCCGCCGGGCGGGGGCCGTGCGCCTGCTCACATTCTCGCCCCAACGCGGCCGCTTCGGGGCCGCGGAACGACAGGCGGCTCCGGGTGCCGCGACAGGGGATGATTCCGGGGCGGGCGGCCCGCCGGCAGGGGCGGGCTTCGTATTGTGAAGGCGCGTCGCTTCGCGCAAACTTCGGCCAACCGCGAGGGGATGCGACGGGACTCATGGCCATCGATAAGCTCACCCTGCATCACGTCGAGGGCCCGCGCGCGGGCCAGAGCGACAGTTTCCGCGCCGGCACCATCACCGTCGGCCGCTCGCCCGACACCACGCTGGCGTTCGCCACCGAGCGCGGCGTGTCGTCGCGGCACGCCGAGATCCGGATCGAGGCCGAGCGCATCGAGCTGGTCGACAACAACAGCACCAACGGCACCTTCGTCAACGACGAACGGGTAACCCAGCGCGAGCTCAAGCCCGGCGACCTGGTGCGCTTCGGCTACATGGGTCCGGTGGTGCGCATCGATTACCAGGCGCCCGCGCCGGCGCCGGCCCCCGCCCCCGCGGCTGCCCCGCGCCCGGCGGCGGCGGCCAGCACCATGTTCATCGACGAGGCGCAGCTCGCGGCAACCCGCGCCGAAGCGCCGGCGCCCGCGCCCGCACCGCGGGCCCCCGCGCCCGCGCCGCGCCCGGCCGCACCCGCGCCCTATCCGCCGCCGGCGGAAGCCGCGCCGCCACCGCAGCGGCCGCCGGTGCGCCCGGCGGTACCGGCGGCGCGCCCGGCCGCGGCCGCTTCGGTGGCCGCCAATGGCGGCGGCCAGGTGAAGTTCGTGCTGATCGGCGTGGGCATCGCCTTCGTCCTCGCATTGCTGATCGTGCTGGCGGGACGCGCGCTGATCGGCGGCTGAGGAACGCATGGGCGCCCGGCTGCACCTGTTCCTGCTGGTCGCCCTGCTGCTGTCGCTGCTGACCAACGCCTTGGCCTGGTCGGGCCTGGCGCAGGACCCGGGGGTCGGCGCCATCGTGCGCGAGTCGGCACGGCGCGAATCGCCGCTGGTGAGCACCTACCTGTTGCTGGGCGACGGCCTGCGCGCGCTGCCCGGCGTCGATGCGGTGGCCAGCGGACTGGCGTTGGCCGGGTACGGCCCGGCCTTCGAGCGCCTGCAGGCGGAGCCGGCCGCGGCCATGGACGTGCTCGCGCGCGGTGGCTTTGGCCCGGTCAATGCCATCCTGCGCATCAACACCTGGGCCTCGCCCCTGCTGCTGGTGGCCTGGATCGCCGCCTACTGGCTGCGCCCGCGCAGCGTGCACCTCGCGCAGCGCAAGCGCTGAAACCGACCGCGTCGCGGGCTCGCCGCCGCGGCCGCCATGGTGCGTCGCGTCAATCGGACGGACGTGCAATTTCGGTGGCATCGCCGCGCCGCAAGCGCAACGGCAGGACGTTGCCGACAAGCAATCGCGGCCCTCGTCGGACCCCCCGGCGCCACATGCTGCGCCGCAGCAGAAAGCGCTTGTGAATCAGCCGCTTGGGGTCGGCGCGGCGGGTTGACACCAGTGCTGGTGCACGGCTACTGTGCCGGGCGCTTTTTGCTCGGGGTGAGCTTAAAGCGCAGACCCGCAGGCACCGTGACCCACCACGACTGGGGAGTCAGGGACCGGTTGCCCGCTCGCAACGATGGCGCACGCCGAGCCTCCGGGCCCGGCCCGGGGAGTGCGTGTGTCCGGGGACGCGATGCCGCCCGTGGGGGGTGGTGGGGCAGAGGGGTGGTTGCGGTCAAGCGCCGCGCCATGAGGCGCGGCGAAACGACTTCACCAATCCGTGGGGGATTTCCAATGCATCGTTGCACCATCTCGGCAATGCGTTGCCGCGCGCTGGCGCTCGCCACCGCGGCCTCGTTCGTCATCCCGGTAGCGGCCCTGGCCGCGCCGCCACCGCAGGACCTGCGTTCCAGCGCCGGCGTGTTGATGCAGGTATCGGCGCTGCAGCAGAACGAGACCTACAGCCGCTTCATCGTCAAGTACCGCGACACCGCAGTGCCTTCCGCCGGCGCCACCCGCCTCGCGGAACTGGGCAACCGGCTCGATGCCGTTGCCAACGCCGCCGGCCTCAACCTCGGCCATGTGCGGCAACTCGCCACCGGCGCCGACCTGGTCGCCGTGTCCGGCAAGCCCCTCGACGCCGCGGCCGCCCAGGCCCTGATGCTGCAGTTCGGCAAGGATCCCAGCGTCGAGTACGTGGAGCCCGACGCGCGCATGCGCGCGCTGCTCACGCCCAACGACACCCGTTACACCGAGCAGTGGCACTACCAGGATTCGACCGCCGGCATGCGCCTGCCCGCGGCATGGGACATCGCGACCGGCACCGGCGTGGTGGTGGCGGTGATCGACACCGGCATCACGCCGCACAGCGACCTGTCGGCCAACATCGTCGCCGGCTACGACTTCATTTCCGATGCGGCCGCCGCCCGCGACGGCAACGGCCGCGATTCCAACGCCAACGACGAGGGCGACTGGTACGCGACCGACGAGTGCGGCGCGGGCAGCGGCAGCTCCAACTCGAGCTGGCACGGCACCCACGTGGCCGGCACCATCGCCGCGGTCACCAGCAACGGCAGCGGCGTGGCCGGCGTGGCCTTCGGCGCCCGGGTGCAGCCGGTGCGGGTGCTGGGCAAGTGCGGCGGTTCGGTCTCCGACATCGCCGACGCGATCATCTGGTCCTCGGGCGGCACGGTCAGCGGAGCCAGCGCCAATCCGACCCCGGCCAAGGTGATCAACATGTCGCTCGGCGGCGGCGGCGCCTGCAGCAGCACGTTCCAGAACGCCATCAACTCGGCGGTCGGCCGCGGCACCGTGGTCATCGTCGCCGCCGGCAACGAGAACCAGAACGCCTCCAACGCCAATCCCGCCAACTGCGCCAACGTGGTGACGGTGGCGGCGCTGGACCGCAACGGCAGCCGTTCGTACTACTCGAACTACGGCACCGTCGTCGACGTGGCGGCGCCGGGCGGCGACGTGCGCAGCGCCAGCTCGAACGGCATCCTGTCGACGCTCAATGCCGGCACCACCACGCAGGGCGCGGCGAGCTATGCCTGGTACCAGGGCACCTCGATGGCCACGCCGCACGTGGCGGGCCTGGCCGCGCTGATCCTGTCCAAGGGCTCGAAGACGCCGGCCGAGGTCGAGAGCCTGCTCAAGGCCAACACCCGGGCCCTGCCGGGCACCTGCACGGGCGGCTGCGGCACCGGCCTCGTCGATGCGCTCAAGACCATGCAGGCGGTCACCGGCGGCGGCGGTGGCGGCGGCAACGTGCTCGCCAACGGCGTGCCGGTGACCGGCCTCGGCGCGGCGACGGGGGCTGCGCTCTACTACACGATCGTGGTGCCTGCCGGGGCCAGCAACCTCAGCATCGCCACCTCCGGCGGCAGTGGCGACGCCGACCTGTACGTGCGCTTCGGCAGCCAGCCGACCACCTCGACGTACGACTGCCGTCCGTACAAGGCCGGCAACGCCGAGACCTGCACCTTCGCCGCGCCGCAGGCCGGCACGTACCACGTGATGCTGCGCGCGTACTCGACCTTCTCCGGCGTCACCCTCTCCGGCAGCTTTGCGACCGGCGGCGGCGGCGCCAGCTTCTTCCAGAACCTCACCGACTTCGCGATCAACGACAACAGCACGATCGAGAGCCCGATCGCGGTCAGCGGCCGCAGCGGCAACGCGCCCGCCACGCTGGCGGTGGCGGTGACGATCACGCACACCTACAAGGGCGACCTCAAGGTGGACCTGGTCGCGCCGGACGGCAGCGTGTACGTGCTGCACAACCGCACCGGCGGCAGCGCCGACAACATCATCCAGACCTTCACCGTGAACGCCTCGAGCGAACCCGCGAACGGCACCTGGAAGCTGCGCGTCAACGACAACGCCAACGGCGACACCGGCGTGCTCGACAAGTGGAGCCTGCAGTTCTGATCGGAGAACGGCCGGGAATGGAGAACGGTGCGCCAGGACGGCGCACCGGCTCCGCGCCCGCGGCCCCACGGGTCGCGCGGCGCCGGCGCTGAACCCGCCGACCTTCCCCGGCCGTCGGGGGATTGAACGCAGGAACCCGGGCCCCGGCAGCAATGCCGGGGTCTTTTTCATTCTGGTGCTGGCTGTGCACCGGGCACGGTAGTCGCGATCTGCAGGGGTCCGCGCACTGCAGGCCACGGACTCCGGCTCGGAACGACACTCGCCTGCGCCCGTGGCCCGCCGTGCGCGGACCCGCTTCGTCAGCCGCGTCCATCTAGCGACGCAGCCTGTCGCCCCGTTGGGGTACGAGTCCGGAGCGCGACCCGTCAGGCCGGCTCGAAGCGGTTGGCGGCGACGTTCTTGCGCACCCGCGCGGGGTCCCACACGCGCCCGTTCATGGCGATGTACACGCCATCGGGCAGCGACTGCACCGCGCCGACGGCGGTGCCGATGTTGAACACGGCATCGGAGCCCTGGAAGCGGGCCGGGTTGAGCGCGCCGGTGAGCACGATGACCTTGCCGGGGATGCCGGCCAGCACCTGCGCGGTCTCGACCATGGTGTCGGTGCCGTGGGTGACCAGCACGTGGCGGGTCGGTTGCGCCTCGATCGTGCGCCGCACCAGCGCGCGGTCCTCGCCGGTGATGTGCAGGCTGTCCTTGCGGATGATCGGGATGACGTCGAAGCTGAAGGCGACGCCGATCGCCTGCAGGATCTCGCCGATCTGCGGCGCGCCGACCTGGAACGCCGACTTGTCGTCGAAGTAGATCTTGTCGATCGTCCCGCCCGTGGTGACGATGCAAAGGTGATCCATGGGGCGCCGCTCGCGGGGACTGGCGCGATTCTAGCGTGCGCCGGCGCCGGCGCTCAGGCGTAGATGTCGGACGCGAGGATCTGCGCGTTGGCGAGGGCCGGGTCGACCAGCCGGTTGATGCCCAGGCGCGCGAAGCGGCGCGCCGCGGCCAGCGGACGCGGGTCGTTCTCGGCGCGCAGGGTCCAGTCGGCGTGGCGGGCGAGCAGGGCCAGCGCCAGGGTGCGGCCGAGGGTCAAGGCCAGCCCGCGCGCGCCGGCGGCCATGGCGTTGTCGTCGCGCGCGTGCTGGGCCAGCCACTCGCCGGCCTTGGCCGCGGTGTCGCGCACCACGCGCGCCACCGGCTCGAGCTCGGTGGAGTTGGCCTGCGCGCTGAGGCCGCGCAGCGCCACCAGCAGCGGCTGCAGCCCGCCCTGGCCTTCGATCGCGCGCAGCAGGTCGAGCGAGAGCACGTTGGTGGTGCCCTCCCAGATCGGCAGCACCTGCGCGTCGCGCAACAACCCGGGGATGCCCGTGTCCTCGATGTAGCCGGCGCCGCCGAAGGCCTCGCAGATCTCCGACAGGCCGGCCACCGCCTGCTTGGCCGTGGTGAGCTTGACCACCGGCGTGATCATGCGCAGCAGTTGCAGGGCGGATTCGTCGGCGCTGCCGTGCTCGGCCCGGCCCAGCAGCTCGACCGCGTAGAACGTGAGGTGGAACGCCGCCTCGAGTTCCGCCTGCAGGTCGGCCAGCGTCTCCTGGTGCAGGGCGTGGTCGATCAGCGGCTGGCCGAAGGCCACGCGGCGGGTGGCGTAGCTGCGCGCCAGCGCGAGGCCGCGGCGGAACAGCGAAATGGCGGCGACGGCGTTCCACAGCCGGGTGATGTTTAGCATCGGCGCGATCAGGCGCACCCCGTGCGTGGTCTGGCCCACCAGCTCGGCCGGCGTGCCCTCGAGCCTGATCTCGGCGGTGGGCAGCTTGCGGTTGCCGAGCTTGGGTTTGAGGCGGTCGACGGTGATGTTGCGGAAGCGGCCGTCGGGCCGCCGCGGCTCGACGTAGTAGAGCGCGAGGTTCGAGGGGCCCGGCCCGTTGCCGTCGGGCCGCGCCAGGGTGAGCGCGGCCTCGCAGACCACGGCCGAGGTGAACCACTTGCGCCCGGTCAGGCGCCAGCGGCCGTGCTCGTCCGGCCGCGCGATGGTCTCGGTGCCGCCGACATCGGAGCCGCCGGTGGTCTCGGTCATCCACTGGCCGCTGGTCCAGAACTGGGCCGGATCGCGGCTGGTCAGGTGCGGCACCGCGCGGTCGATCAGCAGGCGGTTGCCGGATTCGATCAGGCAGCGCGCGGCGCCGTCGGTCATCGCCAGCGGGCAGGAATAGAACTCGCTCGAGGCGGTGAACAGGTACACCAGCGCGAACTGGTGCAGGCGCGCGTGCTGGCCCCAGGGGCTGTCGTAGGCGTTGGCGACCAGGCCGTGGCGCGCGGCGAGCGCCGGGGCCTGCTGCCAGAACGGCGTGAGGTGCACGCGGTCGACGCGGTTGCCCCAGGCGTCGAAGGGCTCCAGGCGCGGCTCGGCCGCGTAGTCGCGCAGTTGCGCCGGCCACCACTCGCTGGCCACCAGCTCGCCGAACTCGGTCAGCTCCGGCTCGACTTCCTGCAGCATCTGCTGCGGCAGCACGCGCCGCAGCAGCGAGCGCAGCAGGCGGTCGTCGAGGTACTGGTTGTCCAGCAGCGGCGGCTGTTGGATGAAGGCCATGGCGCGGTTCCCCCCGGCGCAACGCCTGACGTTAGCCGCGCCGCTTGCGCCCGGCAAGCACGGCCCGACCGGCTCAGCCCGGTCGCGCGCGCTTCTCGATCAGGGTGGCCGCGCCGATCGCGCCGACCACCCCCACGGCCAGCAGCACCTCGAGCGCGGCCAGCGCGCGCCAC
The DNA here is from genome assembly GCA_964614825.1 of uncultured Gammaproteobacteria bacterium. Classification (GTDB taxonomy): domain Bacteria; phylum Pseudomonadota; class Gammaproteobacteria; order Xanthomonadales; family Ahniellaceae; genus JAGOEZ01. The sequence continues at coordinate 22,095 of CAZTNB010000023.1, forward strand.
CGGCCGGCATCCAGGGTCGCGACCACGCCGTGGACGAAATAGGGCAGCACCACGAAGCCGCCGGCGAGCAGGCCGCGCCGCGGCGAGCGCAGGCAGACGGCCAGGATCGCCGCCAGCGGCAGCAGCGCCAGCGACCAGGTCGCGGCCCGCAGCGCCGGCGCTGGCGGGTCCAGCCACACGTGCCATGCGAACTGCAGGACGAACAGCGCGACCAGCGCCACGACGCCCGCGCGCCGAACCGCAGTACTCATGCTTGCCCAAGCCGCCGCGCCACGTCGGCCACGCGGCGGCCCAGCGCGCGGGCGAGGCCGCGCTCGTCGTCGGTGAGCGGCAGTTCGCCGCGCGCGCCGGCGACGTGGCTGGCGCCGTAGGGCGTGCCGCCGGAGCGCGTGCCGGTGAGCTGCGGCTCGGTGAACGGAATGCCCACCATCAGCATGCCGTGGTGCAGCAGCGGCGTCATCATCGACAGCAGCGTGCTCTCCTGCCCGCCGTGCTGGGTCGAGGTCGAGGTGAACACGCCGGCGGGCTTGCCGGACAGCGCGCCCGACATCCACTCGGCCGCGGTGCCGTCGAGGAAGTACTTGAGCGGCGCGGCCATGTTGCCGAAGCGGGTCGGGCTGCCCATGACCAGGCCCGCGCAGTCGCGCAGGTCGGTGCGTTCCACGTACGGCGGACCGTCGCCGGGCGCCGCGGGCGGCGCTTCGGCGCCCGCCACCACCACCGGCGGCACCGTGCGCACGCGCGCGGCCATGCCCTCGATCTCGGCCACGCCGCGCGCGACGTGCCGCGCCAGTTCCGCGGTCGCGCCGTGGCGGCTGTAGTACAGCACCAGGATCTCCATCCGGCATCCATCCGTTTGCAGTGCGCCGCGCGCACGATACGCTGTCGCGCGCCATGTCCGGAACCACCCCCACCGCCGAGCACCGCCGCGAACGCTGGGTGGCATTCGCGCGCTTCGTCTGGCGCCGGTTCCGCGACGACCGCTGCTTCGAGGCCGCGGGCGCGTTGAGCTTCACCACGGTGTTCGCGCTGGTGCCGCTCAGCGCCGCCGTGCTCGGCATCCTGGCCGCGTTCCCGGTGTTCCATTCCTGGAGCCGGCAGATCACCGACTACCTGTTCGAGAACTACGTGCCGGCCGCGGCCAAGTCGGTGCAGGAGTACCTGACCCAGTTCGCGTCCAACGCCTCGCAGCTGACCGTGGTCGGCGTGGTGGTGCTGCTGGCCAGTTCGCTGCTGATGATGGCCGGCATCGAGGACACGCTCAATCGCATCTGGCGCGCGCCGGGGCACCGGCGGCGCGCGGCGCGCTTCGTCGCCTACTGGACCGTGCTCACGCTGGGGCCGATCCTGCTCGCGGCCAGCCTGGGCCTGAGCTCGTACCTGTTCACGCTGCCGCTGATCGGCGACGCCGACCGCCAGCTGGGGCTCAGCCAGCGCCTGCTCGCCCTGCTGCCGTTCCTGACCACGTGGAGCGCGCTGACCCTGGCTTTCACCGTGATCCCCAACGCCGCCGTGCGCCTGCGCCACGCGGCGCTGGGCGCGCTGTTCGCCACCGCGCTGTTCGAACTGGCCAAGGAGGCCTTCGGCCGCTACGTGGCCAGCGGCGATACCTACGAACGGCTCTATGGCGCGCTGTCGGTGTTGCCCTTGTTCCTGGTCTGGATCTACTGGTCCTGGGTCTCGGTGCTGCTCGGCGCCTCGCTGGCCGCCAGCCTGTCGGCATTCCGCTACGTGCCGGCCACCCTGCGGGTCACGCCGGGACTCGAGTTCCCCGCGTTGCTGCGCGTCTACGCGCGGGTGCGCGCGGCGGCGGCTGCCGCCGCGCCGGTCTCGCGCGCCGCGCTCGCGGCCGCCGAACCCGGGCTGTCGGACGACCAGCTCGACCGCTTCCTCGGCGAACTGTCGGCGCAGCAACTGGTCCAGCGCAACGAGGCCGGCGCCTGGCTGCCGCTGCGCGATCCTGCCGCGGTGAGCCTGCGCGAGCTCCACGAGGCGGGGCGCCATCGCTGGCCGACCGCGGCGGAACTCGCGCGGCTCCAGCACGGTCCCAGGTTCGCGCCGGCGCTGGCGACGTGGCTCGAGCAGGGCAGCCAGGCCCTGGCGCCCGCCCTCGACCTGCCGCTGGCGGCGCTCGCCGACCAGATCCTCCCCGAACGCCTGCCGGACTCCCGCCCATGAACCTGCGACACCGAATCGCGCTCGCCTTGCTGCTGCTCCTCGCCATGCCGGGCGCGATCGCCGCCGAGCCCGCGGCGAGGCCCGCCCTGCGCGTGACCACGCTCGATGGCACGGTCTTCGACCTGGCGCAGCATCGCGGCCATTGGGTCGTGGTGAACTTCTGGGCCACCTGGTGCGCGCCGTGCATCAAGGAGATCCCCGACCTCAGCGCCTTCGATCGCGAGCGCGAGGACGTGGCGGTGATCGGCCTTGCCTTCGAGGAGATCGAAGCGGCGGATCTGCAGGCTTTCCTGGCCAGGCATCCGGCCTCGTACCCGATCGCGCTGGTCGACGTCTACGACCCCCCGGCCGATTTCGAGGTGCCGCGCGGGCTGCCCACGACGGTGCTGGTCGCCCCCGACGGCACCGTGGCCGAGCGCTTCCTCGGCCCGGTCACCGGCGCGCAACTCGCGCAGGCGATCGGCAAGCACTCGCGGTGAGCGGCGTGCAGGCCGCGCGTTTCCTGGTCAGCGGCCGGGTGCAGGGGGTGTCGTTCCGGGCCTGGACGCGGGCGCAGGCCCTGGGCCTCGGCCTGCGTGGCCATGCACGGAACCTGCACGATGGTCGCGTCGAGGTGCTGGCCGCGGGCGAGGCCGCGGCGCTCGAAGCGCTGGCGGCGCGGTTGCGGCGCGGGCCGGCGCTGGCGCGGGTCGATGCGGTGCTGCGCGAGCCCGCCGCCGTGCCCGATGCCGATGGCTTCGCGATCGGCTGAGCCGCGCATGCGCGCGTCGCGGCCCGGATTGCGCGCGGCGCTCGTGGCGCTGGCCTGCAGCGTCGGCCTGCCGCCCGGGGCGGCGCTGGCCGCGGTGTTCCGCGATGCCCGCTATGGCGAACCAGCGCCCGGCGAGCCGCAGGCGCGCCTGGTCGACGTGTACACGCCGGAGGCGCCGGGCCCGCATCCGGTGCTGCTGCTGTTGCACGGTGCCGCGGACAAGTCGGCGGCGACCGCGTGGCCGGTCAGGCTGGCCGCGCGCGACTACGTGGTGTTCAACGCCAACCATCGCGCCGCGCCCGCGGACGCGCAGGCCGACGTGGTCGAGGCGCTGCGGAACGTGGCGCGCGCGGCCTCCGGCTATGGCGGCGACGCGCGGCGCATCTTCCTGCTGGGGGTGGGCGCCGATGCCGCCGTGGCGGCACGCGTCGCCACCGATCCTCGCGTCAACGACGGTGGCCCGGGCGCGCTGGCGGGACTGGTGCTGGTCGGCGACCCGGGCCCGTGGCCGGGCGGGCGCGCCGGTGCACCGGCGTTGCTGCTGCAGGCGTCGCCCGATCCGGCTCCGGCAGCGCTACTGCCGCAGGCTGGGCCGGATCGGGCGACGCGGCTTTCGATCGAGGCCTGGGCGCAGCGCCTGCAGCGCCAGGGCCTGTCGGCGCAGGTGGTCGCGGTCGAGCATGCCGGCGGCGCTGGCGGTGGCGTCGCCGGCGAGCCGGTGCTCGACGTGGTGGATGCCTGGTTGTCGGCCAGCGCGATCCCGCGTGCGCAGCGCTTCGAGAACCTCGTGTTCGCGCCGGACGCGGGCCTGGACGCCGACGCCGTCGTGGCCTTCGCGCGCGCGGGCCGGGCACTGTATGCCGCGGCGGGGCGTGCCATCTGGCGGCGCGATGCCGGAACGGCCGCATGGCGGCGCGAACACGAGTTCGCGACGGCGGTCGCCTGCCTGGGACGCTGGGGCGGGCGCCTGCACGCCGTGCTCGCCGACGCGGGCACGCTGGCGTCGAGCCAGCGCCACGACGACGGCGGCTGGTCCGCGCCCGGCGGGCAGGCACGGCGGGCGCCGCCGGGGCGCTCGGCGCCGCTGTGCGCCGCCGCGCCCGACGGTGCGTATGTCGCCGATGGCAAGCGACTGTGGCAGCTCGACGCGGGCGCACGACTGCAGGCGCGCCTCGAACTGCCGGCCGCGGTGAGCGGCCTCGCGGTGGTCGATGGCGCCCTGCTGGTCGGGGTCGAGGCCAGCGGCGGCATCGGTCCGGCCCTCTGGCGCCTGGCGAGCGACGGCGCCGCCGCCCGCGTGCTCACGCTGCCGCCGGGACAGGCACCCTGGCGGCACCTGGCCGCGGTGCCCGATCCGGAGGGCGGCGCGCGCGAAGTGGTGCTGGGCGAGCAGGACGGACGCCTGCTCCGTTACGACCCGGTCGGCGGCCATGCACCGGTCGAGGAACTGGACCTCGATGCCGCGCTGCGCGCGCAGTGGGGCGCACTCGCGCCTGGATCCGCCGCACGGCTGTCCAGCGACTTCGCGCCCCTGGTGCAACCCGAGACCGGTGACCGGGTGCATGTCGCCGGCCTTGCCGCGCTGCATCCGCGGCGCGAAGCCGAGCCCTGGCGTGGCGCCTGGTACCTGGTGCGCGACGCCGACGGCCGCTATGCGCTGGGACAAGCGGCGGCCCCGGACCTGCAATGGCCCGCGGCCGCGGGACTCGCGCCGATCCGCGCCGTGACGGCCTCGCCCTTCGATGCCGACGGCGGGCGGGTGGCGTGGTTCGCCGGCGGCGGCCCGTCCTGGATCGCCACCGGTACCCTCGACCGCGCCGGTCCCTGGCAGGGACTGTGGTGGAACCCCGCGCAGCCCGGGCACGGCCTGCTGCTGCAGCGTGAAGGCGGGCGCTGGCTGGCGTTGCTCTACACCTACGACGACGAGGGCGAACCGACCTGGTACCGCGCCACCCTGCAGGCCGATGCCGACGAGCTCGAAAGCGACGCGGCGGGACTGGTCGAGCAACGGGGGCCCGGCGCCGATCCCGCCGCCGCCGGACTGCAGGGGGCCGGTCGACTGGCCTTGCGCAGGGGCGCCGCCGCGATCCGCGAGTCCTGCGCGGAGGACCACGCCGACCCGTTCGACGCCGGCCGCGCGGTGATGGTGCTGGAGCTGCACGGCCGCGAGGTCGAGTGGTGCGTGCAACCGTTCCGATTCGCATCGTGGGGCCTGCCACGGGTGGCGCCGCGCGGGCTCTACGGCGCCAGTCCGGGCGATCCGCGTTGGGGGGTCTACGTGGAGACCCAGGGCGTCGGCGCCGCCGAGCGCAGCCTGGCCCTCGTCCTGCATTTCGACGCGAAGGGATTGCCGCGCTGGGCGCTGGGCACGGCGCCCAGCCGCCACGGTGGCAGCGAGCTGGAGCTGCGGCGCTACGCGAGGCACTGCATCGGTTGCGAGCCGCGGCCCCCGCGGGACCGGGCCGCCGGCACCTTGTTGCTGCGCTTCTCCGGCTATTGCGGCGAACTGCGTGGAGCGGCCAGCCTGCAACTGGCCGGGGCCGATGCACGGCCCTTGCTGGGACTGGGCGACATCGCCCTGGTGGGCGTGACGGATTCGGCCTGCTACTGAGGCGCGCCCTCGTGCCGCCCGCTGCGGCCGGCGGATGCCACGGCGCGACGAAGCGAGCCGGGGGGTGGCCCGCCCGGGCGTCACGGGCCGGTAACATCCGGGCGATGGATCCAACGAATTCCAGCCCCGAGCCCGCCGACCCGCGCCTGTCGCGGCAATTCTGGCCGCTGCAGGTCGCCGGCTGGCTCGGCTACATCGCCTTCAGCTACATCATGGCCCTCGGCCACGGCAAGCCGGCCGGCTACTGGAAGGTGATCGTGCCGGTGGCGCTGTCCGGCTTCGTCGCCACCTCGGCCTTGCGCTTCCTGTTGCGCACGCTGTGGCGGCAACCGATGCCGGTGCTGGTGGCGTCGGCGATCGTGCCGGTGCTGCTGTGCGCCGCGGTGATGGGCCTGACCTCGGTCTACTGCTGGATCGCCTTCTGCGGCGACACCCCGGAGTGCCGCCCGAGCAGCATCACCGGCTACATCGCCTCGATGGGCAGCTACATCTACGTGGTGCTGAGCTGGGCCGGCCTCTATTTCGGGATCAAGAACTGGCGCGAACTGCAGGCGCAGACGCAGGCCACGCTGCAGGCGACGGCCATGGCGCACCAGGCGCAGCTCAAGATGCTGCGCTACCAGCTCAATCCGCATTTCCTCTTCAACACGCTCAACGCCATCTCCACCCTGGTGCTGGACAAGG
>CAZTNB010000024.1:0-27929 GCA_964614825.1 uncultured Gammaproteobacteria bacterium
GATGCGCGAGCCGACGACCGTGATCGTCTCCAGCTGCTCGGCGTCGTCCTGCGCGAGGACGGGCGTTGCGACCGCGAGTGCGGCGGTGCCGTAAATGGCGGTGCTGATCGCGCGCGATAGCTTCGCCTTGTGGGTATAAAAGCTCATTAAAGCCTCCTGGGACAGAGCTCGGTCGGAACAAAGCCAAAGCGCAACTTTCGTGACGCGCCCCGGCAGCCGTCGATGCTAGGTTCCAACGTTAAAAATGTGTGATCGCTGAAACTTTGAATTGGCGTTGCGGAAATTGCGCTCAACTGCCGCCCGCGACCCGCGCACCACCGCGCGCCGTGGCGGCACGACGCGCCGCATCGCCCCCCGCCGCGCCCTCCTCGGTGGCAACCGGCAGCGCCGCGCGCAAACGCGCGCGGGCCACCGAGGCCGACTCGCCCGTTTCCTGCCGGTACCAGCGCGCGAAGGCGCAGCGGTTCTCGAATCCGAGCAGCCGGGAGACTTCGGTGATGGTGCGCCCGCCATCGGCCAGCATCCCCGCCGCCAGGCGCAACTTGGCCCGGGCCAGCGTGCGGTGCGGCGTCTCGTCGAAGACCTGGCGGTAGACGCGGATGAAGTGCGTGGGCGACAGGCTGGCGATCGACGCCATCTGCGCCACGCTCAGGTCGCCCGTGAAGCGCGCCTCCAGCAACGCACGCACCCGCTGCAGGCGCGCGAACAGGTCGCGCCGGTGGTGCATGCGCCGCCCCGGGCAGCGTTCGACCAGCGCCTCGAGTGGCGCCTGCGCCACCTTGACCGCGGCCACGATGCGCTCGGTGATGCCGCGGTCGTCGAGCGCCTGTTCCGGCGCCACGAAGCACTCGGTCGCGAGTTGCCGCAGCATCCACCAGGCGCGCTGGTCGCGCCCATAGTGGGCCGCGAACAGCACCGGGTAGTCGGCGTGCTGGCGATCGCCGGGTTCGACCAGCCGTTCCAGCGTGCAGCGCGCCGGCATCAGCGTGACCAGCATCGCTTCCTCGCCCAGGGTGACCTCGGCATCGGGACCGGGTCCGCCCTCGACCAGGGCGAAGCCCTGCTCGTCGTGCTCCGCGATCAGTTCGCCCATGCGCTGGTGCACCCTGCCCTGCAGGGTGGTGCGTAGATTGAGCGGCCACCATCCGCCCAGCGACTGCGCCGACCACAACTGGTGGATGACCAACAGGTTCTCGTCGGCCGGCCAGCGCTCGGCATCGGTCGGCGTGGCGAAGGGAGGGCGGGCGTCAGGGCCCAGGCGCAGGATTCGGGTCAGCATGGAGGTTCCAGTCGGCGCGGTTGCGTCCCGGCGAATATCCGCAACCTCGCGCCACAGGTACTGACGGCGGGCCGACGTCCGGCCGACTGCACCGACGTTTTGCGGAAATTGCGCGGAATCGCGTCCACGCCCCGGGCGCGTCAGGCGCGGCATCCGTCGCCGGTCGGAGGCCGCATCGTGCGGGCGGCGCAGTGCAGGCCGCTTCCCGCCGCGTCCGCATGTCCCGCGGGGACCGGAATGGGCCAGACGATTGACGACAGCCATCGTAGTTGCCGAAACTGCAACTTCGCGCGATGTACCAGCTTCGCGCCGGAGCCATCGTGGTCTTCCAGTCACGCCGGGACGCGTCCGAAGCCGAGGGCGCCATCCCGGCAAACGCCGAATTGCCGCCCCGGGTCCAGGTCGCCGACTGCCAGATCGACACCGTCGGCGGCGTACTGCGCCGCAACGGCACCGAAACGCGCCTGACCGCGCGCGCCTGCGGCGTGCTGCGCGTGCTGCTGGCGAATGCGGGCAACACGGTGACGCGCGAGCACTTGATCCGCGCGGTCTGGCCCGACTCGTACCCCACCGACGACGTGGTCACCAAGGCCGTGCGCGAAATCCGCCTGGCGCTCGGCGACGATCCCAGGGGCGGGCGCCACGTCGACACCATTCCGCGGATCGGCTATCGCCTCAACGCCGTGCTCAGCGTGCCGGAGCCGGCGCCGCCCGCCCCGCCCGCGGAGGCACCCGCCGCCGCCGTGCCCGCGGTGACGGCAGCCGCGATGCCGCGGGAGGCGCGGCGCCGGCCGGTCGTCGCAGTCGCGCTCATGCTGCTGGCCGCCGCTGCCGCATACGCCTGGAGCCTGCGCCCGAGTGTCGATGAGGCGACCGCCGACCCGGACGCAGTGCCGCGCTCGGCGGCGGCCGCACGCCTGCAGCAGGGAATGATCGCCGGACTGCAACCCCTGACCGCGTTGCCCGGGACCGAGATCCTGGGATCGCTGTCGCCCGATGGCGGCGCCGTCACCTACATGGCCAGCGCCAGCCTGGGCGAACCGTTCCGGATCTACGTGGCGCCAGTCGACTCCCTGCACGCGCGCAGGCTGACGGCGAACCAGGATCCGGCCTCGATCGAGTCATCCCCGGAGTGGTCGCCCGACGGCAGGCAGATCGCATTCCAGCGCATCACGCCGCAGGGTTGCGCGATCTACCTGGCGCCGCTGGCCGGCAGCGACGAGCGGCGCCTGCTCGAGTGCGAGGGCGTGTTCGCGCAGTTCCTGGAGTTCAGCCCCGATGGCACCGAACTCGGCGTGTTCCGCGCGCCGAACGGTGGCGCGCGGGAGCCGGCGCGGCTGCAGATGCTGTCGCTGGCGACGGGCCGGCTGCGCCCGTTCCCCTACGAGATCACCCAGGATCCCTGGGAATCCGACGTGGAGGCGCGCTTCTCGCCCGATGGCCGTTGGGTGGCGATACGCCGCGGGCGACCACCCTATGGACGCATCTACGTGATCCCCGGCGAGGGCGGCACCGCGACCGAGCATGCGATCGGGCGTACCGTGGCGCTGGCGGGCTTCGACTGGTTGCCCGACTCGAGCGCGCTGCTGGTCGCGGCCGGCTTCTCGGCGCCCTCCGAATTGCGCCTGGTGACGCCGGACCGCCTGGAGCGCGAGTTGGTGGCCGCCTCGCGCCTGAGTTGGCCGCGGTTCGCCGCGCGCAGCGAGCGCGCGGTCTTCACCCAGTCGGACGAACACGGCGTGATCTTCCGTTTCGGCCTTGGCGCCGAAACGGGCGCGCAGCCGCCGCGACGGCTTTTCGAGTCCACCTACTCGGAGCAGAGCCCGGCGCTCGCCCCGTCCGGTACCCGGATGGCATTCGTTTCGACCCGCTCGGGCGTGCCGCAGGTCCACGTCGGCGACCCGCGCACCGGCGAGGATCGCCAGCTCACCCGCTTCACCGACGGCACCGTGGCCTGGCCCCGCTGGAGCGCCGACGAGACGGAGCTGGCATTCGTGCACCAGGGCGGCGACTCCGACGCCGTGGTGCACATCCTGCGCCTGTCGGACCTGCGCGCGGAACTCGTCCCCACCGGCTTCGAGCGTGTGCGCCAGGCGGAACTGTCCGCCGACGGACGCGACATCTATGTCGACGCGCTCACGGCCGACGGCGTGATGCTGTGGCGACTCTCGCGCGCCGGCAGCCTGCGGCAGCCGCTGGGTGCCGGCGTGCTGCTGGGGCCGCGGCGCATTCCCGGCAGCGCCGACCTGCTGGCGGTCGATCCGGCTGCCGGTGCGCTGGTGCGCATCGGGCCGGACGGCGCGCGACTCGGCGTCGTCGCCGGCGACCTGCAGCCCTGGGGCCGCTACGCCTGGGACGTCACCGCGCGCGGCGTGTACTTCGTGGGCGGGCGCACGCTGGAGGCCTTCGGACTCTATTTCCAGCCATGGGAGGGCGAATCCACGCGCCTGGCCAGCCTGCCGCGCATCATGCCCGCGTACGGCATCACGATCGACGAGCGCGACGGCGCGCTGTACCTGGGCGCGGCCCACCTCGCGAGTTCCGACCTGGTGCTGATGCGGCTCGACCCGCAACCACCGCGCTGAGCCGGATCAACGCGCGACGAAGGCGCCGAGGCGGGGGCCGGCGGTGAATCCGGGGAACACGCGCGCGAGGTCGGAGCCGCCCATGCGCTTGTCGATCAATTCCGCCAGCACCGTGCGGTAGTCGGTCGTGATGGCGAGGTCGCCGCGGTAGAGCTGGTTGTCGGCGAGCCCGGGCCAGTTGCGGTACACGGTGCGACCCAGTACGCCGCCGCCCATCAGCAGCATCCCGTAGCCGGAGCCGTGGTCGGTGCCACCCGAGGCATTCTCCTGCACGCGGCGCCCGAACTCGGTCATGGTCACCAGGGTGACGCCGGCCATGCGTGGACCGAGGTCGGTGTCGAACGCGGCCAGGCTGCGGCCGAGGTCGTCGAGCAGCGGCGCCAGTTCGGCCACCAGGCTGTCGTGGTGGTCCCAGTTGCCGATGTCCACGGTCGCGACGCGCAGCCCGACCTCGGCCTTGATCAACTGCGCGACCTGCTTGAGCTGGCTGCCGAAGCTCGTGTTCGGATAGGTGGCGCCGTTTTCGACCGGGTACTGGCCGGGATTCGCCAGCGCCAGCTCGTCCACCGCCGCGAGCGCGCGCCGCGCGCTGCCGGCGAGCAGGGTATTGGCGTCGTACAGGCGGTTGAGCGCGGTCGCGATCGCGGCGTCGCGGGTCGACTGCGAGCGCAGGGCGAACTCCGGGAAGGTGCGCAGCCCGATCACCGGCGCGGCGCCGCGCAGCGCGTAGGGCACCGCGGCCCCCACGCCCACCGCCTCGAAGGTGCGGCTCACGCCCGCCAGTTCCAGGTAGCGGTTGAGCCAGCCGCTGGAGACGCCGGCGCTGAGCAGCGCCGCGCGCTCCATGAAGTCCTGGCAATCGAAGTGCGAGCGGCTGTTGAGCGAGAAGCCGGTGGCATGCACGGCGGCCAGGCGACCGGCCTGGTAGATCGGCAGCAGCGGCGCCAGCGCCGGGTTGAGCCCGAAGAAGCCGTCCAGGTCCAGCGCGGCGCCGTTGCCGCTGCCCGGGCGCGGCACGCCGATGGTGGGGCGCAGGCGGTAGTAGTCGGCGTCGCCATGCGGCACCACCGCGTTGAGCGCGTCCATGCCGCCGCGCTGGAACACCACGACCAGGGTGTCGGTGGCGCCGGCCTTGCCCTGCTGCGCGAAGGCCAGGCGCGGCCCGAGCAGGGGCAGCGCGGCCGCGCCGGCGGCGGTGTGGAGGAAATCCCTGCGCGTGCAGTGCATGGGCGCTCGCCTCAGCGATACTGGAAGTAGGCCGAACCGAGCATCAGCCCGGCCAGCTCCTGCGCGCGCGCGATCCGCGCGCCGGCGGGGATCGGGCGGTGCGGCAATTGCCGGTTGCCGGCGAAGGCCGCCAGCGACGCGCGATCGTTCGCCGCCAACGGCCGGCGCAGCAGGCGCTCGGCCAGCCGGTCCACCAGTTCATAGGGCGTGCTCGCGGCGCCGATGAGCGCCGCCATGTCCACCACCATGCCGCGGTCCAGGGTGCCCTCGACCAGGCCGAAGCCGAAATTCCAGCGATTGACCAGCGCCGAGGTGTTGGTCCAGTAGTCGCGGGTGTCCGGGTAGCCGTCGGGCGTGGGCCAGAAATAGTGCAACTGGCCCAGGGTGTTGATCTGCTCGGCGACCACTCGGAACCAGCTGTTGCCGGTCAGTGCCGGCGCCAGCACCCGCAGGGTGGACATCACGTACTCCACCGGGCGCTTGAACTTGAGGTCGGCCGAGGCCTTGAACTCGGCCGAACCCAGCAGCGTGCGCAGCATCGCCTTGATGTCGCCGCCGGTCTGCGTGTAGGTGGCGGCCACCGCCGCCACCAGCGCTGCCGGCGGCGCATCCGCCACGAAGCGGCGCACCAGCTTGGTGGCGAGGTAGCGCGCGGTGGACGGATGCGCGAGCAGGAGGTCGAGCACGCGATCGCCATCGGTGACGCCGCCACCGGCCTCGATCGCGTTGCCGAGCACGACCTTGGCATTGTAGTCGTGGGTGGCGCCGTAGAAGACGAACTCGATCTCGCCGGTGGCGCGGCCCAGGCCATTGATGGTCCAGCCGGTGAAGCAGCGCGCCACTTCCTTGACGTCGGTCTCGGTGTAGCCGCCGTCGGCGCCCATGGTGTGCAGTTCGAGCAGCTCGCGGGCGTAGTTCTCGTTCGGACCCGAGGCGATGTTGGTGTAGTTGTCGAGGTACCACAGCATGGCCGGGCTGCGCGCGTCGCCCCGCAGCAGGTCGCCGAAGCGGCCCATGGCATGGCGGCGGATCAGCTCGCGGTCCTCGACCGTCTTGAAGTAGCGCACCGGGCCGTCGAGGTGCTGCACGCTGAAGTGGTTGGTCCAGAATTCGACCATCACCTCGTACAGCTGGCGCGGGCTGTAGATCTGGCGCAGGAAGGTCGCGGCGCGCAGCTCGTCGACCGCCTGGTTCTGCCGGCCGGTGCTGTTGGCGAGGTCGAACAGCTGGCGGTTGCTCATGGCCAGCGTCGGCAGGCTGGCGGCCAGCTGGCCTTCCAGTGCCGCATCGTCGATCGCGGTGTAGTTGAGCTGGTAGTCGAGCCAGGCGTCGTAGCCCACCTGGCGGGCGACGTCGATCTCCTCCTGGCGCGCGCCGAAGCTGGTGCGGTTGACCAGCAGGGTCAGCGCGTCGGGCGCCGGGATGCTGGCGTCGTCGAGCTTGTCGGTGGGCGCCGCGGGGCCGGCCAGCCCCGCATCGGCGTCCGCAAGACCCAGCAAAGCGCGACGCGAATTCGGCATTTTCGACTGGCCCCTGTCGACCACTTCGATTGTCGGGATGGTACGCGCGCCGCCCCGGGCGCGCCCGCCCTCCCCTGCCTCCAACGCAGCCGCCCGTCCCGCGTTGACAGCCGTTGCGCGGCCCGGTCGTGAAGCCGTCGATGGTACTGGCCGGTTCCTTCTGCTAGAAATCCATTCGGGACAGGGGCTTCCCGCCGAACTGGAGGTTTCCCATGAAGATTCTGCACATCCTGGCGGCGACGCTGGGCGCCGCATTGCTGGCTCCGACCCTGGCCACCGCGGACACGCTGCTGGTGGACCGCGTGCGGCAGGAGGCCGGCCAGCCGGTGCCGACCCGCGGCATGACCATGGACCAGGTGCGGGCCCGTTTCGGCGAGCCGGCCAGCGTGGCCGGGCCGGTGGGCGGCGACCGCCCGCAGCACCCGCCGATCACGCGCTGGAACTACGCCGATTTCAGCGTGTACTTCGAGCGCAGCCTGGTCATCGACAGCGTGGTCAACCGCGTGTCCGAGACCGAACAGGGGCCGCGCCCGGCGCAGTGATGGAGTCCGCACGCTGGCGCCTGCCGGCCGAATGGGAGCCGCAGGACGGCGTGCTCCTGGCCTGGCCCCACGAGGGCACCGACTGGGCGCCCAACCTGGCCGAGGTCGAGCGCAGCTACGAGGCGCTGGTGCGGGCGATCGCCGGCTTCGAACCCGCGGTGGTGTGCGTGCCGGATGCGACGCTGCAGGAGCGCGCGCGGCGCCGGCTCGCCGCGGCGGGGACGCCGATGGAGCGGGTGCGCTTCGTCCGCGTCGACTACGACGACACCTGGTTGCGCGACTCGGGGCCGATCACGCTGGTCGCCGGCGAACGCCGGCGCCTGCTCGACTTCCGCTTCACCGGCTGGGGCGGCAAGTTCGGCGCCAGCCGCGACGACCTGCTGGTCGAGAACCTGGCCGCACAGGGCTTGTTCGGCGCCTGCGAACGCCGCCGCATCGACTTCGCCCTCGAGGGCGGCGCCATCGATGCCGACGGCGCCGGCAGCGTGCTCACGACCTGGCGCTGCCTGCACCAGCGCCACCCGCACCTGACGCGCGGCGAGCTGCGCGACGTGCTGGCGCGCGAGCTCCACGCCACGCGCATCCTGATGCTGGAGCGCGGCTGGCTCGAAGGCGACGACACCGACGCCCACATCGACACCCTCGCGCGCTTCGCCAGCGCCGGGCACATCGTGTTCCAGCATTGCGACACCGCCGGCGACGCGCACTTCGAGGAACTGCGCGCCATGGGCGCCGAACTGGCGGGCCTGGTCCAGGCCGACGGCACGCCCTACCGGCTCACGGCGCTGCCCTGGGTGCGCCCGATCCGCGCCGCCGACGGACGGCGCCTGGCCGCCTCGTACGCCAATTTCCTCGTCATCGACGGCGCGGTGCTGATGCCGGCCTATGGCGACCCGGCCGACGCCCACGCGCGGGCGCTGCTGGCGCGCGCGTTTGCCGGGCGCGAGGTGGTGCCGGTACCCTGCCGGCCCCTGATCGAACAGAACGGCAGCCTGCATTGCGTGACGATGCAGTTGCCGCGCGGAGTGCTGCATGTCGGCAAGGCTTGAAGTCGCGCTGTTGCAGCAGCGCGACCACGGGACGCGCGAGGCCAACCTGGCCGCGATCGAGGCCGGCGTGGCGGCGGCGGCGGCCGACGGCGCGCGCCTGGTGCTGCTGCAGGAACTGCACAACGGGCCGTATTTCTGCCAGCACGAGGACGTGGCCGAGTTCGACCGCGCCGAGCCGATCCCGGGCCCGGGCACCGAGCGCCTGGCCGCCCTCGCCCGCCGCCACGGGGTGGTGCTGGTCGGCTCGCTGTTCGAGCGCCGCGCGGCCGGGCTGTACCACAACACCGCGGTGGTGTTCGAAGCCGACGGCACGCTGCTCGGGCGCTACCGCAAGATGCACATCCCGGACGATCCGGGTTTCCTCGAGAAGTTCTACTTCACGCCCGGCGACCTCGGCTTCGTCCCCATCGCCACGTCGGTCGGCCGGCTCGGCGTGCTGGTGTGCTGGGACCAGTGGTACCCGGAGGCCGCGCGCCTGATGGCGCTGGCCGGCGCGGAACTGCTGCTCTACCCGACCGCGATCGGCTGGGACCCCGCCGACGCAGCGGACGAGAAGGCGCGCCAGCGCGACGCGTGGATCGTCGTGCAGCGCGGTCACGCGGTCGCCAACGGCCTGCCGCTGCTGGCCTGCAATCGCACCGGGCTGGAGCCGAGCCCGCAACACGGCGGCCGCGGCATCCAGTTCTGGGGCTCGAGTTTCGTCGCCGGGCCGCAGGGCGAGTTCCTCGCCCAGGCCGGCGCCGACGCGCCGCAGCTGCTGCGCGCCGGCATCGACCTCGCCCGCAGCGAGTCGGTGCGGCGCATCTGGCCGTTCCTGCGCGACCGCCGCATCGACGCCTACGGCGACCTGCTCAAGCGCTATCGCGACTGAGCGCCGCCCGGTACCCGCACACCCCGGCCGGCGCCAAGACCGGTATCCTGCGCACGGCGCGCGACGCCGACCACCTGCTCCGCCACCTCGAGTTGCACCCGTGACCGAATCCCCCGCGGCGCCGACCGGCGCCGAGCCGACCCGTCGCATCCTGCGCGATGGCACCGAATTCGTGCTGCTGGGCACCGCGCACGTGTCGCGCGCGAGCGCCGAGGCCGTGGCGCGCATGCTCGACGAGGAGCGCTACGACGCGGTGGCCGTCGAGCTGTGCCCGCACCGCGAGGAAGCGCTGCGGCGCCCGGAATCGGTGCGCGAACTGGACCTGTTCCGGGTGCTGCGCGAGGGCCGCGCCGGCGTGGTCGCGGCCGGGCTGGCGCTCGGCGCCTACCAGCGGCGCCTCGCCGAGCAGTTCGGCATCGAGCCGGGCGCGGAGATGCGCGCGGGGCTCGACGGAGCCGACGCGCGCGGCATCCCCTGCTGGCTGGTGGACCGCGACGTCGGCCTCACCCTGCGCCGCGCGCGCGCGGCGGTGGGCTTCTGGGAACGGGCCAAGCTCAGCGCCGGACTGGTCGCGGGCCTGCTCGACGACACCGAGGTCGGCGAGTCGGAGATCGAACGGCTCAAGCAGGGCGACCTGCTCGAGAGCACCTTCACCGAGTTCGCGCGCAGTTCGCCGCCGCTGTACGCGACCCTGATCGCCGAGCGCGACCGCTACATGGCCGCGGCACTGCGCGAGCACGCCGCGGCCTGGCCCGGCGGTCGCGTGCTGGTGGTGGTCGGCGCCGGCCATCTCGAGGGCATCGCCCGCGAGCTCGCCGGCGAGACGCAGGCGCCGGCCGAGGTGCTGGCGCCGCTGCGGCGCGAGCCGCCGCCCTCGCATTTCGCGCGCTGGTTCGGCATCGCCCTCATGGTGTTCCTGGTCGGCGGCTTCGCCTGGGGCTTCGCCCGCGGCAGCGCCATGGGCCTGGACGTGGTGGCGACCTGGGTGCTGACCACCGGCATCCTCGGCGCCCTCGGCGCCGCGGTCGCCGGCGCGCACCCGGCCAGCATCGCCAGCGCCTTCGTCGCCTCGCCGCTGACGCCGCTGCACCCGGCGCTGGCCTCCGGCATGGTCAGCGGCGCGGTGGAGCTGTGGGCGCGCAAGCCGCGCGTGGGCGATTTCCAGCGCCTGCGCGACGACGTGGTCACGCTGCGGGGCTGGTGGCGCAACCGGGTCGCGCGCGTGTTCCTGGTCTTCTTCCTCACCAGCCTGGGCACCGCGATCGGGGTCTGGGTCGCGGGCTTCCGCATGGCGGCGAAACTGGCGGCCTGAGCCCCCCGTTCGCGCCGCCGGACCCCGCGCCGGCGCGTGCGCCTCGCGGGTCAGGCGGACGCCGCGCCCGCGGGCGCCGGTCCGCTGGCGGCGCGCGCGCGCCGGAACAGGTCGCGCGTGCGCAGGCGCCAGTCGTCGAGCAGCGAGTAGATCGTCGGCAGCGCCAGCAGGGTGATCACGGTCGAGAAGATCAGGCCGCCCACGATCGCCCGCGCCATCGGGTAGTACGGCGGGCCATCGCCGCCGATCTGCGTGGTGCCCAGGCACAGCGGCGCCATGCCCATGATCGTGGTGCCCATGGTCATCAGGATCGGGCGCAGGCGGTCGCGGCTGCCCTGCACCAGCGCGCGCGTGCGGGCGATGCCGGCGTGGCGCAACTGGTTGATGTGCTCGACCATGACGATGCCGTTGTTCACCACCACGCCCATCAGGATCAGGATGCCGATCGAGGCCATGATCGAGAACACGGTGCCGGTGAGCCAGAAGAACCAGTACACGCCGAAGATCGAGAACACGATCGTGGTCAGGATCGCGAGCGGGAACAGCAGCGACTCGAAGATCGCCGCCATCACCACGTAGATCATCACCAGCGCGATCAGCGTGTTGAACGCCATCTGCGCGCCGGCCTCGTCCTCGTCCTCGAAGCCGCCGCCGAAGGACCAGCGGTAGCCGGCAGGCATGCTCAACGGTTTCATCGCCGCCTCGACCCGCTCGCGCGCATCCTCCTGGGTGGTGCCGTCGGCCAGGTTGATCTTGATCGGCAGGGCCGTCTGGCGGTTCTCGCGATTGATCGCCGAGGCGCTGTCCTGCATGCGCACGTCGACCAGCGACATCAGCGGCACCAGGGTGCCGTCGGGTCCGCGCAGCTTGTAGTCGCGCAGGTCCTCGATGCTGGCGGTGTCGGAGTCCTGGAAGCGCAGCCACACCGGCACCTCGTCCTCGCCGGAGCGGTATTCCTTCAGCGGGGCGCCGCGCAAGGCGATGCTGATGAAGGTCGCCACGTCCTGGGCCGAGAAGCCGTAGTGCGAGGCCCGCTCGCGGTCGACCCGCACGGCGATCTCGCGCGAGTTGGCGCTGTCGTCGGTGCGCACGTCGCGCAGGCCCTCGAGGCCGCGCAGGATCGGCACCACCGTGTTGGCCAGCTTGCGCAACTCGGTCGACGAATCGCCGACCAGCGACACCTGCAGGCCTTCGCCGCCGCCGCGCCGCTGCTCGCCGAAGTTGACCGTGCCGATGGCGAACTTGGGCAACCCGTCGCGGATCCGTTCCATGATCTGCTGGGTCGACAACTCGATGTCGTCCTCGGTCAGCTTGAGGCGGAAGCCGCCGCCGAACTGCTCGGTCATCCACACGTAGACCGAGCTGATCTCCAGTTCCTTCTTGTGCTCGTAGAGCCAGCGCTCCAGCGGCTCGATCGCGCGCTCCATCTCGTCGAGGGTGTAGACGCCGTTGAGCTCGAACTGCAGCTCCAGCCGGCGGGTCTGGCCGGAGGGGAACATGTCGGTCTTGACCTGGGTCGCCGGGACGAAACTCACCAGCAGCAGCGCCAGCGTGGCCAGCATGGTCTTGCCGCGGTTGGCCAGGGTCCACTCCAGGGTGCGCGCGTAGCGTTCCTTGAGCCTGCTCACCGCGCTCTCTTTCTGCACGAAGGCCGGCGAGGCGATGCGCGACGACAGCAGCGGCGTGAGGCTCACCGCGACCAGCCACGAGGCCAGCAACGAGATCGTGATCGTGATCGCGACGTGCGACAGGAAGATCGAGATCTGGTTCGGCTCGCCGAAGATGTTGGGCAGGAACACGATGCAGTGGCAGATGGTGCCGGCCGACAGCGCGATGGCCACGTTGCGCACGCCCAGGATCGAGGCCTTGACCGGGTCGCCCGGGTGCTTCTCCCGTTGCTGCTGGATGCTCTCCACCGCGACCACGGCGTTGTCCACCACCATGCCGACGCCGAGCAGCAGGCCCATCATCGACAGCACGTTGAGCGACAGGCCGAAGAAGTACATCAGGCCCAGGGTGATGACGAAGCACACCGGCACCGCCGAGGAGATCATCAGCGTCGACGGCCAGTGGCGCAGGAAGAAGAACAGCACCACCACCGACAGCACGGTGCCGATGAAGCCGGCCTCAGCCAGGTCCTTGAGCGAGCTGACGACGCCCTCGGCCTGGTGGTCGAGGGTGTAGATCTCGATCCCGCCCAGCGCCGGGTCCTTCTGGATCTCCTCCACCTCGGCGTAGGCGCGCCGGCCGGCGTCGACCAGGTTGGCCTGGCGCTCCTTGTAGATGTCGATGCCCACGGCCGGCTTGAAGTCGAGGTGTCGCCGGACCTGCACCTCGCCCGGCTGCAGGGTCACGGTGGCGATGTCGGACAGGCGCAGGCCCTTGCCGTCGATCACCAGGTTGCGGATCTCGTCGATCGACTTGAACTCGCCGATCGGCTGCACGCGGAAGCGGCGCGTGCCGTCGTCGATCAGGCCGGCCGAGACCGAGAAATTCATCTGGCTCAGCACCTGGGCCAGCTGGTTGAGATTGACGCCGTAGGCGGTGACGCGGTCGGCGTTGAGCTCGATCTCGAGTTCCGGCGGCGAGATGCCGTTGATCTCCGCGCGCGCGATGCCGGGGATGCGCTCGAGGCGGCGCTTGATCCGCTTGTCGATCAGGTCGTAGGAGCGGCCCAGGTCCTGCGTGCTGGCCAGGCGCACGGCCAGCACCGGCGCGTCGGCGGTGGAGAACTTCTGGACGAAGTAGCGCTGCAGGTCGCTCGGCAGGTCGGCGCGGATGGCGTCGATGCGGCTGCGCACCTCGGAGGCCTTGATCGCCACCTCCTCGCCCCAGTCGAACTGCATGAACACCTGCGCCGCATCGGGGCGCGAACTCGAATTCATGCGCCGGATGCCGGGGATGGTCGACAGCGCCTCCTCCACCGGCCGCGTGATCGTGCGCTCGATCTCGGCCGGGGTCGAGCCCGGGTACGGGATGTTGACGAACACGAAGGGCGCGTCGACCGCCGGGAAGAACTCCAGCGGCAGCCGCACCGCGGCGATCGCGCCGATCACCATCAGCGAGATGAAGAACATGATGGTGCTGACGGGACGCTTGAGCGACAGTTCGGCGATCGACATGGCGGTTTCCGGTCGGCTCGGCGGGGCTTACAGCGGCGACTCGATCGCGGCCTGGTGCAGCTCGCGCGCCTTGGCCGCGCGCTCGCGGTACGAGGCATCGCTGCGCCGGTCCATCAGGTCGTAGACGATCGGGATCACCACCAGCGTCAGCAGCGTCGACACCGCGAGGCCCCCGATCACGGTGATCGCCATCGGCGCGCGCACCTCGGCGCCGTCGCCGCCGCCGAAGGCCAGCGGGGCGAAGCCGAGCAGCGTGCAGACCGTGGTCATGATGATCGGGCGCAGCCGCGCCTCGGCCGCCTGCGCGATCGCCGCGCGCTTGGGCACGCCCTCCTCGCGCAGCTGGTTGATGCGGTCGATGAGCACGATCGCGTTCTTGACCACGATGCCCACCAGCAGGATCAGGCCGATGAACACCACCACCGACAGCGCGTTGCCGGACAGCTTGAGCGCCAGCACCGCGCCCACGGCGGCGAGCGGGATGGTGAACATGATCACGAACGGGTGCAGCAGCGACTCGAACTGCGAGGCCATCACCAGGTAGACCAGGAAGATCGCCAGCGACAGCGCGAAGATCAGCGAGTCCACCGAGGCCTTGAGCTCCTCGCTCTGGCCGCCGATGCGCACGTCCACGCCGGCCGCCAGCGGCCGCTCGCGCAGCATGCGCTCGACTTCCGCCACCGCGGTGCCGAGGTCGCCGTAGGCGAGGTTGGCCGAGACGATCGCGACGCGCTCCTGGTCGGAACGGTTGATCTCGCTCGGGCCCTCGGTGGCGATCACCTCGGCCACCGCGTCGAGCGTCACCGGGCGCTCGCTCTGCGGATTGACGATCAGGTTGCGGATGTCCTCCACGGACGAGCGGTCGGCCTCGGTCGCGCGCACCAGCACGTCGATCTTGCGGTCGCGGTAGCTGTATCGCGTCGCCACCTCGCCGCGGATCTTGCGCACGACCTGGTCGGCGACCTGGCGCGTGGTCAGGCCCAGCGCGGCGGCGCGGTCCTGGTCGAAGCGGATCTGCACCTCGGGATAGCCCTGCTCCACCGAGGACTTCACGTCGACGTAGCGGTCCGAGGCGGCGAGGCGCTGGGACAGGTCCTGGCCGGCGCGACGCAGCACGTCGAGGTCGTAGCCCGCGATCTCTATCTCGAGCGGCGTGGCGAAGGAGAACAGCTGCGGCCGCGAGAACTTCACCTCGACGCCGGCCTGCCCGGCCAGGGTGCGGCGCAGGGCCGCCATCTCCTCGCGCTCGCCGGCGGTGCCGGCCGAGGGCTTGAGCGTGACCAGGATGCGGCCGATGTTCTCGCCCGACTCGGTCGGATTGGCGTCCAGGCGCGTGCCGACGCCGCTGACCCCGTAGATCGACTGCACCGGCCCGTCCTTGGCGTGCGCCGCCTGCACCTGCCGCACCAGGGCATCGGTCTCCGCCAGCGGGGTGCCGGGCGGCAGCTTCAAGAGGGTCTCGAAGCGGCCCTGCTGCAGCTGCGGGATCAGGTCCAGGCCGAGGGTCGGAATCAGGGCCATGCTGCCGATGAACAACGCCAGCGAGACCGCCAGGATCGGCAGCGGGCGCTCGATCGCGCGCGGCAGCATCCGGTGGTAGTAGGCGGCGGCGCGATCGTAGGGCCACATCACCACGCTGCCGATGCGCCGCAGCACGGTGCCCACCACCTTGCCGAACAGGCCCGACACCAGCATGACGCCGCGCACGATCCAGTACGGGATCACGCCGAACACGATGCGCGAGAACGCGCGCCAGCCACGCACCAGGAGGCCACGGATGCCGCCCGGGGGCGGCGGCAGCGCGGCGCGCGCCTCCTCCGGGTAGCTCTGCGGCGCGCGACCCTGCAGCGAGGCCAGCATCGGGATCAGGGTCATCGCCACCACCAGCGAGATCAGCATCGCGATGGTGACGGTCAGCGCCTGGTCGCGGAACAGCTGCCCGGCCACGCCCTCGACGAACACCAGCGGGAAGAACACCGCCACCGTGGTCAGGGTCGAGGCGGTGACCGCCATGCCGACCTCGGCCGTGCCCTTGACCGCGGACTCGAGCACGCCCATGCCGCGCTCGCGCATCTTGGCGATGTTCTCCAGCACCACGATCGAATCGTCGACCACCATGCCGGTGGCCAGCGCGAGCCCGCCCAGCGACATGACGTTGAGGGTGAGCCCGAGCTGCCCCATGAAGAAGAAGGTGGCGATGATCGAGATCGGCAGCGACAGCGCGATGACGAAGGTGCTCCACGCGTCGCGCAGGAAGAAGAAGATGATCAGGATGGCGAGCAGGCCGCCCTCGAACGCGGCCGAGCGCACCTCGGCCAGCGACTGGCGGATGAACACCGACTGGTCGTCGACGATGCTGAGCTCGGAGCCCTGCGGCAGGTTCTTGCGCAGGCGCTCCATCGCGCCCTTCACCGCCTCGGCCACGGCGACGGTGTTGCCGTCGCCTTCCTTGTACACGGCCAGCTCCACCGCCTCGCGCCCGCCGATGCGCACCACCGCCTCGCGTTCCTTGAAGCCCTGGTCGACCTCGGCGACGTCGCGCATGCGGATCGGCACGCCGTCGACCACCTTGACCAGCATCTCGCGGATTTCCTCCACCGTCGCGAACTGGTTGATGGTGCGCACCAGGTAACGCTGGCTGCCTTCCTCGATGCGGCCGCCGGAGACGTTGACGTTCTCGTTGCGCAGGCGCTCGATGACGTCGCCCGCCGAGAGATTGAGCTGCGCCAGGCGCTGCTGGTCGATCGCGACCTGGATCTCGTCCTCGAGGCCGCCGCCGACCTTGACCGCGGCCACGCCCTCGATCGGCTCCAGCCGCTTCTTGAGGTCCTCGTCGGCGTAGCGGCGCAACTGCTTGAGCTCGGCCTCGCCGACCGTCGCCGCGGTGCCGGTGAGTCCCAGGCGCAGGATCGGCTCGGTCGACGGATCGAAACGCAGCAGCACCGGCTTCTTGGCCTCCAGCGGCAGCTGCAGCACCTCGAGCTTGTCGCGCACCTCGATCCCGGCGAGGTCCATGTCGGTGCCCCACGCGAACTCGAGGATCACGTCGGACTGGCCGGTGCGCGACACCGAGCGCACCTTGCGCACGCCCTTGACGACGCCGACCGCTTCCTCGACCGGCTCGGTGATCAGGTTCTCGACCTCGGTCGGCGCCGCGCCCGTGTACTCGGTGCGCACCGTCAGGGTCGGATAGGACAGGTCCGGCAGCAGGTTGACCTTGAGGTCGCGCAGGGCGATGAGGCCGAACAGCACCATGGTCAGCGTGGCCATCGCCACGCTGACCCGGCGCCGGGTGGAAATCTCGGGCAGGCTCACTTCGCGGCCTCCAGCACGGTCACCGTGGTGCCGTCGCGGACCGCGGCGCGGCCGATCGTGATCACGCGGTCACCCTCGGCGAGCCCCTCGCGGATCTCGATGCGTTCGCCGGCGGCATAACCGACCTTGACGTCGCGCAGCCGCGCGACATCGATCTCGGCCGGCGCCTTGGCCTGGCCCTTGCCGTCCCCCGGCTTGGCCTTGTCCTCGGCCTTGGCCTTGTCCTTCGCGGCGGCCTTGTCGGCATCGGCCGGCGGCTTGGGCTTCTCGCGCGAGACCACGAACACGCTGGTGCGGCCGTCCTCGTCGATCACGGCCTCGCGTGGCACCACCAGGGCGTCCTTGCGTTCGTCGTAGACCACGTTGAGGCGGCCGAACATGCCCGACTTGAGCTGGCGGGTCTCGTCGCGGAACTCGGTGGTCACGCGGAAGGTGCCGGTCTGCGAGTCGACCACCGGGCTGACGCGGGCGATGGCGCCGCTGAAGGACTTGCCGGCCAGCGCATCGACCACCATCGACACCGGCAGCCCCGGCCGCAGGATGGCCAGTTCGCGCTCCGGCACGTTGAGCACCGCCAGCAAGGGATCGAAGTCGTCGATCCGGAACAGCGGCTGGTGCAACTGGATGAGGTTGCCTTCCTTGACCATGCGCTCGCTGATCACGCCGTCGATTGGGGCGACGATGTGCGTGTACGAAAGCTCGAGCTGGGCCAGGTCGTAGGCGGCCTGCTGGGTCTCGAGGTCGAAGCGCACCTTGTCGAACTGCTCGGAGCTGACCAGCCGGTTCTGGTACATCTCCTGCGCGCGGCGGAAGTCGTTCTGCAGGCGCTTGAGGTTGGCCTCGGCCTGCGCCAGTTGCAGGCGCGGCCGCTCGGGATCGAGTTCGGCCAGCACCTGTCCGGCGCTCACGATGTCGCCCTCCTCGACCCGCAGCTTGAGCAGCACGCCGCTGGTCTTGGCCACGACCTCGGCCTGCCGCTCGGCCTCGAGCGTGGCGGTACCGGTGTAGTTGGCGATGATCGGCTGGCGCACGGCGGCCACGGCTTCGACCGGCACCGGCGTATCGCCGCCAGTCTCGCCTTCGGTCGACTTGTTGTCCGGCTTCCCGCACGCGGCCAGCGCGGTTGTGAGCAGCAGCACGGTTGCAGCAGCCAGCGGACGCAAACGGCGGGGCATCGTCATGGGTCACCAGTGGTCATCTGGTGTTATAGATATCTAAAACACCATATCAGTGTCAAGTCGCCGCAAGAGTATCCGCCCCTTGGGGCCGCGGCGCTTGGGTCTCTAGTCACGCTTGCGCGCGCTCACTGGGATACGCACCGAACCCTTGCCGTTGCGCGATTCTGGCGGCCATGCGGTCGTCCCGATACAATTCGCGGGTTTTTTCGCCCGGACATCGCGGGCGACCCCATTGGCAAAGCGAGAACGTCCCTCCATGCGCCACGCGCTGCTGATCGCCCTGCTGTTCTGCTCGGCCCCGGCCCTGGCGGTCGAGGGCAACGCCGCCGACGGCCGGATCAAGGTCTATACCTGCACCGGTTGCCACGGCATCGATGGCTACCGCAATGCCTATCCCGAGTACCACGTGCCGAAGATCCACCGGCAGAACTACGCCTACCTGGTCGCGGCCCTGACCGCCTACAAGCTGGGCGAGCGCGCGCACCCGACCATGCGCGCGCAGGGCGAGAGCCTGTCCGAGCAGGACATCGCCGACATCGCCGCCTACCTCTCCGAAGCCGAATGACGGCCATGCTCCAGGATCCGAAGCCCATGCTCCGTTACGGCCTGTACGCCGCCCTCCTCCTGTCCCTGCCGTGCACCGCGCTTGCAGCCGGCGACCCGGTCGCCGGCAAGGCGAAGGCGCAACCGTGCCAGGCCTGCCATGGCGCCGATGGCGACAAGACCATCGATCCGCAGTATCCGCGCCTGGCCGGCCAGTATCCGGACTACCTCGCCAAGGCCCTGCGCGACTACCAGACCGGCGCGCGCAAGAACGCGATCATGGCCGGCTTCGCCGCCACGCTGTCGGCGCAGGACATCGCCGACCTGGCCGCGTACTACGCCACGCAGAAGGGTGCGCTCGAGGACCTGAGCCACCTCGAGTGAGCCTCGCCGCCGCGCATCGCTGAAGCCGAGCCCCGCCCAGCGCGGGGCTCGTGCTTGATGGGGCCGGAGATTCAGCCCTGGCGGCGCACGTAGGGTGCGGTGCCGGTGTCGTGGTCGGTGGCGTCGCGCACCGCGGTGATCTCCGGCACGCGTTCGCGCAGGGTGCGTTCGATCCCGTCGCGCAGGGTCGTGTCGACCATCCCGCAGCCGTGGCAGCCGCCGCCGAAGCGCAGCACCACGGTGCCGTCGGCCTCGATCGACTCCAGGCGCACGTGGCCCTTGTGCGAGGCCAGCTGCGGGTTCACCTCGTGCTCGATCACGTGCCGCACGCGCTCGAACAGGCTCGCCTCCGGACCCGGCTTCGCGCCCTTGAGCCGCGGGGCACGGATCGTGAGCTGGCCACCGGTGGGCGTGCGGTTGAAGCCGATCTCCGCGTCCTGCAGCCAATCGGAGGCGTCGGCCGCGACATAGAGCGAGAAGCCCTCGCACTCGACGATCCACTCGTCACCGCTGAGTTCCGCCGGTTCACACAACTCCAGCGTGCAGTCGGCCTGCGGCGTGCCGGGCTTGACCACGCCGACGCGGATGCCGCTGCCGGGCTCGCCCTGTTGTTCGAGCAGGCGGCGGAAGTGGGTCTGGGCTTCGGCGGCGATGGCGATCATGGCGGGCGGGTCGACGGGTGCGGCCGACATGATAGCGCGCGGGCCCGGTCCCGGGCGTCGAAATCACGTGCAAAAGGCTATGCAAGACCTTAACTTTCATGTATTTTCCGCGCAACTACGCGGCTCGGGACCAGCCGCCCCGCGCGCAGGGAGTCCGGCCATGGCCAACACGCTCGAGGAGTTGCGGAGTCGCCGCTGCACGCCGCTCAAGGGCGCCGAGAACGGCTTGAGCGTGACCGAAGTGCAGGCGCTGCTGGCGCTGCTGCCCGGCTGGGCCCTGTCCGACGATGGCAAGACCATCAGCAAGGACTACGCGTTCAAGAACTTCTACCGGACCATGGGCTTCGCCAACGCGATCGCGTGGATGGCGAACCAGCAGGACCACCACCCGGACCTGGACCTGGGCTACGGACACTGCCTGGTCCGCTTCAGCACCCATGACGTGGGCGGGCTGTCGATCAACGACTTCATCTGCGCCGCCCGGGTCGAGGCGCTGGCCTAGATGGCGCGCAGGCGCGCCGCGGCAGGCTCGCGACGGCGGGCAGCCGACTTCGAAACCGGGCCCGGCTAGAGGCGGTCGAGCACCGCGGCGAGGTCGGGCGGCAGCGGCGCGGTCAGGGTGTACTCCGGCCCCTCCGGCAGCGTGAAGGCCAGTTCGGCCGCGTGCAGGAACATGCGCTTCAAGCCCAGCTTGCGCAGGGCCTTGTTGGCCGCCTCGTCGCCGTACTTCGGATCGCCCGCCACCGGGGTCCCCAGGTGCGCGGCGTGCACGCGGATCTGGTGCGTGCGCCCGGTATCGATCACGACCTCGACGTAGCTGCAGTCGCCGAGCGCGCGCAGCAGCCGGAACTCGCTGACCGAGGCCTTGCCTTCCGGATCCACCCGCACCATGCGCTCGCCGCCCTGCAGCACCTGCTTGCGCAGCGGCGCATCGACCCGTACGCGCGGTTTCGGCAGGGTCCCCGCCAGCAGCGCCAGGTAGCGCTTGCGCACCCTGCCCTCGCGGATCAGGGCCTGGATCGCCGACAGCGCGCTGCGCCGGCACGCCAGCAGCAGCACGCCGCTGGTGTCGCGGTCGAGCCGGTGCACCAGTTCCAGCGTCCCGCCCGGGCGCAGCTGGCGCATCTGCTCGATGGCGCCGAGCTTGATCCCGCTGCCGCCGTGGCTGGCGAGCCCGCTGGGCTTGTCCAGTGCGATGAAGTTGCGGTCCTCGAACACGATCCGCGCGCCCAGGTCGCGCAGGCTGCGCTCGGAGGCCTGCACCGGGTCGTCCGGCGCCGCGATCCGCACGGGCGGGATGCGCAGCAGTTCGCCGCCCGCGAGGCGCTGGTCGGGCTTGGCCCGCTTGCCGTCGACGCGCACCTGGCCGGTGCGCAGCAGGCGGTAGACGTGGGTCCGGGGCACGCCCTTGAGCAGGCCGAACAGGTAGTTGTCCAGGCGCTGGCCCTCGCGGTCCGCGGGCACGCGTTCCTGCCGTACCTGGGCTGGCGGCCCGTCCGGCCGTGGCGGTCGTGAATCGGTCATTGCTGCGCCGCAACTCCGGTTGCTATGATCGCCGCCGGCGCCGCGCGTCGAAAGCTGGCCTTATTCAAAGGCTTGTGTCAGCTAGCAGCGGCGCCGTGCTCGCTGTACGTGGCAAGTGCCGGTTCGGGTTACGCATGTCGCAGGACATGTGATCCGCGCGATCTAAGACGACCGCACCGCCGCCATCGTACCTGTCGAGCCGGGATGGAGTCGCCTCCCCTGGGGGAGGTTCGGGTGCACGACGGGCCCCGATCGTGGATTTCCGCATTGCGGGAATCCGTTTGTTTCGAGGGGCGCTCCCGCCAAAGGCGTGATGCGCCGGCCGGCTGAACCGCGCTGTCGCCGCGACGACCGAACCACCACGGTCGCGCAGCGCCGCAGGATCGCCCGAGCCGTGCGCCTCCCGGTCGCGGTGGAGCGCCAGGCAAGGGTTTCTACAATGAAAAGAATGCTGATCAACGCAACTCAGCGTGAAGAGTTGCGCGTGGCCATCGTGGATGGCCAGAGCCTGTTCGACATCGACATCGAGATCCCGTCGAAGGAACAGAAGAAGGCCAACATCTACAAGGGCCGCATCACCCGGGTCGAGCCCAGCCTCGAGGCTGCGTTCATCGACTACGGCTCCGACCGGCACGGCTTCCTGCCGCTCAAGGAGATCTCGCGCGAGTACTTCCCCGAGGGCGTGGACATCAACCGCGCCGGCATCCGCGAACTGATCCGCGAGGGCCAGGAGATCGTGGTCCAGGTCGACAAGGAGGAGCGCGGCACCAAGGGCGCGGCGCTCACCACCTTCATCAGCCTGGCCGGCCGGTACCTGGTGCTGATGCCGAACAACCCGCGCGCCGGCGGGGTCTCGCGCCGCATCGAGGGCGACGACCGCCAGAACATGCGCGAGGTGATGGACCAGCTCAAGATCCCCGAGGAGATGGGCATCATCGTCCGCACCGCGGGCGTCGGCCGCGAAGCCGAAGAGCTGCAGTGGGACCTCGACTACCTGCTGCAGATGTGGAAGGCGATCAGCGAGGCCGCGCAGGCCCGCTCGGGCGCGTTCCTCATCTACCAGGAATCGCGCCTGATCATCCGCGCCCTGCGCGACTACCTGCGCGCCGACGTCGGCGAGATCCTGATCGACAGCGAGGAGGTCTACGAGGACGCCAAGCTGTTCATGCAGCAGGTCATGCCGCAGAACCTGCGCAAGCTCAAGCTCTACAAGGACCCGGTGCCGCTGTTCAACCGGTTCCAGATCGAGTCGCAGATCGAGAACGCGTTCGATCGCCAGGTGCGCCTGCCCTCGGGTGGCTCGATCGTGATCGACCACACCGAGGCGCTGACCTCGATCGACATCAACTCGGCCAAGGCGACCAAGGGCTCCGACATCGAGGAGACCGCGTTCAACACCAACCTCGAGGCCGCGGTCGAGGTCGCGCGCCAGCTGCGACTGCGCGACGCCGGCGGCCTGATCGTGATCGATTTCATCGACATGGACAGCCCGCGCCACCAGCGCGAGGTCGAGGACAAGCTGCGCGACGCCCTGCGCATGGACCGCGCGCGCGTGCAGGTGGGCCGCATCTCGCGCTTCGGCCTGCTGGAGATGTCGCGCCAGCGCCTGCGTCCCTCGCTGGGCGACACCACCCAGATCATCTGCCCGCGCTGCGAGGGCCATGGCCGCATCCGCGGCGTGGAGTCGCTGTCGCTCTCGATCCTGCGCCTGGTCGAGGAAGAGGCGATGAAGGAGAACACCGGGCAGGTGGTGGTGCAGACGCCGCCCGAGGTCGCCAACTTCCTCCTCAACGAGAAGCGCCGCGCGATCGGCGAGATCGAGCAGCGCCACGAGGCCAGCGTGGTCGTGGTCGCCGACCACAACCTCGAGACGCCGCACTACGAGGTCAAGCGCGTGCGCATGGCCGAGATGGAAGAGGACAAGCGGCCGAGCTACGAACGCACCACGCCGATCCAGCCGGTGCTGCCGCCGGTCTCGGGCGATCGCCCGGTACGGACCGAGCAGCCCGCGGTGACCGGCGTGACGCCGGCCACCCCCGCACCGGCGCGCGAGGACATCGAGGAGCCGGAAGCACCGGTCGCCGCGCCGCCCGCGCGCCGCCCAGAGGCGCCGCGCCACGAGCCCGCGCGCGCCACGCCGCGACAGCCCGGTTTCTGGGCCCGCATCGCCGCCTGGTTCAATGGCGAGCCGGCCACCACCCACGGCACCAGCGCCGCTGCCCCGCAGGGCGGGCGCAGCGAGCGCGGCGAGCGCAACGAGCGCGGCCCGCGCGACGACCGGCGCGGACCGCGCAACGAACGCGGTGCGGAACGCAGGCCCGGGCGCGATGGCCGCGACCATCGTCGCGAGCGCGGCGAGCGTGGCGGCCGCAATGAACGTGGCGAGCGTGGCGGCGAGCGTCCGCGCGATTCCGCACCGGGCGCCGCCGCACCGCGGCAGGGCGCCAGCCAAGGCCAGGGCCAACGCCAGCCTGGCGCCGGTCCCAGGCCCGGCGGCTCGCAGCCGCGACCACCGGCGAATGCGCCGAAGCCGGCCGCGCCGGCCCCGGCACCGCGTTCGCAGCCGCAAGCCGGTGGCGAACGTGCGCCGCGTCCCGCGCAAGCCGCCGCCGTGGTGGCGACCGCCGGCGCGGCAGCGCCGATCGAGGAGTTGCTGACCGGCCCGGCGGGCGTTGCGCCTGCCGTCGCCACCGAGGCGCCTGCCGACCCCGCCGTGGCGCAGCCCGCCGACGGCACCGTCGCCGCCGATGGCACGCGGCCGCGGCGCCGCGGCCGTCGTGGCGGCCGCCGGCGTCGGCGTGGCGAGCGCGGTGCCGCCGCGGGTCCGGGCGCGCCGGAGGCCCTGGCCGGGGCGTCCGCGCTGCCGGACCTCGACGACGAGGAGGAGGAGGATGCCGATGCGGCAGTGCCAGCCGACTCCGTGCCGGTAGCCGCCGACCGCGTCAACGAAGCACGTCCTCCCGCGCCGGCGCAGTACAGCGCGCCGGCCTGGCGCGACCCGGAACCGCTGCCGGACGCCGATGCGGCCGCTTCGAGCCCGCCGCGCGTGCCGGAGCCCGATGCGCAGGCCACGCAGGCGCTTCCTGCCGTGGCCGTGGCCCCGGCGCCGCGGCCGCAGCCTGCGGTCCGGCCGCAGCCGCCGGTCGCGCCGCCGGTGGCCGACCTGACGGCACCGGCCATGCCGCCCGCCAGCGCGGAGACGATCGAGGTTCCGCGCCCGGTGATGGCACCCGCCGTCGCGCCGGCACCCGCGGCCTTCGACCTGCAGCCGCCCCCCTCGCCTGCCCCGGTCGTGGTCGCGGCACCCGCGGCTCAACCGCAGCCGGCGCCGGTCGCCGCACCGGCGCCAGCCCCGGTGGTGCTGCCTGAGCCATTGCCGGACGACACCACGCCGCCGGCACGCAATGCCGGCGACGAGTCGCCGCGGATCTGATCCCGATGCCCCCGACCGGCATGGCCGGCCGGGGGCCCGGGGCTTCAGGCGCGACGCAGCGCGCCGCCTTCGAGCAGCCCGTGCTGGCCGGCGAGGTGGGCCAGCGCGACTTCGTTTCCGACGCCCAGCTTCTCGAACACGCGGTACTTGTAGGTCGCCACGGTCTTGGGGCTGAGGTGCAGGCGCCCGGCGATGTGCTGCATCGTCTCGCCCGCCGCGAGCTTGAGCGCCACCTCGAGTTCGCGCGCGGACAGCGCCTCGAACGGCGACGTCGGCGCCCGTCCCGGCAGGCTCGCGAGCGCCATCGCCTGCGCGATCGCCACCCCGATGTAGCGGCCGCCGCGCGCCACCGTGCGCACTGCGTCGACCAGTTCCTGCGCGGGGCAGGCCTTGGTCAGGTAGCCGGCGGCCCCGGCCTCGATCAGGCGGCGCGGGAAGGGCTGTTCGTCGAGCACGGTCACCACGATCACGCGGGCGCCGGAACCGCCACGACCGATGCGTTCGGTCGCCTCCAGCCCGCTGATGCCGGGTAGCTGCACGTCCATCAGCACCACGTCGGGCCGCAGCCTGCGCGCGAGCGCGACCGCTTCCTCCCCGGTGGCCGCCTCGGCCACGACTTCAAGGTCGGCTTCGCGGGCGAGGATCATGCGAAAGCCGGTGCGGACGAGCTCATGGTCGTCCGCGATCACGATGCGGATCATCTGGATTTTCCCCCAAGGGTCCCCCGACCCTGGGAAAATCCTAGCGGAATCGCGCCGCGCTTTCAGTACACCCGCAGGAAGGGACGGACGTCCACCCGGCCCCACACCCCGGCGGCGACGTAGGGATCCTGCGCCGCCCAGGCCTGCGCGGCGGCCAGCGATTCGAACTCCGCCACCACCAGGCTGCCGCTGAAGCCGGCCGGCCCCGGGTCCGGCGCGTCGATCGCGGGCATCGGCCCGGCCAGCAGCAGGCGGCCGCCGTCGCGCAGCGCCTGCAGCCGCGCCAGGTGCGCCGGGCGTTGCTCGCGCCGCAGCGCCAGCGTGCCCTCGATGTCGAGGCCGGTGATCGCGTACCACATGCGCGCGAGTGTAATCGCACTGGACTTGATGCGCGCTTTGCCGCTAGTCTCTGCCGCCAGACGTCGGCTCTCCCGGTCTACATGCGCCGCGGCGCCGACAGCCGTTGCAACCGTCCCGCTCCGACAGACGCGACCACCACCTGCGCCGCGAAGGCGCTCTTGGTCCGACCCGCAAGCCGTCCGCGTCGTTGACGGAAATGCCAGTCCCGATCGTCCGGCATCCGCCGGCCGAAGCCCGTCGAACTGCCCGTGGCGGTCCGACGTGACCGATCCCGCGTGCGGACGCTGCGTATCCGCCCGCGCACCACCGGAAATCCGAGCCGCGCCAACGCGCGACAGCATCGATGAACACAGATCCCGCGGAAACACCCGCGCCCGCCGGCACGATCTTCGCGCCGCCGCCGCAGCAACAGGAGATGCCACTGGCCATCGTCAAGGGCCAGCCGGTCCTGGAGATGCCGCAGGACCTGTACATCCCGCCGGATGCGCTCGAGGTCATCCTCGAGGCCTTCGAGGGCCCGCTCGACCTGCTGCTGTACCTGATCCGGCGCCAGAACCTCGACATCCTCGACATCCCGATCGCCGAGATCACCCGCCAGTACGTCGACTACATCGAGTTGATGCAGGACCTCAGGCTCGAGCTGGCCGCCGAGTACCTGGTGATGGCCGCGATCCTGGCCGAGATCAAGTCGCGCCTGCTGCTGCCGCGCCCGCCCGCCGAGGAAGGCCTCGAGCTCGACCCGCGCGCCGAACTGGTGCGGCGCCTGCAGGAGTACGAGCGCTTCAAGAAGGCGGCCGAGGACATCGACGGCCTGCCGCGCCTCGACCGCGACTTCAGCACGGCGCACGCCCACGTCGACGACCGCAACGTGATCCGCCTGCCGCCGCCGGTGGACCTGCGCGAGCTGCTGCTGGCGCTCAAGGACGTGATGAAGCGGGCCGAGCTGTACGGCCGCCACAACGTGCAGCGCGAGGTGCTGTCGGTGCGCCAGCGCATGGGCGACGTGCTCAAGGCGCTGGAAGACCGCGAGTACCACCCGTTCACCGCGCTGTTCACGGTCGAGGAAGGCCGCATGGGCATCGTGGTCACCTTCCTGTCGATCCTCGAGCTGGCCAAGGAACACCTGGTCGAGATCGTGCAGAACGAGCCCCTGGCTCCCATCTACCTCAAGACGCTGGCCGCGGCCGCGTGATGCTGGCACTCATGGAACTCACACAGATCAAACGCATCGTCGAGGCGGCGCTGCTCGCCGCCGGCCAGCCCCTATCGCTGGCGCAACTGGGCGCGCTGTTCGGCGAGTCCGAAGCCCTGGGCGCGGATGCCCTCGCCCAGGCATTGGCCGAGCTCGGCGCCGAATGCGCGGGCCGCGGCATCGAGCTGGTGGAGGTCGCCAGCGGCTTCCGCTACCAGGTGCGGCTGGACGTGCACCCCTGGGTGCAGCGCCTGTGGACCGAACGGCAGACGCGCTACTCGCGCGCGCTGCTCGAGACCCTGGCCCTGATCGCCTACCGCCAGCCGATCACGCGTGCCGAGATCGAGCAGATCCGCGGCGTGGCGGTCTCCACCCACACGGTCAAGACGCTGGAGGAACGCGAGTGGATCCGCGTGGTCGGCCACCGGGACGTGCCCGGCAAGCCGGCCCTGTACGGCACCACGCGCCAGTTCCTCGACTACTTCAACCTCAAGAGCCTGGACCAGCTGCCGCCGCTGGCCGAGATCCGCGACATCGAGGACCTGGAGCCGCAGCTCGACCTGCCCGAGGGCAACGAGCGCGGCGATTCCGCCATCACCGCGCAGGTCGAGGCCGACGGCATCGAAACGGACCACGTCGCCGGCGCTACCGCCGGCGATTCCGGCGCCAGTCGCGCCGACGAAGGGGAGCACCACGCATGAGCGAGCCACGCAACCGTCAGCGCCTGTCGCTCAACAAGGACGCGCGCCAGGGACCGACGGTGGAGGAGCGCCTGCACAAGGTGCTCGCCAACGCCGGGCTCGGCTCGCGCCGGCTCCTCGAGGAGCGCATCGGCTCCGGCGAGATCCGGGTCAACGGCGCCGGGGCCGACATCGGCTCGAGCATCAAGGCCGGCGACCGGGTCGAGCTCGACGGCAAGGCCTTCATCGCCGTCGCCACCGAACCCGAGGACCTGGAGACGCTGGTCTACCACAAGCCCGAGGGCGAGGTGACCACGCACGACGATCCGGAAGGGCGCCCCACCGTGTTCGAGAAACTGCCGCCGCTCAAGGGCGCGCGCTGGGTATCGGTCGGGCGCCTGGACATCAACACCACCGGCCTGCTGCTGTTGACCACCGACGGCGAACTGG
>CAZTNB010000025.1:0-1711 GCA_964614825.1 uncultured Gammaproteobacteria bacterium
CGGTGCAGATGTTCGAGGTCGCCTTCTCGCGGCGGATGTGCTGCTCGCGCGTCTGCAAGGCGAGGCGATAGGCCGGCTCGCCGCGGGAATCCACCGAGACGCCGATCAGGCGCCCGGGGATGGCGCGCTTGAGCGCGTCGCGCACCGCCATGTACGCCGCGTGCGGGCCGCCGTAGCCCATCGGCACGCCGTAGCGCTGGGTCGAGCCGATGGCGATGTCGGCGCCGAGTTCGCCCGGCGGGGCGAGGATCGCCAGCGCCAGCGGATCGGCGGCGATCACGCTGATCGCGCCCGCGGCCTTGAGCGCGGCGCAGGCCGCGCGCGGATCGCGCAGGCGGCCCTCGCTGCCCGGGTACTGCAGGATCGCGCCGAACACCGCGCGCGGGTCGAGGTCGCGCTCCGGGTCGCCCACCGCCAGCTCCCAGCCCAGCGGCTCGGCGCGGGTGCGCAGCACGGCGATGGTCTGCGGATGGCAGTCGGCGTCGACGAAGAAACGCAGCGACTTCGACTTCGAGGAGCGCTGCGCCACCGCCATCGCCTCGGCCGCGGCCGTGCCCTCGTCGAGCAGCGAGGCATTGGCGACGTCGAGGCCGGTCAGCTCGCACACCATGGTCTGGTAGTTGAGCAGGGCCTCGAGCCGGCCCTGGCTGATCTCGGGCTGGTACGGCGTGTAGGCCGTGTACCAGGCCGGGTTCTCGAGGATGTTGCGCTGGATCACCAGCGGCAGCAGGGTGCCGTGGTAGCCCTGCCCGATCAGCGAGGTATAGGCCTGGTTGCGGTCGGCCAGCGCGCGCAGGCGCGCCAGGGCCTCGGCTTCGCCCAGCGCCGGGCCGGTCGACAGCGGCCGCGCCTGGCGGATCGCGTCGGGCACGGTCTCGCGGATCAGCGCGTCCAGGCTGTCGGCGCCGACCACGCGCAGCATGTCGTCGATCTCCTGCGGCGAGGGACCGATGTGGCGGTCGGCGAATTCACGGGCGACGTGCGGCAGGCGCAGCGAGGCGGGCGTCTTCATGCGGGCGGGCAACCTGGGTGGATGGGGGTCGGATCCAGCTCGACGCGCGCCGGCGCCGGACCCAGTCGCGGCCCGTGCTGCGCGCCCCATCTGTCGCTGCGCCTGAGAGCGTTATCCCTTCGGCGGAACCGCCCGCGACCGAAGCCGCGACGGCTCACTTTCCAGATTGGTGTGGCCTGCCGTCGCGGTCCTTCTGCCTGAGAGTTTCCGGGGCGGTTGCTCCTTCGGCGCCGGCCTGCCCGAAGGCGGCCGGTCTCTCCCGTGACGGCGGGCAAAGTCTACCATGCGCCCGCGGCCGCCCTGCGCCGCCGACGACCGTCGCGGTGCGCCACGCAGGAGCCCGCCCCGGAGGCCGCCGGCGCCGCCGTGGTCGCGCACGAAATGCGCACCTACAGGACGATCGGGCGGTCGGGCAACTCGCGCGGGTTGTCGGCGGGCGCGGGGAAGTGGGTGCGCAGCAGCGCGTGCAAGGCGTTGACGGCGGCCACCACGCCGTCGGCGGGGGCGTCGCGGCGGAAGCCGTCGGCGACCAGTTCGCCGATGCGTCGCCACTCGGCGGGGTCGACGCGGGCGTGGATGCCGCGATCGGCCACCAGCTCGATGCGGTGCTCGGCCAGCAGCACGTAGACCAGCACGCCGGTGTTGTCCTGCGTGTCCCACACGCGCAGGTCGGCGAAGGCATCGAGCGCGCGCCGACGC
>CAZTNB010000025.1:1811-14946 GCA_964614825.1 uncultured Gammaproteobacteria bacterium
GCAGCGGCGCAGCACGCCCCGGGCGCGGAACAGGTTGGCGACGACGCGTTTCAGGCCGCCCATCTCACCATCCCCCCGAGGCGCCGCCGCCACCGAAGCCCCCGCCGCCGCCGGACCAGCCGCCGCCGCCGGAGCCGCGGCCCGATCCGCCGCCGAATCCGCCGCCACCGCCCCAGCCGCCGCCGGACCAACCGCCGCCGCGCACGAAACGCCCGCTGCCGCCGGGCCGTGCCAGGGCCACCACGGCAGCCAGCAACGCCGGCAGCGCCAGCCCGGCCAGCGTCGCCACCAGCAGGTAGCCGAGGCCACCGGCCAGGCTGCCGGCCAACAGCGAACGCAGCGCCGCCGGCCGCTTGCGCAGCGCGGCGAACAGGCTGCCGATCAGGAAGGCCAGCACCAGCGCCATCGGCAGCCGCGATCCGGCGCCATCGCGCTCCTGCTCCAGCGGCGCCGGCAGGGCCTCGCCCTCGATCAGCTTCGACAAGGCGTCGACGGCGTCGGACACGCCGCCGTGGAAGTCGCCGGCGCGGAAGCGCGGCGTGATGTACTCACGGATGATGCGGCTGGCGACCGCGTCCGGGATCGCGCCCTCGAGGCCGTAGCCGACCTCGATCCGCACCTTGCGGTCGTCCTTGGCCACCAGCAGCAGCACGCCGTCGTCGACCTGCCCGCCGCGGCCGATCCGATTGTGCTCCGCCACCTCGAGCGCGTACTCCTCGATCGACGCGGGCGCGGTACTGCGCACCAGCAGCACCACCAGCTGGCTGCCCTTGCGCTGCTCCAGCGCCGCGAGCCTGGCCTCGAGTTGCGCCAACTGGCCGGCGTCGAGGGTGCCGGTCTGGTCGGTGGCGCGGGCTTGCAGGGTCGGAACGTCGGCTGCGCGCGCGACCGCGCCCAGCGCGAGCAGGCACAGGCAGGCGACGCGCAGCAGGCGCGACGATGTCGCGGGCGCCGCGCGCGCGTGGTGCCGCACCCGCCGGCCTCAGCCCGCGGGCGGCGTCGCGGGCGCCTCGGGCTGCGGCTCGGGTGCCGGCTGGGCCGGCTCGGGCGCGACCGAGAAGTCCACCGTCGGCGCACGCGAGATCGCGGCCTCGTTCTCGACCGTGAAGTTGGGCTTCACGTCGTAGCCGAACAGCATCGCCGTGAGGTTGACCGGGAAGCGCCGCACCAGCGTGTTGTAGCCCTGCACGTCCTCGATGTAGCGGTTGCGGGCCACGGCGACGCGGTTCTCGGTGCCCTCGAGCTGCGCCTGCAGGTCGCGGAAGTTCTGGTCGGACTTGAGCTGCGGGTAGTTCTCGGTCACCACCAGCAGGCGCGACAGCGCGCTCGACAGCTCGCCCTGCGCGGCCTGGAAGTTCCGCAGCGCCGCCGGGTCGTTGGCCAGCTCGGGCGTGACCTGGATGCTGCCCACCCTGGCGCGCGCGTTGGTCACCTCGGTCAGCACGCGCTCTTCCTGCGCGGCGTAGCCCTTGACCGTGTTGACCAGGTTCGGGATCAGGTCGGCGCGACGCTGGTACTGGTTGATCACTTCCGACCAGCCGGCCTTGACCTTCTCGTCCTGCTCCTGGATGCGGTTGTAGCCGCAGCCGCCGAGGAACAGGCTGGCCAGCAGCAGTGGCACGAGGACGCGCGGTCGCATGGCTGGGCTCCGTCGGGCAGGCGACGATTGCAGCACTCCGGGCGCCGGCGCGCAATCGCCGCGCCCAGGGAACCCCTGAACAAGTATCCGCACCCGCGTTGCTACCGTGCGCGTTCGCACCAAGGCGGACGCCGCAGGGCGTGGGGGTTCCACGGGCCAGGCGTCCAACGCGGGTGCGGATACTTGTTCAGAGGTTCCCTAGAGCTCGCGCGCCTCGCCGTCGGTGGAAGGCACGTCCTCGCGCGCCGCGCGCAGGGCCATCTTGCGGGCGCGCCGGGTGCGCGCCAGCATGTTGAGGCCCTCGACGCCGGCCGAGAAGGCCATGGCGAAGTACAGGTAGGCGCGCGGGATGTGGAAGGCGAGGCCGTCGGCGATCAGCGCCATGCCGACCAGGATCAGGAACGACAGCGCCAGCATCTTGATCGTGGGATGGCGGTCGATGAACTCGCCGATCGGATCGGAGGCGATCAGCATCACGATCACCGAGATCAGGATCGCCGCCACCATCACCGGGATCTGGTCGACCAGGCCCACCGCGGTGATGACCGAATCGAGCGAGAACACGATGTCGATGATCGCGATCTGCGCGATCACCACGCCGAAGCGCTGCGAGGCGCGCCCGCTGGGTCCGCCGT
The DNA here is from genome assembly GCA_964614825.1 of uncultured Gammaproteobacteria bacterium. GTDB lineage: Bacteria > Pseudomonadota > Gammaproteobacteria > Xanthomonadales > Ahniellaceae > JAGOEZ01. The sequence goes on from CAZTNB010000025.1 coordinate 4,086, forward strand.
CGTCGCCCGCCTCCACCGATTCGTGGATCTCCATCGTGCCCTTGATCAGCAGGAACAGGCCGCCGCCGATCAGCACCAGGTCGCGGACCGAGATCTCGTTGCCGTAGAGGGTGAACAGCGGCGCGCCCATGCGCGCCAGCCACGCGAGGCTGATCAGCAGCATGATGCGGGTGATGCAGGCCAGCGCGAGGCCGAAGCGGCGCGCCGAGGAGCGGCGCTCCTGCGGCAGGCGGCTGACCGCGATCGAGATGAAGACGAGGTTGTCCACGCCGAGCACGATCTCGAGCGTGGTCAGGGTCAGCAACGCGACCCAGATCTGCGAATCGAAGACCCAATCCAAGGACGTTCCCTCAGCCTGCGCCGCGTCGCCCAGGTCCCGACTGAATCGGGGCGCCGGCTGCCGGAATCCACTCCGGCGTCGGGCAAACATTCATTACCGGCGCGGCCACAGTACCAGCGCCCAGCACAACACCACGTTGACCATCAGGACGAACACCGCGGCGGACCCCATGTCCTTGGCGCGGCCCGCGAACTCGTGGAACTCCGGGCTCACGCGGTCGACCACCGCTTCGAGCGCCGAATTGAGCAGTTCCGCCGCCAGCACCAGCAGCAGCGATCCCACCAGCAGCGCGCGCTCGACGGCGTCGCCGCCCAGCCACAGACCCAAGGGGCCCAGCACCAGCAGCAGGTAGACCTCGAGCCGGAACGAGCTTTCGACCCGGAACGCGGCGGACAAGCCCTTCATCGACCAGATAAGGGCGTTCCAGACGCCCCGAGGCCCGCGTGGCACCAGCGTCTGCTTGCCGTCCGCCATCTGGCTGCGTCCTGCCTGCGGCCTACGGCCCACGCCGCGCGAAGGCGGCAAGGTTAAGCGGAAAGGCGGCGCCGGGACAAACCGGGGCCGGCCGGCGCTCGTTACCGGCGCCGGACATGACCTCCGGGGTATTGAAAGCGCGATGTCGCAACGCAATACGATTGTCACGCGCGGAATGGACCGCGTGGCAACGGGAGCGACGATGTTCGATCCGGAACGCCTGCTCGGCCAGATGATCGGCGGCGCCATGGGCGGTGCCTTCGGCGGGCGCCGCGGGCGCCGCAATTCGGCCTTCCGCACCGGCGACCTGGCCGGCAAGGCGCAGCTGGGCATCGGCCTGCTGGGCATCGCCATGGCGGCCTGGGAGCACTACAACCGACCCGGTGCCGCCACCGGCGCCGCCAGCGCGCCTGGCGCGCCCGCCGGGTCCGCGCCGCCACCGCCGCCCGCCGCCGGTCCGCTGCGCCCGCCACCGCCGCCGCCGGCGAGCCCCGACCGCGCGCGCGACATGGCGCTGCTGGTGCAGGCCATGATTGCCGCCGCGGCCGCCGATGGCGCGATCGACGCGCAGGAGCGCGCGCGCATCCTCGCGCGCGCCGCCGACGGCGGGCACGATGCCGCCACCCAGGCCTTCCTCGAACGCGAACTCGCGGCACCGCGCACGCTGGAGCAGATCGTGGCCGATGCGCGCCCGGCGCTGGCGGCCGACCTGTACGCCGCCTCGCTGATCGCGATCAGCGCCGACACCGAGGCCGAGCGCGCCTACCTCGATCGCCTGGCGCTGGGCCTGGCCCTGCCCGGGGAGGCACGCGCCAGGATCCACCAGCAACTCGGGCAGCCCCTGTAGGCGCGCATCCCATGCGCGACCGCGTACCCGCGCCGCGCGGACGGGCGTGGTTGCGCGGTCGCGCATGAGATGCGCTCCCGCAGCTCGACATTCCGCAAGTCCGGAGGAACCCCATGCACCAGTGGTACCTGAGCTACGACGGTCAGAGCATCGGCCCGCTGGACCTCGCGGCGGCCATCGCCCGGGTCAGGCAGAACCGCGACGGCTACTGCTGGCGCGCCGGGTTCGCCGAATGGATCCCGATCGCCAGTTGCGCGGAGCTGGCCGGCGACGCGCTGCCGGTGCCGGTCGCCCCGCCGGCGACCAGCGTGCGCGGCACCGACACCGTGGACTACACCATCCACGGCGAGGACATGCAGTTCGTGGAGATCGTGCTCGATCCCGGCGAAAGCGTGGTGGCCGAGGCCGGCGCCATGATGTACAAGGACGCCGCGGTGCAGATGGAGACCCTGTTCGGCGACGGTTCACACGCCGGCCAGGGCGGCAGCTTCGTCGACAAGCTGCTGTCGGCGGGCAAGCGCGTGATCACCGGCGAAACCCTGTTCACCACGCTGTTCAGCAACGCCGGCAACGCCAAGGCCCGCGCCGCGTTCGCGGCGCCCTATCCCGGCACCATCATCCCGCTCACCCTGTCGAACTTCGGCAACCGGCTCATCTGCCAGAAGGACAGCTTCCTGTGCGCGGCGCGCGGCGTGTCGCTGGACCTGTACTTCCAGCGCAAGATCATGACCGCGCTGTTCGGCGGCGAGGGCTTCATCATGCAGAAGCTCGAGGGCGACGGGCAGGTGTTCATCCACGCCGGCGGCACCGTGGTCGAGCGCGAGCTCAAGGCCGGCGAGGTCCTGCAGGTCGACACCGGCTGCGTGGTCGCCTTCACCCAGGGCATGGGCTTCGACGTCAAGTCGGTCGGCGGCGTGAAGAGCATCCTGTTCGGCGGCGAGGGCGTGTTCTTCGCCGAGCTCACCGGACCCGGCCACGTATGGCTGCAGTCGCTGCCGTTCTCGCGCCTTGCCGGACGCATGTATGCGGCGGCCTGGCAGCGCGGCGGCTCCAGGGACGAGGGCTCGGTGCTGGGCGGGCTCGGCGGCATCCTGTCGGGGGATCGCAGGTTCTAGCCGCGCGGCGGCGCGACATGTCGCGCCGGCCGCGTGGGAGCGGCTTCAGCCACGACTGCCGGATGGCGCCAGCTCCGCGTCGCCGGGCGGCGCGGCCGCGATCGACGCGGGCGCCGTGTCGAGCCGCGCCCGCAGGTGTTCCAGCAGCGCGCGCGCCTCCGCCTCCGCCAGGTACGGTATGCGGAACCGGGCCCCGGTGGCCGCGGCGCCGGCGGTGTCGATGCTGACGTTGGCCATGCCCGCGCGGCGGTCGAACGGCGAGGCCGACAACAGCAGCGACTGTCCCTTCTCGATCCGCGCCACCTGCCACTGCCGCGACAACCAGCCCGACCGGTACGCCACCACCGCGTCGTCGACCGCATAGGCGGCGAAGCGCGCCTCGCCGCGCGCCTCGAACGCCGCATACACCAGCACCGCCAGCCAGGCCAGCAGCATCTTCGGCCCGAAGGCGATCGCCAGCGGCGCGAACAGCAGGCTCCAGGCCAGCGCGGCCACGCGCAAACGGCGCCAGAAGGTGCGCGGATGCAGCGGCTTCCAGGACAGTCCGTCCGGATCGAGTCCCGGCGCCAGCTCGCGCGCGATGCGTCGCACCGTCTCCGGCGTGCCGATCGGCACCAGCCAGCGCAGGCGCGCGCCCTCGCCCTCGTTCACCGCCGCCTGGCCGCCGGCGACCTCGCACGAGAGCCAGCGTCGGCCCAGGCGCCGCGCCAGCCAGGTCTCGCCGTAGAGCAGGCGCTGCACCTTCTCGCGGCGCGCGCTGGCCGCGTGGCGCGTGAGCAGCCCGCCCTCGGTGCGCACGCGCTCGCCGTGCCGGCGCAATTCGAAGCCGTGGAAGCCGAGCAGGGCCATCACCATCGACAGCAGCTTGAGCAGGACCACGAACACGCCCAGCGCCACCGCGACCGTGGCCACGCGCGCCGCGGTCCCGGCCACGGCATGCGACCAGGTCTCGAACAACCCGTACACCATGCGGAACAGGCCCTGCATCGCGCCGCGTTCGTCCGGCGCCAGCTGCCAGTAGAAGGCGAACAATGCGCCGATCACCACCGTGCCGCGGTTGGTGACCAGTCCCAGGCGCAGGATCTCGGCCGTCGGCAGCTGCAGCAGCGCCGGCTCGTCGACCGCCGCGGACGCCGCCGCGTCGGCCATGCCCTGCCCGCGCAGGATGCCCTCGAGGCGATCGGCCTCGGCCAGGCGGATCACGCTCATCACCGCCTCCGGCCTGATGCCGCCGGCCGACTCCAGGCGCAGCTCGGTGACGTCGAACAGCCGGTGCAGCAGGTTGCGCTTGCGCACCATGTTCTGGATGCGCGCGAACGGGATGTGGCGCTCGGTGCGGTTGAGGATGCCTTCGCGCACCACCAGCTCGCCGGCGCCGATGCGGTAGCGGAAGCCGAAGCTGTAGACCAGCGAGTACAGCGCCAGCGCGCCGGCGCCCAGCAGCGCGAACAGCTCCCACCACTGCCCGCGGCCGAACAGCAGCAGGAACACCAGCGGCAGCGCCACCTGGCGCAACTGGGTGAGCAGCACGAACAGCCAGGAAAAGGGATGCAGGCGCCCCTCGAAGGCCAGCGGCTGCCCGGGCGCGGGTGCCGGCACGCCGGCCGGATCAGAGGGCATCGTGGCCCTCGCGGCCCAGCAGCAGGTCGCGCAGCAGCAGCGCATCGGCGTGCGGCAGCCCCTCGACCTGGATCTCGGCCTGGTGCGTGCCCGCGGTGTGGACCTTGAGCGTGGCCATGCCGAAGTGGCGCGCGATCGGGCCCTGGGTCACGTCGGTGTGCTGGATGCGCACGCGCGGCACGAAGGTCTCGACATGCCACCAGACGCCGCGACGGATGCGCAGGCCGTCGGGCAGCAGTTCGCAATGGAAACGCTGCAGCTGGCGCCGGTGGTACTGCATCGACAGGCGCAGCACCAGGGCACCGACCAGCGCCGACAGCACCGCCACCAGCCACCTCCCGGCGGCGAGGCCCACGAGCACGCCGGGCAGCGTGATCACCAGCGCCACGATCAGCCACTGCCAGAACCACAGCTCGCGCACGCGCGGATGCAGGCCGAACTCGCGCGCTGCATCGGTGGCACGCTCCGCCCCGCCGCCGATGGCAGGCGCGGGCCCCGGCCCGGCGCCGGACATCGCCACGGGCAGCTCGTTCATGTGCGTGGCAGGCTAGCGCGCCCGGCCCGCGGGATCACCTGCCCTTGGTCATGCGCGCGCCCCATGGCCGGCTCAACGCGCCTCGTCGCGGTACACCGCGGTGCGCACCTTGCCCTGCGCGTCGATGGTGCCGCGGTACATGCCCTCGGTATTGAAGGGCATCGCCACGTGCCCCTTGGCGTCGAGCGCGATCACGCCGCCATCGCCGCCCAGGCCGGGCACCACCTCGAGCACCACCGCGTCGGCGGCGCGCTGCACGCTGTCGCCGCGATACGCGATGCGCGCGCAGATGTCGTGCGCCACCGCGGCGCGGATGTAGAACTCGCCCCAGCCGGTGGCCGACACCGCGCAGTTCGCATCGGCGTAGGTGCCGGCGCCGATCACCGGCGAATCGCCGATCCGGCCCCAGCGCTTGTTGGTCATGCCGCCGGTCGAGGTCGCCGCGGCGAGATGGCCCTTGCCGTCGCGCGCCACCGCGCCCACGGTGCCGAAGTAGGCACCGGGCGGCAAGGTGGCGCTGGCCTGCGCCTTCTCCGCCGCCAGCGCCTTCTGCAGCTGCTCCCAGCGTTCCTCGGTGCGGAAGTACGCCGGATCGACGAACTCGAAGCCGACGCTCCTGGCGAAGGCCTCGGCGCCCTCGCCCGCCAGCATCACGTGCGGGGACTTCTCCATCACCGCGCGCGCCAGCAGGACCGGATTGCGGATGCGATGCAGGCCGGCCACCGCGCCGGCGCGCCGGGTGGCGCCGTCCATGATCGAGGCGTCGAGCTCGTTGATGCCGTCGTGGTTGAACACCGCGCCCTTGCCGGCGTTGAAGTACGGCGAATCCTCCAGCACCACCACCGCCCGGGTGACGGCCTCGAGGCTGTCGCCGCCGGCGCGGATCACGCTGAAACCGGCGCGCAGCGCGCGCTCGATGTCGGCGCGCACGGCGGCCTCGCGCTCGGCCGTGAGTTCGGCGCGCGGCATGGTGCCGGCGCCGCCGTGGACGGCGAGCACGATGTCGGCGGCGGGCAGCGGCGCGCTCATCGAGAACGCCAGCAATGCGGCAAGTACGGAGTGGTGGCGCATGCGCGGGCGTCCATGGGCGGTGGCGCGCGGAGTATAGCCATGCCCACCGCGCGGCGGCGGACCCCGATGCGGGCCCGCCGCCGCCCCGGTCGCCGCTCAGCGTGCCGGCGGGCAGCCCTCGCCCGGCGTGAGGTTGTCGAGATCGAAGCTGCCACTGCGCCCGCTGCCCAGTTCGTAGCTCAGCCGCGCACGGCGGCAGGAGGAGAACTCCACCGTGGCGCTGCCGACGACGTTCACCTGGCCCGGGTTCGCGCCGCGGAAGGCGCCATTGCTGACGCCGTAGACGGTCAGCACGGAACGGCGGTTGTCGAAGCTGCCGGGCCGGTCGCACACCGCGCTGCCCGGCGTCGATCCGCAGCTGTCGAGCGTGAGCCACAGGTCCTCGCCGTTGTCGCCGAAGGTGTACCAGGTGCCGAACAGGCGGTTCTGGCCCGGCAGGGGCGTGAACGCGAAGCCCTGGGTCTCGGCCGCCGGATCCTTCCAGTGCCCGCTGCGCGACGAGTCCACCGGGTCCTCGCCGGGCAGCGCGCCCAGCGGCACCGCGCTGAAGCCCAGCGGCTGGTTCACGCCGTCGCCGGTCGCGACCACGGTCAGCACCGCGCCGGCCGGCAGCGCCAGCGGCGCAAGGTCGATGAGGTTGCGCGAGTTGTCCGGCTTCGCCACCTTGAGGTCGTACGTGGCCGCCGGCAGGGTCAGGTAGGGGCTCACCGCGCGGTAACCCACCCGTTCGAGGCCGCCGACGATGCCGCCCTCGTCGGTGCGCACCGAGACCTCGCTGTCCTGCTCGCTGGCGCTGAACGGCGCGGCATGGACGACGCGCACGCGCAGGCTGCCGGCCGGCGTCGTCGCGTTGTCGTCGGCCAGCGGCAGGAGTTCCAGCGGCCGCAGGGTTCCGTTGCCGATCGCGAGCACCGTGTAGTCGCCATCGGCGAGGTCCAGCGTGGCGGCGATCGCGACGGTCGAGCTGCCGCTGGGCAACACCTCGAGGGTATAGCGGCCGGCATTGCCGAGGGTGACGTAGGGCGTGATGTCGCCGTAGCGGAAGTCCTGCAGCGCGACGGCGCCATTGACGCGGACGGTCACGGAACTGGCTTCGCGCGAGGCGGCGAACGGCGCGAAGTGTCCGACCTGTACCCTGACCGCGGCATCGGCGATGCCGGGCAGCGACAGGCAGGCAGCAAGGATCGAAGGCAGGGCAAGCGGTTTCATCGGGCACTCCCGGGTTCGTGGACGGAAGCGCGCGTGCGGCGCGCGCAGCGCATGAGAACCGTGCCGGCGTGCAGGGCGGATCGTCGATTCGTGCACGGTCGATGAGTTGCGCACGCCGCGCACACGTCGATGCAAACGAGGTGCACGCCGGGTGCAGCGCACGCGTGCGTCGCGTCGAGTCGACGTCGAGCGGGAGTCGAGGGCCGGTCGACGCGCGATCCAGGCCGCGTGAAGTCGCGGGCCGGGAACGCCGTGCCGGCCCGCCCGTCGGGTGGTCGCGTGCGCTCGTCGGTCGCGGTCGTGGCGCGGCGGGCGGCGGCTAGCGGGGGCGTCGCTGCAGCTGCTGCGCCGGCCGGTTTTCGTGCGGGTTGCGGTGGTGGGTGGGTGGCGTCGAGGACGGGCTGCGCGCTGGAGCGGCTTCCCTGCGTCCGCGTTTCAAAGTGGTTGCGGGTTCGGGAAGCGGATCGTCGCGGTGGTGCCCGCGCCCGGCTCGCTCTCGAGCGACACCGGCCAGCCGAAGCGCTCCGACAGCCGCCGCACGATGGTGAGCCCGATGCCATGCCCGCCCTGGCGGCCGCGGCCGCCGCGATAGAACGGCTCGAACACCCGCGCCAGTTCGTCGGCCGACATCCCGGGCCCGGTATCGCGGACGCTGACGAAACCCGCGCCGACGGTCACCACCACCATGCCGGCGTCGGTATACAGGCAGGCATTGCGCAGCAGGTTCGACAGCATCACCGCCAGCACGCGCGTGGGCGCATGCAGCGCGAACTGCGCCTCCTCCACCAGGCGCAGCTCGACCGGCTTGCCGGCCACCAGCACCTGCGCCTTCTCCAGTTCCTCGGCGGCCAGCGCATTGACGACGAAATCCTCGTCCGGCAGGCCGACGTCGGTTTCGCGCGCCAGGATCAGGAACGACTCGATCAGGGCCTCCATGTCCCGCACCGCGCGCTGCACGCGGGTGACCGAGCGGGTGGCAAAGGGCGACAGCCCTTCCTCCTCGGCCAGCACGTCGGCCGCCACCTTGACCACCGTCAGCGGCGTGCGCAGCTCGTGGCTGGCGTCGCGGGTGAAGTTGCGCTCGCGCTCGACGAAGTTCTCCAGGCGCGAGGCGAAGCCGTGGATCGAGGTCGCCAGCACCTTGACGTCGCCATCGGCGTCCGGCGGCAGGTTGGCGGGCTGCAGCGCGTCCAGGTCCGGCTTCTTGGGATCGAAGTTGCGTACCTGGTTGGCCAGCCAGATCACCGGCGAGATGGCGCGCCGCGAGATGCGGTAGGTGAGCCAGGTGGCGATGTAGATCACGCCCAGCACCACGGTGAGCGGCACGAAGCCGAACCACAGCGCCAGCTTGTCGACCTGCTCCTGCTCGAACACCAGGTACAGGCGCCCGCCCGGGCCGTCCGAGACGTAGACGAGGTCGTTGCTGCCGGAGATGTCGATGGCGTGGTAGCCGGGCGCCAGCGGCGCCAGGCTGGCCGGCACCGTGCCGCTGCCGTCCGGGCCCACCAGGTAGCCGTGCATGTTGTAGGTGTCGGGCAGCTCGGCGCCGGGCGTGCGCGCGTAGCGGTTCCAGTAGTGGCTGGTCTCGTCGGCCAGCGCGCGCTGCACCAGCACGTCGCGCAGCACCAGCCAGGAGCCATAGACCGACAGCAGCGTGGCGACGCTGATCGCCGCGATCTGCAGCACGAAGGCCACCCACAGCTTGCCGCGCAGGCCGGTGACGGGCGGGGCGGCGGGCAGCGGGGCGGCGATGCGGTGATCGGGGCTCATGGGGTCCGGGGACGGCGGGGCGCGGGTGAAGGGTACGACGGCTGCGCGTGGGCGCGGCGTCGATTGGCGATGAGGTACGGAATCGACGGGGGGCGGTCGCGGCCGAAGCCGCGCCCGCAAGTGGCGGCGCGGCGGGCGTCGGCGTGTGGAAGGGCGGAACGCGACGGTCGCGGCTGGAGCTGCTCCTTCACGGCCGGCGCGATGGACCGCGCGCTGGCACTGCGGGAGCAGCCTCGGCCGCGTCTGGCGCCGGGGTCGGGCCGGGGCCCGCGCACCCCCGGCGCCGCGACTCAGGCGCTGGCCTGGCGCACGCCCGGGACGTCCTGGTCGAGGTCGGCCAGGCGGTAGCCCGCGCTGTGGATGGTGTGCAGCAGCGGCTTGTCGAACGGCTTGTCGATCACCTTGCGCAGGTTGTAGAGGTGGCTGCGCAGGGTGTCGGAGTCGGGCAGCAGGTCGCCCCAGACCTCGCGCTCGATGTCGCGCCGGCTGACCACGCGCGGCGACTCGCGCATGAGGATGGTCAGGAGCTTGAGGCCGATCGGCGAGATCGCGAGGTCGCGGCCGCCGCGCTGCAGGCGCAGCGTCGCCGTGTCGAGCACCAGGTCGCCGACCTTGAGCACCTCGGCGCTCACCTGGCGGCGATCGCGGCGGATCAGGGCCCGCACCCGCGCTTCCAGCTCGCGGATCTCGAATGGCTTGACCAGGTAGTCGTCGGCGCCGGCATCGAGGCCGACCAGCTTGTCCTCGAGCGTGTCGCGCGCGGTGAGCATCAGCACCGGGGTCGACTTCTTGGCTTCGTGGCGCAGCTTGCGGCACAGATCGAGGCCGTCCATGCCCGGCAGCATCAGGTCCAGGACCACCACGTCGTAGCTGTTGGTGGTGGCCAGGCGCAGTCCGGTCACGCCGTCGGAGGCGTAGTCGAGGCTGTAGCCGCGCCGCTCGAGGAATTCGCCCACCATCTCGGCAATGCCACGGTTGTCCTCCACCAGCAGGATCAGGCCCGCGCTCTCGTCCCTTTGCTTCGTCGGCATGCGTGCGCTCCAGCCCCGGGATGGGGTCTTTCACATAGGTGAAGAGTAAAACCCAGCCGGGGTGAGTCGCACGTGAAGGCCGTCTCAGGGACCCTGCGACGAACCCAGCGACCGACGCCCGGGATGCCGGAAACGCGACGCGCGTGGCTTGTTGCAGCACGGCACGGCGGTTATCGTGCGGCTAACCACGCTGCGCGCCACCTCGATGAATTTCGACGAAAAACGCCGCCATCCGCGCAAGGACATCTACACCGCGGCGTTGATCGCGCTGGGCGAGGACGGCTACCTGACCGAGGTCTGGGACCTCTCGCAGGGCGGCGCCCGCCTGGGGCGGCCCAAGCGCTGGCCGGGCGGGGTGATGCCGCCGGCGGTGCGCATCTATTTCCTGCTCGACCAGGAAACCGTGATCCGCCTGACCGCCCGCGTGGTGCGCCTGGGCGACGAACACCTGGGCGTGGAGTTCGCCACCGGCCAGGACGAGCGCATCCAGCGCCTGCTCTACGAAGCCCGTTTCCTCGACCACGCCGCGCCCTGAGCGCGATCCTGCCGGGAGTCCGCCATGGGGCCCTACCTGACACCAGTCCTGCTGCTGGTGGCATCGAACATCTTCATGACCTTCGCCTGGTACGGGCACCTCAAGTACAAGGGCAGCGCGCTGTGGCTCGCGATCCTGGTCAGCTGGGGCATCGCCTTCTTCGAGTACCTGCTGCAGGTGCCGGCCAACCGCATGGGCCACGCGGTCTACAGCGCGGCGCAGCTCAAGACCATCCAGGAAGTGATCACGCTGGCGGTGTTCGTGGCCTTCTCGGTCTGGTACCTGGGCGAGCCGATCCGCTGGAACCACCTCGC
>CAZTNB010000025.1:15046-26312 GCA_964614825.1 uncultured Gammaproteobacteria bacterium
GCTAGAAGCGGATCTTGCCGCGCAGCATGTCGGCGTACATCACCCAGTCGCCGGCGAAGCTGTAGAACGGATACTTGAACGTGGCCGGCCGGTTCTTCTCGAAGCCGTAGTGCCCGACCCAGGCGCAGGCATATCCCGCCACCAGCCCGGCCAGCAGCCACCAGCCGTTGCGCGTGGCCAGCGCGATCCCCACGCACACCAGCCCCAGCGTGCTGCCGAGGTAGTGCAGGCGCCGGCAGGTGCGGTCGGAGTGCTCCTGCAGGTAGTAGGGATAGAACTCGCGGAAGCTGGCGAAGCCGGATGTCTGCGTGGTCATGGCGTGTACCTCCGTGCTGCGATTGTGCGCGCCACGGCGCCGCGCTTCAACGCGGCCCGCGTTCCGCCGCCTTGGCCTGGTCCCAGTAGCGTTCCTGCCGCTCCAGCGGCACCGCCGCCAGCGCGGTGCCGTCGCCGGCGGCCAGTTCCTCCATGCGGCGGAAGCGGCGCTCGAACTTGGCGTTGGCGTTGCGCAGCGCGGTGCCGGGATCGACGCCGGCATGGCGTGCCAGGTTCACGCACACGAACAGCACGTCGCCGATCTCGTCGGTGAGCCGGCCGGCGTCGCGCGCCGGCGCCTTGAACTCGGCGCGCACCTCCTCGATCTCCTCGTGGAGCTTGGCCAGCACCGGGTCCACGTCCGGCCAGTCGAAGCCGACGCCGGCGGCGCGCTTCTGCAGCTTGAGCGCGCGCTGCCACTCGGGCAGTCCGCGCGCCACGCCGGCCAGCGCGCTGGCGTCGGCGCCCTCGCCGCGCTCGCGCTTCTTGCTTTCCTCCCAGGCCACGGTCTGCGCCGCGGCGTCGGCCACCACCGCGTCGCCGAACACGTGCGGGTGGCGGCGCACCATCTTGTCGCAGATCGCCGCCACCACGTCGCCGAAGGCGAAGTGGCCGGCCTCCTCGGCCATGCGCGCGTGGAACACGACCTGCAGCAGCAGGTCGCCGAGTTCGTCCTTGAGCCCGGCCAGGTCGTGGCGGTCGATCGCGTCGGCGACCTCGTAGGCCTCCTCGATCGTGTACGGGGCGATGGTGGCGAAGGTCTGCTCCACGTCCCACGGACAGCCGTGCTCGCGGTCGCGCAGGCGGGCCATGATCGACAACAGGGGTTCGATGGCGGACACGGTTTCCCTCACAGCAGGCGCGCGAGATCCAGCGCCGGATCGGCGACGGCGACGAAGTCGGGGTTGAGCAGAGAATCCCGGGTGTTGTAGCGCAGCGGCGCCAGCGCGAGGTCGGTGACGCGGCCACCGGCGGCCTCGAGCACGCCCTGCCCCGCGGCCGTGTCCCACTCCGAGGTCGGCCCGTAGCGCAGGTACACGTCGGCGGATCCGTCGGCCAGCAGCAGGAACTTGAGCGAGGAGCCCAGCGCCAGCAGTTCGTGCGCGCCCACGCGCTCCAGGAAGCGCCCCATGCGCGGGTCGCCGTGCGAGCGGCTGCCGGCCACGCGCAGCACCCCGCCCTTGCCCGCGCGGGTCGCCAGTTCGCGCGGCGCGGCGCCGGGACGCTCGAGGGTGGCGCCCTGCCCGCGCGCCGCGTGGGCGAGGTCGCCGCGGACCGGCGCGTGGACCACGCCCAGCACCGGCTCGCCGCGCTCGATCAGGGCGATGTTGACGGTGAACTCGCCATTGCGCTTGACGAACTCGCGGGTGCCGTCGAGCGGATCGACCAGCCAGTAGCGTCGCCATTCGCGCCGCTGCGACCACGGGATGTGCGCGGATTCCTCCGACAGCACGGGCAGCGAGGGGTCGAGTTCGCCCAGCGCGGCGTCGATCACGCGGTGCGCGGCGAGGTCGGCCTCGGTGAGCGGGCTGCGGTCGTCCTTGTGCGTGACCGCGAACTCGCTCTCGTAGACCGCGAGGATCGCCGCGCCGGCCCGGCGCGCGATGGCGGCGACGGCGCCGCGCAGCGCGGCGAGGTCGGCCGGGGTCACAGGGCGCCGCTGCGCAGCAGTTCGCGGGTCATGAACAGCGCGGCGATGGAGCGGCCCTCGGTGCAATCCTCGCGCTGCACCAGCGTGGCCAGCTCGTCGAGGCGCCACGGCACCACCTCGAGTTCCTCCGGCTCGTCGCCCTCGAGGCGCTCGGGATAGAGGTCCTCGGCCAGGATCACGTGCGTCTGGTGGCTCATGTAGGTCGGCGCCAGCGACAGCTTGCCGACGATGCGCAGGCGCCGCGCGCCGTAGCCCACCTCTTCCTTGAGTTCGCGGTTGGCGCCTTCGAGCAGGTCCTCGCCGCGCTCGAGCCGGCCCTTCGGCAGGCCGAGCTCGTAGGTGTGCAGGCCGGCGGCGTACTCGCGCACGAGCAGCACGGTCTCGGGATCGCGCATCGGGACCACCACCACCGCGCCGCGGCCCGAGCCGGGCATGCGTTCGTAGGTGCGGCGCACGCCGTTGCTGAACTCGAGGTCGATCTGTTCGACCGGGAAGCGCGAGCCTTCGCCGAGCAGGCGGGTCGCGTGGATCACGGGAAGCTTGGACATGGCGCAATTCTACGCCGTCGCGGGACGCGCGTATGTGCGCAGCCTGAGCACATCGCCGCGCGCAACGGCCTGGCTCCGCCCGCGCAGCGGGCTCGCGCGGCGGCGAAGCGATCCGGCGATCGACTAGTCGCGCAGGGCCGCCAGCAGCACCGGATGCAGCCGCGGCGTCGCCGCCAGCACCGAGGTGGTGGCGAGGCCCACGTCCCTGCCGTCGAGGTCGGTGAACGTGGCGCCCGCCTCGCGCAGGATCACGACCAGGGCGGCGATGTCGAGGATGTTGACGTCGGACTCGATCACCGCGTCCACCGCGCCGCGCGCCAGCAGGTGGTAGTGGTAGAAGTCGCCGTAGCCGCGCGTGCGCCAGGCATGGCGCACCAGGCCGGCGAAGCGCAACCAGCGCTCGTCGCAGGCCAGGGTCTTGAGGTTGCCGAACGACAGCGACGCCTCTTCCACGGTGGCCGCGGCGCCGGCGTGCACGCGCTCGCCGTTGAGGAAGGCGCCGCCGCCGCGGCGCGCCCACGCGGTTTCGCAGAAGTGCGCCGCGCCCGACACGCCCAGCACCAGCTCGCCGCGATGCATCAGCGCGATCTGGGTCGAATAGAACGGGTAGCGGCGCACGAAGCTCTTGGTGCCGTCGATGGGATCGATCAGCCACAGGAAATCCGAGTGCGCGTTCTCGCGCCCCAGTTCCTCGCCGTAGTAGCCGTGGTCCGGGTAGCGCGACTTGAGCACGCGCTTGATCTCGGCCTCGGCCTCGCGGTCGGCGACCGTCACCGGGCTGAGGTCGGCCTTGAGCTCCACCGCGAAGCCGCCGCGGTAGTGGCGCGCGATCACCGCCGCGGCCGCGCTGGCGGCCTCGCGCGCCAGCGCCAGGGCCTGGTCGAGGAAGGCGTCGTCGATCATCGCGGGCTCCGCGTTCACCACAGGGGATGCAGGTTACCCTCGATGCGCAGCAGGGTGCTGCCATCGGACATGCGCTCGCCGATGTACTGCAGGGCCTCGCCGACCTGCGGGTCGGCGTCGCGCGCGGCCAGCCGCACCTGCGCGCTGTAGCGCCCCGCGCGCACCTCGACCCGGCCATCCACGGCCAGGCTGCCGCCGAGGTCGCGCAGGTTGGCGTCGACGCCGCCGCCGGGCGCCGGCACGAAGCGCGCCTCGAGCCCGTCCACCCGCGCCTGCGCGGCGCCGGCGATCACGATCTCGCGCCAGGTCGCGATGCCATCGGCCGACTCGAGCACGCCGCCGCGCAGCGCCGCGTACTTCGCCTCGACGCGCACGGTGCCGGTGAGGATCAGGGCCGGGATGTCGAGCGCCGGGCCCAGCACGCTGGCGGGGAACTCCGCCGCCACGTCCTCCAGGCGCCAGGCGCCATCCACCCGCCGCAGCGCGGCCTTGCCCTGCACCACCTCGCCGGCGAGGGCGATGTCGCCGTGCGCCGCGCCGCGCAGCACCGACCAGCCGTCGAGCCGCCAGTTGGCCGGCCCCAGCGCGGTGCCGAACACGCTCACCCCGCTGGCGCTGCCGTTCCACACGCTGCCGCTCAATCCTTCCGCGCGCACCGGCCCGAGCCGGTGCGCGAACCAGCGGTACGCGAGGTCCGCCGGCGCGGTCGCCACCAGCAGCAGCGCCAGCAGCAACAGCACGGACAGGCCGAGGAGCAGCCAGCGGATCGGCTTCATCGAATGCGGGTCTTCCGGTGGCTCGCGGCGTTCAGCGCGCGGGCGCGTCGCGCAGGGTCACGCGCGCGTCGACCAGGCCCACGCCAGGCTTGCGGTCCACCTGCAGCTCGTCGACGGTGACGCCGTGGCGCTGGTGCAGGCCCTCCAGCCAGCCGGCGAAGGCGTCGAAGTTGGCGCCCTCGAAGCTGGCGGCGACGCGCACGTCCTGCAGCGGCTCCACGCGCCGCAGCGCCGCGCCGAGCCCGGCCTCGCGCGCGCTGCGGTCGACCAGCGCCAGCAGCGACTGGCCGCCGCGGTCGAACACGCCGGTGGCGCCGCTGGCGCGCGCCGCGCGCAGGCCGGCCGCGGCCTGCTGCATGAAGGCGAGGTTGGCCTCGGCGGCGGTGAGCTTGGCCGCCAGCGAGGACTGGCCCTGCGCCAGTGGATACCAGACGAAGGCCCAGCCCAGCATCAGCGCGAGCAGGCCGCCGCCCACGCCCAGCACCAAGCGGTCGCGCGCCGCCAACGCCTGCCAGCGCGCGATCACGGCGCGCCCTCGCGCACGCGCAGGCGGCCGTGCGCGGCGCCCGCCTCGGCCTGCGCCGAGGCCAGTTCGACGCGCAGGCCCGGCACCGTGGCCACGCTCTCGCGCAGCGCATCGAGCGCCGCCACGTCGGCGGCGCGCACGCCGAGTTCGAGCACGCCGTTGCGCCAGTCGATCGCCTCGAGCGTGTGCCGGGTGTTGCCGGCCAGCACCGGGGCCACGCGGTCGAGCAGGGCCAGCACGCCGCCGCCGGTGGCCGGCCCCAGCGCCCGCGCCTCGGCGCGCATGCGCGCCGCCGGGTCGGGCAACTCGCGCTCGCCCGGATAGACCTCGCGGTACAGCGCGCGCTGCGCCTCCAGCGCCGCGTCGAGCCGGCGCGACAAGGTCCAGTTCGCCAGCAGCATCTGCAGCAGGCCGACCGCGACCACGGCCGCGGCCAGCAGCGCCGCCACGCGCCACAGGCGCCGCAGCGGCGCGCCGCGATGCGCCGGCGCATGCGCGCCGCTGGCGAGGTTGGGCGGAGCCAGCGCCCGCAGGCCGCGCGCCAGCGCGCGCAGCGTGGGTTCCTCGGGCGCGGACTCGATCGCGAAGCGGGCCGGGTCGAGCCCGCGCGGCGCGGCGCCGATCGTGGCCAGCGCGATGCGGCCGTCGGCGCGTGCCGCGAGGCCGGCCGCCTGCAGCCAGGCGTCGATCGCCGTCGCTTCGCAGGCGAAGGCGCGGGTCGCGTCCAGCCGCGCCAGCACGCGCGCGCCGTCGAGGCGCAGAACCGGCACGCCGGTACCCACCGCCGGCAGCGCCGCCGCGTCGGCGACCAGGCGATCGGGCGTGACGCCGAGCGCGGACAGTTGCGCCAGCCACTCGCGCAGGGTGGCGGCGCGCACCGCGGCCACGCGCTGGGTACCGCCGGGCTCGCCCTGGGCCGCGAATTGCAGCTGCTCCACGCCCTCGGCGAAGGCGTCCTCGACCGCGAAGGGCAGCGCGCGCAGGAGCTGCTCGCGCGAGCGCGCCGGCACCGCGGCCTCGAAACTGGCGATGGCCTCGGCCGGCGCCAGCACCACCACCTCGACGCCGCCGTCGCGCGCCGGCAGCGGACCCTGCGCGGGCCCGGCCAGCACGCGGCCGCGCTCGTCCTCCAGCAGCCATTCGGGGGCGCTGGCGGGGTCGCGGAGGTGGATCAGCAGGCGGCCGCTCATCGGCGCGCGGGAACCCGGTGGATCATCGCGCCGATGATAGCGGTCAATCCCGGCCGCGCCAGCGGGCCACCACGCGGAACTGGCCGCCGCGGCGCTCGATCAGGCTGGCGTAGGCGTAGGGCACGCCGTCGAGCCGCAGCACGCCGCGCGCGCGGAAGTACTGGCTGCGCACGTCCAGGCCGGCCAGGTCGGGCGCCGGCACGCCCTGTTGCGCCAGCGCCTGCTGGAACGCGGCGATGGAGTCGTAGCCCTCGCCGCCCTCGCGCAGGAGCTGGCGCGCGTTGGCCTCGGTCAGGGCCGGGTCGAGCGCCATCAGCACCGGGGCGCTGGCAGTGTTGACGTTGAGCATGCTCGGCGCCGGCATCGCGCACACGTGCGGCGCCAGGCGCCGCCAGGCCTCGCGGTCGATGCCGCGCACCAGGCGCAGTTCGCTGGCGTCGGCGAAGGCGCGGTTGCCCGGCCGGTACGGCACCGCCTGCGCGGCATAGGCCTGGTCCTCGGCGCCGCGGTTGCCGGGCATCAGGTCCGGGTCGAGCCAGTCCACCGCGGCGTCGGCCAGCGCCGGATCGAGTTGCAGCGCCTGCAGCAGGCGCTGGAAGCGCGCCACCTGCACCGGCACCGGCGCCTCGCCCGCGACCAGGTTGTTGAGGTTGAAGCAGCCGCCGGCCTCGAGCAGGCGGCCCTCGATGCTGCCGCCCGGCACCGGCGTGGGCGGCAGCGGCACGCTCCAGTTGTCGAGCCGGGTGTCGATGCCATCGCCGGCCTGCGCATCGCGGCGCAGCATCTCGATGGCGTAGTCCTCCAGGCCCAGCGCGTAGGCATCGGCCTGCTCGGCGCGCACCAGGTTGCGCGTGCGGGCCAGCGCCACCGCGCCCTGGTCGACCAGCATCGCCACCAGCACCATGCCGAGCGCGAACACCAGCAGCGCGGTGATCAGCGCCACGCCGCGCTGGCGGCGCGGGCCGGCGCCGCGCCAGGCGCGCGCGGTGCCGCGGCAGCCGCTCATGGCTGCCCGCCGAGGCCGCCGGTGCCCGGCGGCGACGGCGCCTCGGGCAACTCGACGAGGCGCGAGATCGGGCCGAGGCCGGCCAACTCGAAGCGGAACTCGACCGCGCGCGGGAGCCGGTCCGGCGCCGCATCGGGGCCGCTGCGCGGCGGCCACTCGTCGCGCCAGCCGCGGCCGCTGTCCATGTAGCGCAGGCGCAGCAGGGTGCAGCCCTCCAGCACCACGCGGCGCACCGGGCGGCTCGACGCGGCGCGGTCGAGCACGGTCCAGTCGTCGCGCACCATGCGGTCCCGGTCCAGCGACCAGGCGCTGCGCATCAGTGCCGCGCGCTGCGGCTGCACCGGGCTCGCATAGTCGCGATGGCTGAGCTCGATCGTGGTGGCGGTGCCGACCAGCGCCGGCAGCGACTCGCCATAGCCGCCGCGCACGGGCCGCGCGCTGGCTTCGCGCAACTGGCGGCCGAGCTGCGCCACGCCCAGTTGCAGCGCCTTGAGCCGCGCCCCGCCCTGGTCGAGCGCGGCGCGCGTGCGCGCCACCGAGCTCAGGCCGCCATAGGCCATGGTGGCCAGCACCGAGAAGATCGCCAGCGCGACCAGCAGCTCGAACAGGGCGAAGCCGTGGCGGCGGCGGCTCATTCGCGCGCGCCCGCGAAGCCGACCAGCGAGGCGGTGATGCTCTCGTCGGTCTCGTCGGCGTAGACCCGCACGTCCAGGCGCAGGATGGTCGGCTCCGGCGAGGGCTGCACCAGCAGTTCCCAACGCCATTCGCGCGGGCCCATGCGCATGCGCCCGTTGCGGCGGCCGGGCTGCGGCACGCCCTGGGCGATGCGCGCGTCGGTCAGCACGTTCGCCGCCACGTAGCTGGCCAGCGTCAGCTCGCGCTCGCGACCCAGCGCGGTGGCGCCCATTCCGGAAGTGCGCACCAGCGCCACCATCACCACGGCGACGATGGCCAGCGCCACCAGCACCTCGAGCAGGGTGAATCCGCGCGCCCGCGACGCGTTCATGGCGCCGCTCCCGCGGTCACCCGCAGGGTGCCGTCCGGCTCGCCGCGCAATTGCCCGCGCACGCCGCCCGAAGGCGTGCCGATGGTGACCACGAAGGCGGTGAGCTCGCCCGAGGGCAGGCACACCACCTGCGGGTCGTCGACCTCCGATTCGCCGAGTTCCAGCTCCGCGCCCTCGCGCTGCGCCGACAAGGCCAGTCCCTGCACCAGGGTGCTGGCGCGCAGTTCCGGCACGATCTCGGGCTCCCAGCCCTCGACCCCGGCGCGGCTGAAGGCATAGCCGGCGCGGTGCAGGTGCAGGCCCGCCTCGAGCCCGGTGAGTTGCGCGCGCTCGCACGCCAACTCGATGCGCCCGCCGAGCCGGCGCAATTCGCGTTCCACCTGCCGACCCGGGCCGGCGGAATCGACCGCAATCAGCGCGGCGGTGGCCAGGATCGCCAGGATGGCGACCACCACCAGCAGTTCGATCAGGCTCAGGCCGCGCGGGCGGGGCATGGCGCGGGGCCGCGGGCTGCGGCGCAAGGCCGGCCTCAGCCGGTCCAGTTGCCGATGTCGGCGTCCTCGCCCTCGCCGCCGGGCTGGCCGTCCTTGCCGAGCGAGTACACGTCGACCTCGCCGTGCTGGCCGGGCGAGAGGTACTGGTAGTCGCGTCCCCAGGGGTCCTTGGGCAGCGCGTCGATCGTCTGCTTCCAGTTCGCCGCCTCGGGCTGGCCGGTGGGCCTGGAAATCAGCGCCTGCAGGCCCTGGTCGGTGCTGGGGTAATTGAAGTTGTCGAGCTTGTAGGTGTCGAGCGCGGTGCGCAGCGCCTGCACGTCGGACTTGGCCCGCGCCACCCGCGCCTCCCCCACCCGCCCGATCACGCGCGGCACCACCACGGTGGCGAGGATGGCGATGATCGCGATCGCGACCACGATCTCGATGAAGGTGAAGCCGCGGAGGCGGCGGCTGGAACGATTGGCGATGCGGCGCATGGTGCTGGTCCGGAAGTGCTGCGTGACCCCGCCCGATCATAACAAAGGCCCCGCCGCGGCCGCGGGCGCGGATTCCCGGACCAAGCTCACGAAAGCCGGAGCCCGGCCGTGATTGACTGGTATAAGGACAGCCTTCGTTGCGGGAGACGGACCATGCGGGCAGGCGCGATGCGGTCGCTGGGGTCGGTGCTGGTGGCGGTTGGCATGGCGGGTCCGGCGCAGGCCGGTTCACCGGCGACGCCGCAGTTCGTGCAGTTGATCCCCAACGCCGCCGGGGTCATCACGCCGATCGGCATCTACAACGCCGGCGACGGCAGCAACCGGGTCTTCATCAACGAGCGCGGCGGGCAGATCCGGGTACTGCGCAACAACGCGCTGCTCGGCCCCAACTTTGCCGACCTCACCATCACCGGCGATCCGCTCGAGTGCACCTTCCCGGGCAACCCGACCCAGCAGGCCGTCGGCTTCACCGGCGGCGGCGAGCAGGGCCTGCTCGGCCTCGCGTTCCACCCGAACTACGAGTCCAACGGCCAGTTCTACGTCAGCATCAGCGACGGCCGCGGCGACACCATGATCGTGCGCTTCACCATGGCCAACCCCGCCGCCGACGCCATGACCGCGGCCGACCGCCAGACCTGCACGGTGATCCTGCGCGCGGACCAGGACTTCACCAACCACAATGGCGGCAACATCGCCTTCGGTCCGGATGGCTACATGTACTTCGGCCTTGGCGATGGCGGCAGTGGCGGCGACCCGTGCAATCGCGCGCAGACGCTCGGGCCGGCGGACCTGGTCGACAGCGGACAGTGCACCGGCGATTCGAACTATTCCGGCTTCCAGTCCGGCGACCTGCGCTCGCGTGCCCTGCTCGGCAAGATGTTGCGCATCGACGTCAACGGCAGCACGCCGCCGCCGGCATCGGGCGAGGACCCCCTGTGCGGGCGCCCGAGCGTGGGCCAGGCAGCGCCCTACGCGATCCCGGCCGGCCAGCCCGGCGCCAGCGGCGCGATCGCCGCCGCGTGCGATGAAGTCTGGTCGTACGGCTGGCGCAACCCGTGGCGCTTCAGCTTCGACCGGATCACCGGCGACCTCATCGTCGGCGACGTCGGCCAGGGCAGCATCGAGGAAGTGAGCTTCGAGCCCGCGGGAATCGGCGGGCGCAACTATGGCTGGAAGTGCTTCGAGGGCAACAACGTCAACGCCAGTTGCCCCAACCTGGTCGTGCCGCACACGCCGCCGATCATCACCTACACCCACGTCAGCGGCCGCTGCTCCATGACCGGCGGTTTCCGCTACCGCGGCACGGTCAACGGCGTCGGCGGGCAGATCTTCTACGGCGACCTGTGCTCGCGCGAGGTCTGGGGCTCCAGCTTCAACGGCACGAGCTGGACGCAACCGGGCGCCGCGTTCCAGCCCGCGCTTCCCGCCGCGCTGACCGCCTTCGGCGAGGACGAGGCCGGCGACCTGTACCTGGCCATCGCCGGCAGCACCGGCTACGGCGGTTCCGTGGACGAGATCTGGGTGCTCGACGGCCCGCGCGGCCAGCCCGACGCGCTGTTCCAGAACGGCTTCGAGTAGCATGAAACAGGCCGGCGCGCCGCGCTAGGCACGGCGCGCGCGGCCGGCCACAATCGGCGCATGAACCTGCGCCGCGCGATGGCCGACCACGGCTTCGAGTCGAACGACGACTACGAGTACGCGATCCGCACGCTGATGGCGGCGGAGCTGGGCCACGTGCGCTGCCTGCACGTGGAGGGCGAGTCGGGGCGGCGCAAGACCGCCTTCGCCAACGCGCTGGCCAATGCGCTGGGCTACCCGCGCATCCTCTACCACGACTTCAGCCTGCCCGAGCCGCCGCCGCAGCCGGTGTACGTGACCGCCGAGGACCGCGACAACCCGCAACCGGTCGAAGCCGCGCTGTCGCGCTTCGAGCGCGTGATGGTGGAGGCCTGCGCCTACAGCGAGGCCGAGCGCACCTTCCTCATCCTCGACCAGCTGCAGGCCGCCGACTTCCGCGACCAGATCGCGCTGACCCGCTTCGCGCAAGGCGGCGCGTGGTCGCTGGGCCAGGGCGAGGTGCGGGCCAATCCCAGGCACCTGCTGCTCGCGCTGATCGCCGAGGCGCCGCTGTACCACTCGCTGGCGCGTCTCTCGTTCCGGGTCTGGACCGACGCCAGCCAGGGCCGTTTCGAGTTCAAGCCGCGCGACTTCGGCCTCGGCGCCGAGTCGCAGCCCTTGTTCGATGCGTTGGCCGCGCTGTTCGAGGCGCTGGGCAGCGTGCCCACGCCGGGCGAGTTCCGCCGCATCCTCGCCGACCTGGCCGAGCGCGTGCGCAGCGCGGAGCAGCTGCGCCAGAGCGTGTTCGGCTGGATGGA
>CAZTNB010000026.1:0-25866 GCA_964614825.1 uncultured Gammaproteobacteria bacterium
GCGGCCGTGCCGACGCCAGGCCGGCCATGGCGGCCAGCAGCAGCGCGGACAGGGTAGCGCGGGTGGCGGCGACGGGCATGGGGCCTCCGGGCGGGTGCCGCCGCTTTATACCCCGCAAGCGGCGCGCCCGCACCGGCCTGGCAGGGTCGCCGCGCACGTGGCGAAATCCACGCCGATCGGCGAAGCTGTCGCCCGGCCCCGCATCGACCAGGTACCCGCCCATGGCCAACCGTCCGCTCAATCCGCTCGATGCCTCCTGGCTGATGGTCGAGTCGCGCGACACGCCGATGCACGTCGGCGGCCTGCTGGTGTACGAGCTGCCGGAAAAGGCCGGCCCGGACTACCTGCGTCGGATGATGGACGACTTCCGTTCCAGCAAGCGCTTCGCGCCGCCGTGGAGCTACCGGCTGCGCAAGCCGGGCCTCAAGGGCTTGCGCCCGGTATGGGTGGAGCAGGAAAGCGTGGACCTCGAACACCACCTGCGCCACGCGGCGCTGCCGCAGCCCGGCGGCGAGCGCGAGCTGGGGCAGTTGATCGCGCGCCTGCACAGCCAGCCGCTGGACCTGTCGCGGCCGCCGTGGGAGTGCGCGCTGATCGAGGGCCTGGAGGATCGGCGCTTCGCGCTCTACATCAAGATGCACCACTCGCTGATCGACGGCATCAGCGGCATGAAGCTGCTGGAGCGGGCCATGGCCGCGGACGCCGCGTCGAGCCGGCGCCTGCGGCCGTTCTGGGAGATCGGCACGCCGAAGAAGCACGCGCGCGCCGCCGGCGAGGCGCCGGCACCGACCGCGGCCGAGGCCGCGGTCACGGTGGCCGAGGCGCTGCGCGGCCAGCTCGGGACGCTGCCCAACGTGATCAGCGCCTTCGCCAGCATGATCGAGAGCTGGGGCACGCGCTCGGGCAAGCTCTCGCTGCCTTTCGACACGCCCGCCTCGATCCTCAACGGCCGCATCACCGCGCCGCGCCGCTTCGCCACCCAGCAGTTCGCCATCGCCCGCCTCAAGGCGCTGGCGCAGGCCGCCGACGCCACCGTCAACGACGTGGTCCTCGCGTTGTGCGGCGCGGCGCTGCGCCGCTTCCTGCTCGAGCTGGGCGAACTGCCGGAGAAGCCGCTGACGGCGGGGATCCCGGTCTCGGTGCGGCCCAGGGACGACGACAGCACCGGCAACGCCATCACCTTCATCATCTCGACGCTGGGCACCGACATCGAGGATCCGCGCGAACGCCTGCAAGCCATCGCCGCCGCGACCCGACGCGCCAAGGAACACCTGCAGGAGCTGCCGCGGCAGGCCCTGATGCAGTACACGATGCTGTTGATGGCGCCGTACACCCTGAGCCTGCTGACCGGCGTGGGCGGGCGCACGCGGCCGATGTTCAACATCACCATCTCCAACGTGCCCGGCCCGGCCGAGCCGCTGTACTTCCGCGGTGCGCGCCTGCAGGCCATGTATCCGGTGTCGCTGGTGACGCACGGGCAGGCGCTCAACATCACCTGCGAGGGCTACGCCGGGATGCTCGGCTTCGGCTTCACCGCCTGTCGCGACACGCTGCCGCACATGCAGCGGCTGGCGCCGTACAGCGCCGAGGCACTGGAGGAACTGGAATCGGCATTTGCCGCGGCGGCTGCCGGCGCCGAGCCGGGCCGCAAGCGCCGCGCGCGGGCGCAGCCGGCGGCCAAGCCGCGCCTGCGGCGCAAGAAGGCGGCGCCGTAGCAGCGATCCGGCCGCCGCGCGGGCGGGCCGGATCGCAGCGGCGTCGGCGTTTCCTACAGTTCCTCGTACAGGCTGTCGGACACGATGGTGCGCATGCCGGCCATGGTCTTCATGGTGGCCTGCATGTCCGGATCGGCCCCCGCCTTGGCATCGGTCGCGGCGAAGTCGGCCATGTCCTTGTACTCGACCGCGACCACGATCGAGCCGGTGTCGCTGCCGGCGAAGCGCGCGCGCCACACCCGCACGGTGGCCGTGGAACCCAGGCGCTTGTAGTGCGCCTTGACCTGCTCGATCTGCTGCAGGTAGGCGGCCTGGTCGCCGGTCTGGATCGCGACCACGCGCAGGACCGCCGCCTCGGTGTTGCCGACCCAGGCGAACAGGCCCAATGCCGCGGCAAACAGCACACTAATCGCTTTCATGGCACCTCCCCGAGCGGGCCCGGACTGGGCCCGATTGCCCAAGATGCGCCCCCGTCGGCGATCGGGTCAAGACGCAGCGCCGCGCCGGCGGCGCGGCCCGGCCGGGGCGGCTCAGCTCAGGCGCGTGAGCGTGATGCGCGCGGCGGAAACCTCGTGCGCGATCATCTCGCGCAGGCGACTCTCGACGGCGACGAGGTCCTGGATCTGCCGCGTGCCGGAAAAGGTGTAGAGGTAGCAGTCGGCGCCCTGGCGCGACAGCAGGGTGCGGCTGACGGTCACGTCCGCGCTGCGCGAGGCGCGCAGCCAGATCGTGTGCAGGGTCTGGTGGCCGATGGTCCGCCCCACGCCCAGGCGCAGCGAGAACAGCGGAAGGTGGGCAGCCATGGGACTCGCAACCGGAACGGGACCTCATTATGCGCCTAACGGACCGGCCTGGTTCGCCAGGCCGGTCCGCTGGCTGCCCGGGTGGCTACTTGGGCGTGCTGAGGTCCTGGCGCCAGGTGTAGATCGTGGTGTTGCCGGCGCCCAGGCTGCCGATCACCTTGTCCATCGTCGCCTGCGCGGTGGCCTCGGCGCCCATCTGCTGGATCAGCATGTCGCGGAACGTGACCGGCGGGTCGGCCAGTTCAGCGAAGTTGCGCAGCGGTCGCACGGCGATGACGCCGCCGTCGCCGCCGACCACGCGCTCGATCGACCAGGAACGATCCCACTTGGCGTCGGTCGCGGCCTTCACGTAGGCCTGCATGCCCTCCCTGAGGCTGCGGAACTTGCCGGCATTCACCGGCAGCGTGGTGACCGAGTACATGGTGTAGTCCTCGGACTCGAGCCAGTAGCTCATCGAGGGCTCCATCACGCCGAAGTAGTGCTCGTAGCGGGCGACGTGCGGATTGACGTTCTGGTTCCAGTTCGCGGTGGCCCCGGCCCTCCGGTCCCAGGCGTTGCCGGCGTCGACGTCGGTCCACTGCAGGTTCTCGGCCCGGAAGACGTAGTAGGTCAGGTCGCTGCCGACGGTGGCCTGGTAGGCGTTCCAGGTATGCGGGTCGCCGGCCTGCTTGCGCCACGCCACATGTGCCTTCACGGCGGTCTCGAACTGCGCCTCGTGGCCCGGCGTCACCCATACGAACCACTCGTCGGCGACCGGCCCCTGCTTGGGTTCCTCGGCCGCCACCGCGATCGCCATCGGCAGGGCCATTGCGCAGGCCGCCACCAGCATCGCCCACCAGCGTGTCGTCTTGCCCTTCGTCATTGCCATCCTCCCTTATCCGGCCGCAGCTCCTGCGACCCCGCGCCTGGACATCCCCCGGGACGCCGGCAGGCGCCGCGACACGATACGCCGCCCCGGCGACGAACTGAACACCGGCGGCGGCGGGTCGTGCGATGGATGGCCGCCGACGCCGTCAGGAGCTGCTGCGGGCCTCCGCGCGCGCCTTGCGCCGCGCCGCCGCCTGTTCCTCCACCATCTGGTAGGCGATGTAGTACTTGTAGATGTTGGCCACGTACTGCACGGTCTCGCGCCCGATCTTCTCGGCCGCGACGTGCTCGACGTTGTGGAACCACAGGTTGGGATCGAGCCCGCGCTTCTCGGCCTCCTTGCGCAGGCCGCGCACCCGGCCCGGACCGGCGTTGTAGGCGGCGAACGCGAACAGCATCCGGTTCACGTCGTCCATGGGCTGGTCCTTGAAGTAATTGTCGATCACCCAGCGCACGTACTTGACCCCACCGTGGATGTTGGCCGGGGCCTGGTGGATGTCGCCGACTTTCAACTCGGCGCCGGTCGCGGGCATGAGTTGCATCACGCCGATGGCGCCGACGTGGCTGCGCGCGTCCTGGCGCAGCTGCGATTCCTGGTAACCCTGCGCCGCCATCAGCAGCCAGTCGACCTCGTACTCCCGCGCGTACTGCTTGAAGTACTTGACCAGGCCGCGGAAGCGGTCGAGCTCCTCGTCGGCGGTGGGATTGCGCACGTACTGGGTATTGACCAGGTAGCGCCTGATCAGGGTGTTGCCCAGGGCCGAACCCTTGCGGTTGGCCTGCACGAAGGCGTCGATCTCGGCCTTGAGCAGCGGCGAGCCCTTGCGCATGGCGAAGGCGATGTCGATGTCCGAGCGCAGGACGATGTCGTCGCGCACCACCAGCTTGTCGAACACCTGCTTCCAGAACCGGGCCAGGTAGGCATCGGCGACCACGATCGGGTACAGGCCCGCATTGGTCATCTCGAACAGGTCCTCGGTCTCGAACACCTCGGGCGTGTCGCGGATCACGATCTCGGCCAGGCCGCGCTTGCGGAACATCTCGTTGAGCTCGTCGAGATGCTCGCGGTAGGACGAACTCGCGCGCACGAACACCTGCTTGCCGGCGAGATCGTCGAGGCCGCGGATTTCCGGCGCGCCGGGTCCGGTGACCAGCACCTCCTTGATCTCGCTGGCGACGGGCGCGGTGAAGTCGACGCGGCGCTCGCGCGCGGGCGTGATCGAGAGGTTGGCGGCGGCGATGTCGCCGCGGCCGTCCTCGAGCCACGACAGGAGCTGGTCGCGCGAGACCGGGATGTAGACCATGTGCACGCGCAGGAGCTTCGTCTTGAGCTTGCGGTTGATCGCCTCCTCGAAGGCATGCATGAACTCGAAGGAAAGGCCGCGCGGTGCCCCGCCCTGGTCGACGAAGAACAGGGTCTTGCTGTAGGGCACCAGGACCCGGATCTCGCGCCGCTTGACCATCCCGTCGAAATCGCCTTTCCAGACCGGATTGTCGTAGCGGATCTTCGCGGTGGGCTCTCCCGCCGCGCGGGCGGGGATCGAATGGCCGAGGGCAATGACCGCCAGCACGGCGGCGAACAGCGTGCGCAGGATCGTCATGGGCTCCTCCCGGGAAGTGGCGCCGGCGATGTTACGCCGCCCGCGGGTGCCGTCGGGTTCCGTGCGGAAGGCGGGCGGCCCGGCCGTGGTCGAACGGCGCGCCGACCTGCACTAGGCTGCGGCGTCCGTTCCGGAGAACCGCCGTGGACCTTGCCCCGCTCCTGCGTTCGATCCCCTTGTTCGATGGCCTGCTCGACGAGGACCTGGAGGCGCTGGCCGCGACCCTCGAACGACGGCGCTACCAGGCCGGCGAGATGGTCTTCGCCATGGGCGACGCCGGCAGCGCGATGTACATCGTCGAGAGCGGCGACGTGAACATCCACCTGCCGGGCGAGGCCTCGCGGCGGATCTCGCTCAAGGACATCTCGCGCGGCGAGTACTTCGGCGAGCTGGCCCTGTTCGACGCCAAGCCGCGCAGCGCCAGCGCGCTGGCGACCACCGACGCGGTGCTGCTGGAGCTGCAGAGCGGGACGCTGGAGCGCTACCTCGACCACCGGCCGCGCGCGGCGATGGCGATCCTGCGCACGATGAGCGAGCGCCTGCGCGAGACCAACACCATGCTTTCGGCGCGCGCGGCGAAGAACGTCGATGCCGAGTTCGAGAAGAACCTGTCGTGGTCGGAGCGGCTGGCCGACCAGGTGGCCGCGCTCAACGGCAGTTGGGCCTTCATCCTGTTCCTGCTCGCGCTGACCGCGGTCTGGTGCCTGGTCAACACGCGCCTGCTCACGCAGATGCCGCTCGATCCCTATCCGTTCCAGTTCTTCAACCTGGCGCTGGCGATCCTGGTCGGCCTGCAGGGCCCGCTGATCGTGATGAGCCAGAACCGGCAGTCGCTCAAGGACCGCGCCCGCGCCGACACCGATTTCAAGGTCAACCTCAAGAACGAGGTCAACATCGAGACCCTGTTGCGCGAGCTCTCGGAGTTCCGCGCAGAGTTCCGCCAGCGGAGCGGTGCGGGCGATGCGCCGGTGCCTGCGCGCGCGGACCGCGGCCACCCGGACTGACGGGCTGGCCCGGGGCGTCGGCGTGCGCTTGCGGCGACGCGCGGCGCGCGCCCGGCGACCGCCGGGTTGCGGCGACCGCGGGACGGTCACCGTGGCCACTGTGAACTATGGCAAACTGGCCCGGCTACGGGGGAGTCCTCTGGGTTGCGGCATCCGGCCTGCGCGTCCAGCCTTGGAAACGGCGGGGCCCTGCCAGCACGGTCGTGTCGCGCATGAAGTCGTGGTGACACCTGCATGCCGCTGGAAGAACGCCGGGTCGAGATCAATGGGCTGACGCCCGGCATGTACGTGTGCCGGCTCGACCGCCCGTGGACCGAAACCCCCTATCCGCTGCAGGGCTTCCTGATCGAGTCGCCGGCCGACATCGAGCAGCTGCGCCGCTACAGCAGCTATGTCTACATCGACGTCGAGAAGAGCCTGGACCGCAGCGAGCGCGGCGTGCTGCTGCGGCTGGGCTACGGCCTGCCGCGCGCCGGGCGCCCGCCGCTGCCGCCGCCCACGACCTACCGCGAGAGCGTGCCGCTGGACGAGGAGCTGCCCAGGGCGCGGCAGGCGTGGGACACGATCCGCGCACTGGCCACGCGCTTCGTCGACGACCTGCGCAGCGGGCGCCGCGTGTCGGCGGAGGAACTCGGGCGTGCGATCGAGCCGATCGTGTCCAGCGTGATCCGCAATCCCGACGCCTATTTCTGGCTCGACGCGCTGCGCAGGCGCGATGCGTACTACTACAGCCACGCGATCAACTGCTGCGCGCTGGCGACCACCTTCGGGCGCCAGCTCGGCTTCCCGCGCAGCGTGCTGGTCGACATCGCCACCGGCGGCATGCTGATGGACCTCGGCATGGCGGCGCTGCCCGACGGCCTGTGCAACCGCGCCGGGCCGCTCGACGCCAGCCAGCGGCGCGAAATGCAGCGCCACGTGCAGCTCGGCCTCGACCAGCTGCGCGGCGCCGGCGTCAACAACGTCGACGTGATCGAGATGATCGAGTACCACCACGAGCGCCACGACGGCTCCGGCTATCCGGGCGGGCGCACCGGCTTCGAGATCCCCCTGATGGGCCGCATGCTCGGCCTGGTCGACACCTTCGACGCCATGAGCAGCGACCGGCCGCACCAGCCGGGCATCGCCAGGCACCACGTGCTGCAGGCGCTGTACCGCGAGCGCGACCGCCTGTTCCAGTCCGAGTTGATCGAGCAGTTCAGCCAGAGCCTCGGCGTGTATCCCACCGGATCGCTGGTGGAGCTGTCCACCGGCGAGGTCGCGGTGGTGATGGCGCAGAACCCGGCCCGGCGCCTGTTCCCGCGCGTCACCGTGCTGACCCGTCCGGACAAGGCGATCGACCCCGCCTTCCGCCAGGTCGACCTGTGGCTGGACACGCCGGGTCCGGATGCCAGCAGCCGGGTATCGATCTCGCGCGCGCTGCCGCACGGCGCGCACGGCCTGCAACTGGCCGAGTACTTCCTCTAGCCGCCGCGCCCACGCCCGCCGCCGCCATGTCGAACCGCAAGGAGCTGCTGGAATCCACCGAGCGCGCGATCCTCGATCGGCGGCCCGGCATGCTGGTGGGCATGTTGCACGTGCACGTGCGGCGGCTGCGCCAGATCTCGATCGCGCTCGACCACGAGGTCGCCGACGCGGTGCCCGGCGCGGTGGAGGAGCGCCTGCGCGCCTTCCTGCGCGCGGCCGACCTGGTCGCGCGCATCGGCGAGGCGGACTTCCTGGTCGCGCTGCCGAACCTGCTGAGTCCAGGCCACGCGGAACTGGCCGCGCAGCGCGTGCTGCGCGAGTTCGAGCGGCCGCTCATGATCCTGGGCCGCCCGGTCGAGGCCACCCTGGCGCTGGGCCTCGCCTGGTGCCCCGAGCATGCCGGCAGCGCCGAACTGCTGGCGCGGCGCGCGACCGCCGCGCTCGACGCGGCGCTGGGCGGCGGCAGTCGCCTCAAGCTGGCCAGCGGCACCGCCGAGCAGCCGCTGCTGCTCGACGAACTGCGCGACGCCCTGGTCAACAACGAGCTGGGCGTCGTGTTCCAGCCGATCCACTCCGTGCAACACGAGGGCGTGGTGGCGGTCGAGTCGCTGGCGCGCTGGTACTGCCCGAACCGGGGGCCGATCGGGCCGGGCCGTTTCGTGCCGCTGGCGGAGCAGGGCGGACTGGTGCCGGAGCTCACGCGCTGGTCGCTGCACGCGACGCTGCGCGAGTACGCCGCCCTGCGCCAGGACCACCCGGACCTGCGCTGCTCGATCAACCTCTCGCCGCGCGTGTTCAGCGATTCCGGCATCGCCGAGCAGGTCGCGGCGGCGCTGGCGATCTGGGACGTCGCCCCGCAGATGCTGGTGCTGGAGGTGACCGAGACCGCGGTGATGGAGGATCCCGAGTACAGCGCGCGCGCGCTGCACGCGCTGCGCGAACTCGGGATCGGCATCGCGATCGACGATTTCGGCAAGGGTTACTCGTCCTTCGCCTACCTCAAGCATTTTCCCGCCACCGAGCTCAAGGTCGACCAGACCTTCGTCGCCGACCTGTTCCGCGACGAGCGCAGCCTGCAGCTGGTGCGCTCGATGATCGACCTCGGCCACAACCTCGGCCTGGTGGTGACCGCCGAGGGCGTCGAGGATGCGGCGACGCTGGAGCGCCTGCGCGCGCTGGGCTGCGACCATGCCCAGGGCTACCACCTCGGCCGGCCGCAACCGCGCGAGGCCTGGGACACGCAGTTGGCGCGCGCGCCCGGCGCGGACCGCGCCGCGCATGCCGCGCACGGCGGCGCGGCGTCGGCAGGGTGATCCCCGCGCGGCCCAGGGGGTGGCCGCGCGGGGATCGACGCGACTGCTGGGGATGGCAGCGCGTTTGCAGCATCGGGCAGGCGCGCGCTTCCTGCGGCGCCTACTCGAAGCCGTTCCGGAACAGGGGATCGGCGCTGCCGATCCGGATCGTGCCGGCGCTGACCGCGCCGGCAACCCAGGCGTTGTCCACCGCGCGCAGCGACCAGGCGTAGTCGCCGGGTGCCAGTCCCTGCAGCGACCAGCTGGTGCCCGAACCCAGGCGCCCCGGCTCCGGCAAGCGTGCGACGCCGGGCGCCGGTGCAGCGAGCGGGCGCAGGTCCAGCTCGTAGGTGAGCGACGCCGCGGGCGTGCCATCGTCGGACGCGGCCTGCCACGCGAAGTCCACGCCGTCGATGGTGGGCGTTGCCGTGACCTGCCGCGCGGCGCCGGGCGCGGCGTTCGCGGCCGCGGTGACGTTGCGGAACAGCTGCATCCGCGATTCCACCAGCCCGTTGCCGCCGGGCACGTAGTAGGCGCCCGCGGTGAGGTAGTCGAGGTCGCCGTCGCCGTCGAGGTCGAACCAGGCGAAGGCGCCGCCGCGGCCGATCGAGGAGATCGGCGCCGGCAGATTCGCGCCCAGCGGCGTGAAACTGCCGTCCTGGCCGCGGGTGTAGATCTCGGCGCCGCCGACGATTTCGCCCGTGCCGACGTACGCGCCGGTGACCAGCAGGTCGACGTCGCCGTCGGAATCGTAGTCGGCCCACGAGGCGGCGTGCAGGTCGAGCCAACCGGGCGCGGGCAACGGCAGGGGCACCGGCAGGAAGGACGTGCCCTCGCGCTGGTAGATGCGCAGCACGGTGTCGTAGCTGCCGTCGGCCTCGCGGATGTTGCCGGCGATCAGCACGTCGAGGTCGCCATCGCCGTCGGGGTCGCCCCATTCGCAGGCGCCGTATTGCACCGCGATATCGAGCTGGTCGCTGCCGGTCCAGGTGCCGGCGTCGCTTTCGTAGCGGCGCACGAAGCCGGTCTCGAGCTGGGGCTCGATATTGCACAGCATGAGGTCGAGGTCGCCGTCGTGGTCGTCGTCGATCCACGCGCCCTGTGCGTGCGCCGTGGGGGCGAGGCCCGCGGGCGCCTCGGTGAACACCGGCGTGCCGGCGTCGTCGACGCCGTCGTTGCGCATCAGCGCGGTGCGCATCTCGAAGGTCTCCGGCACCCAGACCGAGGGCACCAGGAGGTCGAGGTCGCCGTCGTTGTCGACGTCGCCCCAGTTGAGCGAGCGCAGGTCGTAGGCGGAATCGTAGGCCGAGTCCTCGTAGTAGCCCGGCAGCGGGGTGGATTGCGCGAGCAGCGTGCCGGCCTCGTTGCGGTACAGCACCGTGCTGCCATTGGAGCCGAGCGCGAGGTCGGGGTCGCCGTCGCCGTCGAAGTCGCCCCAGGCCAGGTCCGAGGCGCCCGCTCCCTCCGGACCCAGCGCCACGGCCTGCGGCGTGAATTGCCAGCGACCATTGGCGCCGGCGCCGTCATTGCGCAGGATCGTCAGCCGGTCCTCGACCGACTGGTCGTAGACCACGTAGAAGCCGAGCACCGCCAGGTCGAGGTCGCCGTCGGCATCGACATCGGCGGGCGCCACCGACACGACCCAGAAGTCGTCCGCGGGCGGCGTCGAGAACCAGCCGTCGTCCTGCGGCGAGACTTCGTCGAAGCTCGGCTGGGCCTGCAGCGCCACCGGCAGCAGCAGGGCCAGCAATGCGCAGCGCACGAGCGTGCGCATCGCGGATGCCAGTGGCCGGTGGACGCAGGGAGCGGGGAACATCGGGGCCCGCATGGCGGATTCTCCGTTTGCGGCGCCTGCAATCGAGGTGGTTGCGCGAGCGCCGGTGCCCATTGGGCGCCGATCACGGCGGTGAAACCATCCGGAGAAACACCCAGGCGCCGCCGGCTGCCCCCGTGGGCAGGGTGGCCCTTCAGGGCGCCGGCTGGCGCGCGGACGCACGACGCCGCAGCCAGGCGGCGGCGCTGCTGCCCGCGCGCCGACCGCTGGCGAGGCAGGCAGTGAGCAGGTAGCCGCCGGTGGGCGCCTCCCAATCGAGCATCTCGCCGGCGCAGAACGTGCCCGGGCCCAGGCGCGCCCGCGGTTTGAGCATCAGGCCCGGGTCGAGCGCCTCGGCGCGCACGCCACCGGCGCTGCTGATGGCTTCCGCCAGCGGGCGCGCGCGCAGCAGGCGCAGCGGCAGGCGCTTGAGCGTGCGCGCGAGCAGTTCCGGATCCGCGGGCAGCGGGTGGCCCAGCGCCTCGTGCAGCAGCGCGGCCTTCACGCCGTCGATGCCGGCCTTGCGGCGCAGGTGTTCGGAGATCGAGCGCGCGCCGCGCGCGCTGGCGAGATCCTGCCGCAGGCGTTCGGGACTGCGCCCCGGGGCCAGGTCCAGGTGCAGCGTGGTGGTGCCGTGGCGCGCGATCGCGTCGCGCAGCACCGCCGACAGCGCATAGACCAGGCTGCCCTCGATGCCGGTGGCGGTGACCACGCACTCGCCCTGGAGGGCGTGTTCGGTGCCGGCGGCATCGTGCCAATGGGCGATCACCGGCTTGAGCGGCGCGCCGGCATGGCGGGCGGCGAAATGCGCGCTCCAGGCGATGTCGAAGCCGCAGTTGCTCGGCGCCAGGGGCGCCAGCGCGACTTCGCGTTCGGCGAGCAGGGCCTGCCATGTGCCATCCGAACCCAGCCGCGGCCAGCTGCCGCCACCCAGCGCCAGCACCGTCGCATCGGCGCGGACCACGACGGCGCCCTGCGGGCTCGCGAAGCACAGCGCGCCCCCGGGATCCCAACCCAGCCAGCGGTGCTGGACGTGGAAGCGCACGCCGGCCTCGCGCAACCGTCGCACCCAGGCGCGCAGCAAGGGCGCGGCCTTGAGGTCGGCGGGGAAGACGCGCCCGGAACTGCCGACGAAGGTCTCGACGCCGAGGCCCCGCGCCCATTCGCGGACCGCGCCGGCATCGAAATCGTCGAGCCAGCCGGTGACCCAATCCCCGGCCGGGCCATAGCGCCGATCGAAATCCGGACGCGGCTCGCCGTGGGTGAGGTTGAGGCCGCCCTTGCCCGCGAGCAGGAACTTGCGCCCGACCGAGGCCTTGCCCTCGAACAGATCGACCACGATGCCGGCCGCCGCGGCCGCTTCGGCGGCCATAAGCCCGGCGGGACCGCCGCCGACGACGGCGAGGGTGGCGTAGGTCGGGGTGGCGGCGCTCATGCCGCCCGGATCATGGGTGGGCGGGCGGCGCGGGCGCAAGCCGCGCGCAACGCCGCTATTCGAAGCCGTCGTACATCTGCAGGTCGAACACGTCCCATACCGGGCCGTCGGCGGTCACGACCAGGCCCTGCACGACCGGATTGAGCAGCGCGACGCTGCCCCCGGCGATCGCGATGTTGCCGCCCTGCGAGCTCATGCCCTTGTTGAGCACCACGGTGGCGCTGCCCAGCACCGGGTGGTTGAGCACCAGCGTCCAGCGCGTGCCGTTGTCGGTCACGTTCGCGACCAGCGGCGCGTCGCCGACGTCGCGCCCGTGCACGACGTTGAGGAAGTAGCTCTCGACGCTGCCGACCGAATCCAGCTCCAGCCGGAACTGGCCGGCATCCTCGTCGCCGGGGCGGTCCTCGTTGACGATGCGGAAGCCCGGCGCCGCCGGCAGCAGGGTGATCAGCTCCGAGACCTGGTTGCCGAGCGTGGCCTGCACGCGGTTGGCGCTGATGGTCGGCGCGACTTCGAAGTGCATGATGAAGCTGCGCGTGACCTGGGCTGCGGCCACCCGCACCGCCAGCGGGTCGGTGCGCTCGACCCAGTCGGTGGTGCCGTAGAACGACAGGAGCGAATCGCTGCTGGCGCGCATGCGGTCGAGGATCACCAGCGCGTTGAGCGGGCGGATGAACAGGAACTCGCGCAGCGCGCGGTCGGCGTAGGGCCAGTCGACGCGGCGGCCGTTGGTGTTGCGGTAGGCCTGCGAGAAATCGACCACCAGGTACGAGAAGTCCGGCATGTGCTGCAGGCGTACCACCCGCGGCAGCCCGTCCGGCTGGTCGCCGCGGTCGACCCCGGGCGGGATCACGACCGGGCCGGTGCCGACCCAGCGCGCGGTGGTGCGGCCCTGGAACATCAGGCCGTTGTGCGCCAGGTGGTGCTCGGTGTCGACCGAGCCGGCGCCGGCGAAGCCGGCGATGTTCTCGGCGTAGCCCACGCTCTCGCGGGTCAGCCAGCGGCCCTTGCGCCAGACCTGGAAATTGCCGGCGTCGCGATGCCGGTGCTCCACCCCGCCGGGCGTGCCCAGCTGCACGTGCACCTGCATCGCGTTGGCATCGTGGCCGCTGCGCGAGTACAGCACCGCCGAGCCCGGCGCGTAGTAGTCGAGCGGCAGGCTGGCGATGTCGGCCGGATCGCCGCTGCCGCCCAGCGCGTCGAACATCCAGCCGCGCCCGGCGTTGGTGCTCGTGAGCCAGGCGCGGATGGCGCGCGCGTTGCCGCTGGCCGGCACGCGCTGGCCGAAGGCGCGGGCGTAGTTGCCGAGGTACTCGCGCACGTTGATCACGCTGCCTTCGCGGAAGCTCTCGTCGTCGTTGAAGGGGAACAGCAGCGAACCGCCGGAGAACTGCCCGGTGATGGTGGTGGGCCCGGGCGTGGTGCCGTAGATCAGCGCGTAGAGCGCTTCGCGGAAGAAGGGCGTGGCGGCGTAGGGGTCGTAGCCGAAGTCGGCCGCGCTCACGAACGGCACCAGCGGGTAGGAGAGCATCACCGCGCCGTAGTCGGGACCTTCGGCGAACACGCCGCCGCGGCCGAAGTTGCCGTACCAGGTGGCGAACCACTGGTTCATGCGCAGGTCGAGCGCGTTGTCGATGAACTGCTGCGCGCGCGGGTTGTCGCCGAAGCTGGCGATGCCCCACATCAGGTTGTTGCGCACGCGGCCCCAGAAGTAGTTGTTGGCCTCCGAGCCCCGGTTGGCGAAGGTGTCGGCGTTCTCGGTGTCGAGATAGCCGTTCCAGCGCGCGACCAGGGTGCTGATCTGCGCCGGGGACAGGCGGTTGTGGCACCAGTCGTAGATCTGCAGCAGGCCGTCGCCCTGCTGGCGGATGGCGTCGCGGAACGGCCCCTGGCCGGTGGTGGTCCAGGCGGCGAGGTGGGCCACGGCCTGGTCGCAGTCGGCATTGCTGTTGAGCAGCAGGCCGCGCAGGGCGCGCGCCATGTTGAGTTCGGTGGCGTCGCCTCCGGCCGGGGTGAAGGGCGTGGTCTGGAAATAGGCGCGCGCCTGCGCGAGGCGGGCGGCATTGCCGTACCACAGGCGCGGGTGGGTGGCGGGGATGTTGAGCGGGACGGCCAGCGCCTGCGGCAGCGCGGCGCACCACAGCAGGCAGGCGCAGGCCAGGCGGCTGGTCCGGAACATGGGCGGTGTCCTCCCCAGGCGCGGCGGGCGTGCGGCCGTCCTGCCTGCGCGTGGCGCGCGCACGCTAGCACAAGGGGCGAAAACGGCCGTTAATCCGTCGCCGGCGATGGATCGGGCGGGGCGCCGTCGCTACAGTGGCGTGAACGGCCCCGGTGGGCCGCCGGCCCCGCCGATGCCCCGTCCAAGCGCCCCGGATCGCACCGTCAGCTGCGCGAACTGCGAAGCGGTGTGCTGCCGCATGCAGGTGCTGCTCATGCCCGGCGATCATCCGCCGGGGCACTACGTCACCGTCGATCCCAGCGGCGTCGACGTGATGGCCCGGCTCGACGACGGCTGGTGCGCGGCGCTGGACCGCAACAGCATGCGCTGCACGATCTACGCGCTGCGCCCGCAGGTCTGTCGCGACTACGAGATGGGCGGCCCCGATTGCCTGGCGGAGCGCGCGGCCTGGTTCGAACCGGCCCGTCCGCCCACCTGAGCGACGGCGGGCCTCAGGGTTGCGGCAGGCTGGTGATGCCGCGCTGGCGCTTGTCCTGCGCCACCATCTCGCGCACCTGCGCCAGCAGTGCCTTGGCGTCGTAGACGATGCCGTCCTTGATCGTGTACTTCACGCCGCCGACGCGCGCCAGCTTGCCGTCGTCGCCGAGGCGGATGTGGCCCGTGCCATAGAGCACCTTGAGGTTCGCCAGCGGGTTCTCGGCCAGCACCGCGAGGTCGGCCAGCTTGCCCGCTTCGACCGTGCCGATGCGGTCGGCGGCGCCCAGCGCCTGCGCGCCATTGAGGGTGGCCGCGCGCAGCACTTCCAGCGGATGGAAGCCGGCCTCGCGCAGCAGCTCCAGTTCCTCGATGGTGCCGAAGCCGTAGAGCTTGTAGATGAAGCCCGAGTCGGAACCCACGGTGACGCGGCCGCCGCGGTTCTTGTAGTCGTTGACGAAGGCCATCCAGCGCTTGTAGTTGTCGCGCCAGGCCACCTCGTCCTCGGTGCCCCAATCGAAGAAGAAGCTGCCGTGGTTGTCGCGGTTGGGGGTGTAGAAGGTCCACAGCGAGGGCATGGTGTACTCGTCGTGCCACTCGGCGCGGCGCGCGCGCATCAGGTCGCGCGAGGCCTGGTAGATGTTGAAGGTCGGGTCGATGGTGAAGTCCAGCGCGAGCAGCTCGGCGATCACCGCCTCGTAGCGTTCGCTGCCGCGGGCCGAAGCCTGCTTCCACAGCCGGCCGGCCTGACCGAAGCGATCCTGCTCGTTGTTGTAGTTGTAGTCGGCCGGATAGTCCTGCACGGTGCGGTCGTCGAACAGCGCCTCGGGCAGGCCGTACCAGTGCTCCATCGAGGTCAGGCCCCAGCGCGCGGTGGTGAGCACGTTGACCCGCGCCACGTCGAGCTGGGCGTGGTGGCAGGCGCTGCGCATGCCCTGCTTCTTCAGCTCGTCGAACGCCGCCTCGAGGATGTCGGGGCGGTAGCCGAAACACTTCATCCCGAGCGCACCCTTGGCCTTGACCTCGCGCACCCAGGCCCGCGCGTCCTCGGGCTCGGTGATCGGCGCATCGCGCTCGGCGGCGAAGAACGCATAGGGAAAGATGCGGGGCGCGGTGATCGCATTGGCGGCGCTGCGCCTGCTTTCGCTCACGCACCAGTCGACGCCGTTGCCGCAACCGGGGTCGCGGACGGTGGTGATGCCATGGCCCAGCCACAGCTTGTAGACGTACTCGGCGGTGACGCCCTGTTCCTCGCCGCCGATGTGGCCGTGCATGTCGACGATGCCGGGCATCACGTAATGGCCGCGCAGGTCGAGTTCACGGCCGCCCGCGGCCAGCCTGGGCCGGTTGGGGTCTTCCTTGCTGCCGCCGGGCGCGCCCACCGACGTCACGCGCTTGATGCGGTTGCCCTCGATCACCACGTCGGCGGGCCCGAAGGCCGGGGCGCCGGAGCCGTTGATCACGGTGACGCCGCGCAGGATCAGCTGCGTATAGGGACCGTCGCCCTCGCTGCGGTCGGGCGCCGGCGGAACCTTGGGCGCCGCGGCCGGCGCTGGCGCCGCGAGCGCGGTCGCGACGGGCAGCAGCAGGCCGGTCAGGAGCAGCAGGGCGCAGCGCGTCGGCATTCGCATCGGGCATCCGGGCGGGCAGGGTGGCGTTGCGCATCATGCCGCAAACGCGCGCGCGATTGCGGCGCGCGCGCCGGCCTTTGGCACAATGGCGACTCCGCCGTTCGCGCCGCACTGCCGGAGCCACCGATGACGCGCCCCGATCCCGCCGCCGCCGGCACCTTCCGCGCCCTGCATGCGCAGGGCCTGTTGATCCTGCCCAACGCCTGGGATGCCGGCAGCGCGCGCCTGGTCGAGAGCCTGGGCGCGAAGGCGGTGGCCACCAGCAGCGCGGCGGTCGCGTGGTCGCATGGCTATCCGGATGGCGACTTCCTGCCGTTGGAGCGACTGGTGGCGACCACGGCCGCGATCTCGCGCGTGCTGCGGGTCCCGCTGAGCGTGGATATCGAGGGCGGCTACTCGGATGTCCCCGCCGTGGTCGGCGAGGTGGTCGCCCGCGTGATCGATGCCGGCGCGGTGGGCATCAACCTCGAGGACGGTGGCGCCGATCCCGCGCAGCTGTGCGCCAAGATCGAGGCGGCGCGCAAGGCCGCGGCCGGTGCCGGCGTGGCGCTGTACGTCAATGCGCGCACCGACGTGTACCTGCGCGGCCTGGCGGCCGAGGGGCAGCGCGTCGACGCCACCCTGGTCCGCGCCGCGCGCTACCGGGACGCCGGCGCCGACGGCATCTTCGTGCCGGGGGTGGTGGCCGCGGACGAGATCGCCGCGCTGGTCGGCGGGCTGCGCCTGCCGCTCAACGTGATGGCGCGGCCGCAGTTGCCGCCGGCGGCGCGACTCGAGGCGCTGGGCGTGCGGCGCCTGAGCGCCGGCGCGGCGATGGCGGAGGCGATGTACGGCCGCATCGCGGCGATCACCGCCGCCTTCCTGCGCGACGGCGTCTCGGCCGCGGTGCTGGAAGGCGCCATGGACTATGGCGAGATCAACCGCCTGATGCCGAAGGCCTGAGCCCGGCTACCAGCGCAGCGACAGGCAGCTCAGGCCGCCATCCATCCGGCGGAACTCGGACATGTCCAGCGCCAGCGTCCGGTAGCCCAGCGCGGCGAGGCGCGATTCGAAGCGTGGATGGCCTGCGGCGACGAGGACGAAGTCGTTCACGCGCACGCAGTTGGCGGCGTAGGCCTCGTCCGCGTCGACGGCCACCACCTCCAGGCCGGCCGCGGCCAGGGTCGGCGCGAGCGCCGCGAGGGCGGCCACGCGGCCCTCGCCCAGCCAGGACATGCCGGTCTTGAGATGCAGCAGGCCGCGGATCGGGCGGATGTCGATGCGCCGCAATGGCAGGCCCTGCGGCGCCAGCCATGCCTCCAGCTGGTCGGCGCCCGCGGGATTGCTGCGCCCGGAGATTCCGATGTACACGGCGTGCCCGCATTCGCAGACGTCGCCGCCATCGAGGGTGCCGGGCGCCGCCACGGCGGCGGTCGCCGGCTGCAGGGCCGCGAGGGCGGCGCCGATGG
This sequence comes from uncultured Gammaproteobacteria bacterium, assembly GCA_964614825.1. GTDB lineage: Bacteria > Pseudomonadota > Gammaproteobacteria > Xanthomonadales > Ahniellaceae > JAGOEZ01. The sequence continues at coordinate 17,730 of CAZTNB010000026.1, forward strand.
CCGCCACCTCGCCCTGGCGCGAGGGCGCGCCGGGTCGGGTGAGCAGGGCGCCGTGCGCGGTGAGGATCGCGGTGTCCTCGACGAAGGTGGCGTCGGGATGGTGCTCGTCGGCGGGCAGGGCGACCAGCTCGAGGCCGCAGTGTCGCAGCGCTTCGCAGTAGCGGGCGTGCTGGCGCAGTGCCAGCGCGAGGTCGGGCGCGCCCATGGCGGCGGTGCTCAGGCCCGCCGCGAAGTTGGCGCCGGGCGGGCGCACGAGCGCGTGGCGGAAGCGGGTCATGCGCGGCGCGCTCAGATCCGCCGCACGCGGAAATTGCGGCCCTTGATCTTGCCCTCGCGCAGCCGCGCCAGGGCGCGTTCGGCCTGGGCGCGGGCGATGGCCACGTAGCAGCGCGTGGCGTACAGGTCGATCTTGCCCACCGCCGCGGCATCGAGCCCCGCGGTGCCGGTCAGCGCGCCGAGGATGTCGCCGGCGCGCATCTTGTCCTTGCGTCCGCCGTCGATCGCCAGGGTGACCATTGGCGGTGGCGGCAGTCCGCGGCCGCCGTCGCGACGCGAGGTGGTGGCGTGCCAGGCGATCGGCGCGCCTTGCGCCGCCTCGATCGCATGCGCGCGCGGCATCTCGCGCGAACTCACCAGCGCCAGCGCCAGGCCGGTCCTGCCGGCGCGCCCGGTGCGGCCGATGCGGTGCAGGTGTGCGTCCGGATCGCTGGCCAGGTCATAGGACACCACTGCCGGCAGGTCCTCGATGTCGAGGCCGCGCGCGGCGACGTCGGTGGCCACCAGCACGCGGATGCTGCGGTTGGCGAAGCGCACCAGCACTTCCTCGCGCTCGCGCTGGTCGAGCTCGCCGTGCAGGGCCAGCGTGGCCACGCCATGCTCGTCCAGCTGCTGCGCCAGTTCCTCGGTGCCGCGCCGGGTGTTGCAGAACACCAGCGCCGATTCGGGCCGGTGCTCGCCCAGCAACTGCAGCAGCACGCCCAGCTTCTGCGCCGGCTCCACTTCGTGGAAGTGCTGCGTCACCGGCTCCGTGGTGTCCTTCTCGTCCACGGTGACGTCGGCGGGCTCGCGCTGGAAGCGCCGGCTGACAGCGCGCACCGCGTCCGGGAAGGTGGCCGAGTAGAGCAGGGTCTGGCGTTGCCTGGGCAAGGCCGCCATCAGCTCGTCGATGGCCTCGGAGAAGCCCATGTCGAGCATGCGGTCGGCTTCGTCCAGCACCGCGACCTTGATCCCGCCGAAGTGCAGCTTGCCCTTGCGCTTGAGTTCCTGGATGCGGCCCGGCGTGCCGACCACGAGGTGCGGGTCGTGCACCAGCGACGCCAGCTGCGGGCCGAGCGGAATGCCGCCGCACAGGGTCAGCAGCTTGATGTTGGGGATGAAGCGCGCCAGCGCGCGGATCGCCTTGCTGACCTGGTCGGCGAGCTCGCGCGTGGGGCACAGCACCAGGCCCTGCAGGCGGATCTGCGCCGGGTCCAGCGCGGCGAGCAGGCCGAGGCCGAAGGCCACCGTCTTGCCGGTGCCGGTACGGGCCTGGCCGGTGACGTCGCGGCCGGCCAGGATCAGCGGCAGGCTGCGCTCCTGGATCGGCGTCATCCGGGTGTAGCCCAGCGCCTCCAGAGCCTGCAGCAGGGCGGGACTCAGCGGCAGGCTTGCGAAGGCGGGCATCGCGGGATGATAGTGGATGCAGGGCTGGCCCCGGGCGCGCGCATCCTGCGTGGCGACTTGCGGGACGCTGCCGATCCCGCGGCCGATGCGGAGGGCCTGTCGATGCGCAACCGGATCCTGTGGCTGGTGGTCGCCGTCGCGGGCGCCGCGATCGCGGGGCCGGCCGGCGCCGCCGGGCAGCAGGCGCTGCGCGACCGCTGCACCGCTGCCATCGACGCCAGCGGCCACGCGCCACCGGCCAGGGGCTTGAAGGAAACGGCGATCCCGCTCGGGGAGCAGGGATTCCTGTTCCAGTTCAGCGCCGGCGACGGCGGCACGTATTCCTGCCAGGTCTGCGACGACGACGATCCGGCCGCGCCCTGCGGCTCGATGGGCCTGCAGCTGAGCTTCCGCCCGGCCGACGGCGAGCTGGTGCAGCTACCGGCGGAACTGGAGCGCAAGTGCAAGTACTTCCTGCAGAAGGAAGTCAAGCCGCGCAGCGACACCCGCTCCATCGACCACGCGATGGTGGCGCGGATCCAGAGCACCGGGACCACGACCGAGTCGCGCATCGCCTATGCGATGCAGCTCGACGGCGGCAGCTTCCGCTGCGTGATCCGCAGGAGCGACGGCAGTTTCCGCGTCGAGCGCCAGGAAGGCGAGGAGTGGCGGCCGATCGCCGCCGGCGTGCTGTGGTGAACCCCCGGAGGATGCCCATGAGAATCGCGATCGCCGCCTGCCTGCTGCTGGCCGCTTCCGGCCTGCAGGCGAAGTCGCAGGCCGAGTTGTGCGCGCCCAACGATGGCGAGGGCGACATGCGCTGCGTCGACCGCAACGGCCACTGCATGGGCCTGCTGGTCGACGGGCAGGAGACCGCGGCGCTGCCCGATGGCGCGACGGCCGCGCGCGTGGCGGCGATCAAGCATGGCGAGGACGTGTGCTGGCAGCTGGCCAAGCCGGTCTCGAACAGGCTGCGCGTGCAGGCCAGGCCCGGTGGCATCGTCCCGGGCTACGTCGGCAAGGTCGAGAAGATCTCGGTCAACGTCTACCAGCTCGGCGACTACGATCCCGAGTTCGACAGCCGCCTCGATTCGCTCAACGGCGTCGACGTGGTCGCCGACGGCGATCCCAACGGCACCTGGCGCCTCGAGGCCGAGAAGCCGCTGCCGGCGGGCGAGTACGTGATCGTGTTCCGCGTGTTCGGGGTCGACAACTGGGACAAGCAGGCGGTGTTCCTGACCCTGGACCCGAAGCTGGCGCCGGTTGCCGCCAGCCCCTGAAGGGATCGACTGGCCGGGGAAGCGGCGGGCGCGGACTCAGTCCGGCGCCTTGCCCGCGCAATCCGCCGGCGCCAGCGGCGGCGGCGCGTCGGCCACCAGCTGCAGGCGCGTGGTGTGCTGCGCCAGCGCGCGCACGTAGGCGTCGGTGAAGACCGGCGCGCAGGCGCGCGAGAGGTGCGACCACTCGGGAATGTCGAGGCCCTGCATCGACGGATAGTCGTCGAAGTGCACCCCGCGCACGTCGGCCACGGCCAGCAAGGGGTCCCAGCCCACCTCGCGCGGCAGGCGCGCGTCCTCCTGCACGCGCAGTTCCGGCGACGACGGCGGCCGCACGAACACCACCTCGCCGCCGCGGGCCCGGATCGCCTTCACCGCTTCGCGGGTCGCATCCTGCGTGCGCGCGATGACCTCGGGCGCGACCGGCACGCCGGTGGTGGGGCGCGGCTGCACCCACACGCTGCGGGCGTGGTCGCGCAGGTAGGCGTCGGTCTCGATGCGCGTCCACATCGCGGTCTGGCGCTCGTCCGCGCCGGTCCTGATCTTCCACACGTCGCCGTAGGGAGAACGGGCGCCGGCGCGCCAGCCGTTGTCGAGGCGCTTGACCAGCACGCTCAGGCGATAGGCCTCGTCGAGGAAGCCCAGGCGCCGCTCGAGCCAGGTCGTGATGAGGTGCGAACTGCGCCTGGCAGGCGACTCGAAGTGGTAGGTGTCCAGCGCGTCGTCCATCAGGCCGACCTCGTCGCGGAAGTACGAGGTATCCGCGATGCCGACGATGGCGAGGCCCTTGAAATCGGGATCGGCAGCGAGATCCTGCAGGAACGGCCGGCCATTGGTCCCCGGCAGCGCGAGCTGCACCGGTCGCACGCCGGTCAGGGCCTGGAAGCGGGCCAGGTCGGTGTCGAACAGGATGCGCGAGTCGCCCACGATCGCGACCGCGACGTCGCCGGCATCGATGCGCCGGCGCTGCTCGGCCCACGCCGAGGCACCGTCGTCGAGGTCGCCGGGCAGGAGCTGCAGCTGGCGCATGCGCCATTCCCAACCCGCCATCAGCGCGGCGATGATCACCAGCACCGCGAGGCTGACGGGTCCCCAGGGCCGCGACGGCACCGGCCGTTCCGGCACCGGCTGCGCGACGCCGGGCCGGTCGGCCGCGGTCAGGCGTTCAAAACTGGAAGTAGATGAAGGCATTGCCGGTTCCCTGTTCGATCAGGATGGCGAAAGCCATCAGGGCCCAGACGAGGGTCAGGAGCAGCGGCGGCGTGCGCGCCACCAGCGATTCCAGGGTGCGGCGGCGCATGAACCAGTGCGTGGCGACGATGCCGCCCACGATCGCGCCCACCGCGATCAGGTGTACCCCGGCGAGGATCGGCTTGGCGTCGACCGCGAAGCCGAACATGCCGCGCAACACGTCCCAGGCCTTGGTGAAGGTGGCGGCGCGGAAGAACACCCAGGTGATGTTGACCAGGAACCAGGTGAACATCGCCAGGCCGAACAAGGCCAGGGGGCCCGGCGACCAGCCGGCGAAGCGCGAACGCAACCAGCGCTCCGCCGACAGGTACAAGCCGTGCAGGCCGCCCCACACCACGAAGGTCCAGTTGGCGCCGTGCCAGAGGCCGCCCAGCAGCATGGTGGTCATCAGGCTGGCGTAGGTGCGTGCCTCGCCCTTGCGGTTGCCGCCCAGCGGGATATAGAGGTAATCGCGCAGCCACGACGACAGCGTGATGTGCCAGCGGCGCCAGAAGTCGGAGAAGCCCACCGCCGCGTAGGGGAAGCGGAAGTTGTCCGGCATGGCGAAGCCCAGGCACATGGCCGCGCCGATCGCGGTGGTGGAGTAGCCGGCGAAGTCGCAGAAGATCTGGCCGCTGAAGGCCAGGGTGCCGAACCACGCGTCCAGCGCGCCCGGCGCCATGGTGTTGTCGTAGACCTGTTCGGCCGGCGCGGCGAGGAAACCGTCGGCCAGCACGACCTTCTGGAACAGGCCCAGGGTCATCAGCGCGAGGCCGAAGCGCAGCTGGTCCATGCTGGCGCGGCGCGGCTGCTCGAACTGCGGCACCAGTTCCGTGGGCCGCATGATCGGTCCCGCCACGAGATGCGGGAAGAAGGTCACGAACAGCGCGAAGTCCAGCATCCGCGGCGTCGGTTCGGCGCGGCGCAGGTAGACGTCGAGCGTGTAGGACATGGTGGCGAAGGTGTAGAACGAGATGCCCACCGGGAGCACGATGTCGAAGGCCGGCGGCTGGTAGTCGATGCCGACGGTGGCCGCCAGGGCCTGGAAGTTGGCGAGGAGGAACTCGCCGTACTTGAACCATCCCAGCATGCCCAGGTTGAGGCACACCGAGGTCAGCATCCACGCGCGACGGCGCCACGGGTTGCTGGCCTGCGCGATGCGATTTGCCGCCCACCAGTCGACGACGGTGGAGAGCCACAACAGGATGATGAAGGGGGGATTCCAGGCCGCGTAGAACAGGTAACTGGCTACCAGCAGGTTGACTTTCTTCACCCGCCACGAGAAGGGCAGGGAGTGCAGCAGGAGCACGATCGCGAAGAACACCGCGAAGGTGAGCGAGTTGAAAACCATGGATCCCCCTGCGCTGCCCCGCGCCGTAGCTGATCATGACATGATCGCAAGCGGGTGTGGATGCGATCGCTGGGAGAATCCGCGTCGCATTCACAGGGGTCCGCGCTCGTCCGACGACGGCGCAAGCGCGACGCTCTGCGCGCCGGGACGAAGCGCGTCCGCGAATGCCGGGATCAGGGCGCCGGCGAGTTTGCTTCACTGTCTGAGCCGGCATCCTGATCCCGGCAGTCGTGGACCCCCACGCCTGCAGCAGGCCGGTGCCGTGGGCCCCGGTATTCCTGGACGGCAGTTGCTGCGAGACTTGCGCTGGCGTAGCCAGAGGAGCCCCCAGCCATGGACCCTTACCTGCAGGCCGCGATCGCGGAAGCCGAGGCCGGGCTGGCCGAGGGCGGCATTCCGATCGGCTCGGTGCTGGTGCACGACGGTCGCATCATCGGGCGCGGCCACAACCGGCGCGTGCAACGCGGCAGCACGGTGCTGCACGGCGAAATGGACGCGCTGGAGAACGCCGGGCGGCTGCCGGCGCGGGTGTACCGCGAATCCACCCTCTACACCACGCTGTCGCCGTGCGCGATGTGCAGCGGGGCAATCCTGCTCTACGGCATCCCGCGGGTGCTGGTCGGCGAGAACCGCAGCTTCCTGGGCGAGGAAGCCCTGTTGCGCAGCCGCGGCGTGGCGCTCGAAGTGCTCGACGACCCGCGCTGCGTCGAGCTCATGCGGGCCTTCATCGCGGCCCATCCCGTCCTTTGGAACGAGGACATCGGAGAGTAAGCTCAGGCGCCCGCCATGCCGGCCGACCGACCATGACCGAACCCGCCACGCCCAGCGTCGACGCGCTGAACCTCGATCCCTACTGGATGCCGTTCACGCACAACCGCTACTTCAAGCAGCACCGGCCGCACGACCGCCTGCTGGCCTCGGCCAAGGGCGCGTACTACACCACCGTCGACGGGCAGCGGCTGTTCGACGGCCTGTCCGGCCTGTGGTGCTGCGGCCTCGGCCACGGCGACCCGCGAATCATGGAGGCGGTCAAGCGCCAGCTCGACACGGTGGACTACGTGCCGGCCTTCCAGGTCTCCAGCCCGGAGAACTTCCGCCTGGCCGACCGCATCGCCGGGCGCGCGCCCGGCGACCTCAACCGCGTGTTCTTCACCAACTCGGGGTCGGAGGCGGTCGACACCGCGCTAAAGATCGCGTTGGGCTACCACCGCCTGCGCGGCGAGGCCTCGCGCACCCGCTTCATCGGGCGCGAGAAGGGCTACCACGGCGTGGGCTTCGGCGGCATCTCGGTCGGCGGCATGGTCGCCAACCGCAAGATGTACGCGCCGCTGATGGTGCCCGGCGTCGACCACCTGCCGCACACGCACAACCTCGGCGAGATGGCCTACTCGCGTGGGCAGCCGGCGTGGGGCGCGCACCTGGCGGACGAGCTGGAGCGGATCGTGGCGCTGCACGACGCCTCCACCATCGCCGCGGTGATCGTGGAGCCGATGCAGGGTTCCGCCGGCGTGATCGTGCCGCCGCAGGGATACCTGCAACGATTGCGCGAGATCTGCACCCGGCACGGGATCCTGCTGATCTTCGACGAGGTCATCACCGGCTTCGGGCGCATGGGCGACTGGTTCGGCGCGCAGGCCTTCGGCGTGCAGCCCGACCTCATCACCTTCGCCAAGGGCGTCAACAACGGCACCGTGCCGATGGGCGGCGTGATCGCGCGCCAGGACATCTACGAGGCCTTCATGCAGGGTCCGGACTACGCGGTGGAGCTGTTCCACGGCTACACCTATTCGGGCCATGCGCTCGCGGTCGCGGCGGCGCACGCGACCCTCGACATCCTCGAGTCGGAGGACGTGCCCAGGCGTTACGCCGCGCTGGGCCGGCTGCTGGAGGACGGCGTGCATTCGCTGCGCGGCGAACCCAACGTGATCGACGTGCGCAACTGCGCCGCCGCCGCCGCCTTCGAGCTGGCGCCGTTGCCGGGCAAGCCCGGGCTGCGCGCCATCCGCCTGTTCGAGGACGCGCTCAAGCGCGGCCTGCTGGTGCGCTTCACCGGCGACACCATAGCGCTGGCGCCGCCCGTGATCAGCACCGCCGACGAGATCCAGCGCCTGGTCGAGGGATTGCGGGCGTCGATCCGGGCGGTGGCCTGAGCCGGCGTTATGATCCCGCGCGAGGTCGCGCAGCCGGCGCCGTAGGCGCGGCCGCGCCGCGCCGGCGACAGGAATGATGGAGGCAAGGGCATGAGCGTCCCCATTCGCAGGTCACCCTCGACCGATCCGGCGAATCCGCCGGTGCGCATCCCGCACCACATCGGCGGCCAGCGCGTCGATCCCGCCGGCGCGCGCACCGCGCCCGTCTACAACCCCGCCAGCGGACGCCAGACCGGCGTGCTGCCGCTGGGCGACGCCGGGGTGGTCGCCGCGGCGGTCGCGGCCGCGTCGGCCGCGTTCCCGGCCTGGTCGCAGACCCCGCCGATCCGCCGGGCGCGGGTGCTGTTCAAGCTGCGCGAGCTGATCGAGGCCCGCGCCGACCTGCTCGCCGCGACGCTGACGGCCGAGCACGGCAAGACCCACGGCGACGCGCTGGGCGAGGTCACGCGCGGGCTCGAGGTGATCGAGTTCGCCTGCGGCATCCCGCA
>CAZTNB010000027.1:0-21726 GCA_964614825.1 uncultured Gammaproteobacteria bacterium
GGCGGCGGCGCCCGCGGCGCGGCCCATATCGGCGTGCTCAAGGTGCTCGAGCGCGAGCGCGTGCCGATCGCCTTCATCTCCGGCACCTCCATGGGCGCGATCATCGGCAGCCTGTACGCCGCCGGCTACTCGCCCGACGAGATGGAGGCGATCGTCGGCGCGATCGACTGGGCCGACATGCTCGACGACGACCCGGCACGGCCCGACCTGCCGATGCGGCGCAAGGACGACACCCTGCGCGACCTGCTCAACTTCCGGCTCGGCGTGCGCGACGGCCGGATCCAGTTGCCGCGCGGCGCGATCCAGGGCCAGAAGCTGCTCCTGCTGCTGCGCCGCCTGCTGCTGTCGACCTGGCAGGACCCGGACTTCGACAGCCTCCCGATCCCGTTCCGTTGCGTCGCCACCGACATCGTCGACGGCCGGACCGTGGTCTTCGGCGCCGGCGACCTCGCGGTCGCGGTGCGCGCGAGCATGTCGGTGCCGGCGGCATTCGCGCCGATCCGGGTCGACGGCCGCCTGCTGGTCGACGGCGGCCTGGTCAACAACGTGCCGATCGACGTGGTCAAGGCCATGGGCGCGACCCGGGTGATCGCGGTCGACGTCGGCACGCCGCCGATGACCGACGAGCAGCTGCGCTCGCCGATCTCGATCACCCTGCAGATGATCACGCTGGTGACCCAGCGCCTCACCAACGAGATCCTCGCCGAACTGACCGGCGACGACCTCCTGATCCGGCCCGAACTGGGCGACATCAGCAGCGCCGCGTTCGACCGCTCGGCCGAGGCCGTGCCGCTCGGCGAGCAGGGTGCCGAGGCGATGGTGGCGCAGTTGCGCCGCTACAGCGTGAGCGAGGCCGACTACGCGGCGTGGCAGGAGCGCGTCCGCCGCCGCGACTTCGACCCGCCGCTGGTCGATTTCGTCGACACGGTGACCAAGCGCAGCAAGAGCGCCAGCTTCGTCGACCGCATCATGCGCGACAACGCCGGCAAGCCGCTCGACGTCGACCGGATCGAGAGCGACATCGGCGAGGCCTACGGCGCCGGGCAGTTCGAGCGCATCGTCTGGCAGCTGCGCAAGGACGAGGACGGCCGCACCGGCATCGAGGTGCTGCCGATCGACAAGGGCTGGGGCCCTGGATTCCTGACCTTCGGCCTGCAACTCAGCGACGACTTCGACGGCCGCAACAGCTACCAGCTCGACACCGAGTTCACCCAGACCGGCCTCAACCGCTATGGCCTGGAGTGGCGCACGCTGCTCGGGATCGGCCGCATCACCACCCTGCGCACGGAGCTCTACCAGCCGATGGGCGGGCTCGGCCAGTTCTACGCCTTGCCGTACTTCGACCATCGGGCGACCGAGCAACCCTTGACGGTCGATTCGGCCCAGTACGCCGAATACCGCGTGCGCCGCACCCGCCTGGGCCTGGAAGCCGGCTGGAACGCCAACCGCAACAACCGCATCGGCATCGGGCTGCAGCGCGGTCTCGACAAGGCCGACCTGCAGATCGGCCCGCCCAACCTCGCCAACGACATCGACGACAACGCCGGCGGCGTGACCCTGCGCTACGCCTTCGACACCCTCGACGACGAGGACTTCCCGCAATCGGGCGCGCGCATCGACGTGGCCGGCGACTGGTACCTCGACGCGCTCGGCAGCGACAACGAGGGCGAAACCCTGCGCTTCAACGCCGACCGGGCGTTCTCCTCGGGACGCAACAACCTGCTGCTCGGCGCGCGCGGCTCCACCTTCTGGGGCGACGAGCCCTTCCTCGCCTCGACCGGGTTCCTGGGCGGCTTCGTCAACCTCTCGGGCCTGACCGAGCGCGAGCTCTTCGGGCCGCACTCGCTGCTCGGGCGCGGCATCTACTATCGCCGCCTGACCAACGACGAGGCCCTGTTCAGCGTGCCCGCGTACGTCGGCGCCAGCATCGAGGCCGGCAACGTGTTCGATTCGCGCGACGACATCGAGGTCGACAACCTGATCTACGCCGGCAGCGTCTTCGTCGGCGTGGACACGTTCTTCGGGCCGATCTTCCTCGGTTTCGGCCACGCCGACAGCGGCGACAACTCGTTCTACCTCAGCTTCGGCTCGTTCGTGCGGCCGCCGAACTGAAGGCCGGGCGGGGCGGCGTCGGCGTGGCGCGTCAAGGGCAGTGGCGCGCGTACTGCTCGCGCAGTTCGCGGTACTGGCCGTCGAGCGTCGCGCGCTCGGCTTCGAACGCGATCCGGCGCGCGGCGCCGACGCGGTCGATCTCCGCGCGCCAGTGCGCGCACAGTTCGCCGCGTCCCATGGCGTAGCACTGGTCCTGCACCCAGGTGTAGCCCGCCGCCATCGTCGCCGGCCAGCCGCCGCGCGCGCCGGGTCGTGGCCCGCCGGGCGGCGGCGTGGTGCCGCCCACGCCGCGCGATCCCGGCGGCGTGGCCCCGACCGGGCCCTCGATCGAAGGCCAGTCGCTGAGCGTCCAGAGCGGCACGTAGCGTCCGCGCGGGTTCGGATTGCCGCTGACGTAGCGCTTTCCGTCGGCGGACTCGCAGCGATAGAGCGCGGGCAACGGCGCCGGCGCGGGGCCGCCGGCGGCCTGGTCCGGGACCACCGCCGCGGACGCGCCGGCGGGGGCCGGTTCGGCCACGGTTTCCGGGGCCAGCCCGCGCATCGGGGCTGCCGCCGGCCGCGGCAGTTCGGTGCTGTCCGCGGGGCACGGCCGGTCCTGGTAGGCGATCGATCCGTCCGCGGCCTTGCACTTGTGCAGTTCCTGGGCGCGGATCGCGGGCACGGCCAGCGCCAGGGCGACGGCGACCGCGACCGCGCATGCCGTGATCCGCCGTCGCCGACCGCCGTCCATGCGGCCAGTCTACGCCGACGGCTGCCACCGCGGCCCCGGCTCGACTACCCTTGGGCACTGCAGACGGGGAGTGACGGGTATGCGCATGCTGTGGCGGTGGTCGCTGCGCCTGGTGTGGTCGGTGCTGCTGGTGCTGGCCACGATCGTGCTGGTGCAGGCATTCCACTCGCGCGGCCTGCCGCCGCTGCAGCCCTGGCATCGCGAGGCGCCGCAACTGGAGCTCACCGCCGAGGAGATGCGCCAGCGCGGCTTCGACTTCGCGCGCTACCTCGAGCGCGAGGCGGAGGTGGTCCGCGAAAGCCGCCAGCGGGTGACGCAGGCGCTGCGCCCCGAGGACGACGTGCCGGGCCTGCGCTATGCGCCGTCGAGCCGCAACAACCCGGAGCGCTTCGACACCGACTGGAACCGCAGTTTCGAGCGCCGACCGGCCAAGGTCCGCGGCGGCGCCCTGCTGGTGCACGGCCTGACCGACGCGCCGTACAGCATGCGGGCGCTCGCCGACCTGCTCGAGCGCCAGGGCTGGTACGTGCTGGCGATCCGCGTGCCCGGCCACGGGACCGTGCCGGCCGGGCTGGTGACCGCCGAGTGGGAGGACTGGTTCGAGGCGGTGGCCGTGGCCGCGCGCCACGTGCGCGCGCAGGTCGGCGCGGAGGCGCCGCTGCTGATGGCCGGCTACTCGAATGGCGGCGCGCTGGTGCTGGAGCACCAGCTCGACGCCATCGACGACGACGGACTGCCGCGCGCCGACCGCATCGTGCTGATCTCGCCGATGATCGGCATCGCGCGCGGTTCCGGGCTGGCGCGCGTGATCGGGCTGCTGTCGTTCATCCCCTATTTCGAGCAATCGGCATGGCTGGACATCCAGCCGGAGTTCAACCCCTTCAAGTACAACTCGTTCCCGGTCAACGGGGGCCTGCAGTCGGTGCGGCTGACCCGCGAGATCCAGGCCGACCTCGAGCGGCACGCGCGGGCCGGCACCCTGGGGCGGCTCCCGCCCGTGCTCACCTTCCAGTCCGTGCTCGACGAGACGGTCGAGAGCGCCGCGGTGGTGACGCGCCTGTACGACCAGCTCCCGGCCAACGGCAGCGAACTGGTGCTGTTCGACATCAACCGCGCCGGGGCGCTGGAGCCGCTCTTCACCCGCACCGCGCTGGGGTTCCGCGACTCGCTGGGGCGTAGCGACGTCGAGCGTACCTGGGGCGTGACCGTCATCACCAACACCCGTCCCGATACCCTCGAGGTCAGCGAGTGGCGCCGTCGGGCCGGCGCGAGCGAGCCCACGCGCCGCGAGCTGGGCCTCGAGTTCCCGCGCGAGGTCTATTCGCTCTCCCACGTCGCCCTGCCTTTCCCGATCGACGACCCGCTGTACGGCCTCGAGCCATCGCGGCGCGAGGATTTCGGCATCCAGCTCGGGCGGCTCGCACTGCGCGGCGAACGCCGGGCGCTGGTGGTGCCGGTCGACCAGTTCGCGCGCCTGGGCAGCAATCCGTTCTTCCCCTACCTGGCGCAGCGCACCCGCGAATGGTCGGACGCTGCACTCGAGTCGCGCCCGGACTAGGGAACCCCTGAACAAGTATCCGCACCCGCGTTGCTACCGTGCGCGTTCGCACCGAGGCGGACGCCGCAGGGCGTGGTGGTTCCACGGTCAAGGCGACCAGCGCGGGTGCGGATACTTGTACAGAGGTTCCCTGGCGTTGGCGCCGATCCCCGGCCGCGGCTAGGATGTTCGTCCCGGCCGCCTCCCGCGCCGCTGAACCGACCCCGATGCGCGCAGCGCCGACCACGGCCCTCCGGTTCGCCGTCCTGCTGCTGCTGCCGCTGCTCCTGGCCAGCGCGAAGGCGTCCGCGCGCGGGGTGCCGTTCGAGCTGGCGCGCTGGAACGACCCGGCGACGGCGCCGCCGATCGACGTCGTGCGGGGCGCCGCCGACGACCGCTTCGAGGTCCTGCCGGCCGGCAGCTCGCTGCTCGACAACGGGCGCGACATGGACCGCTGGTACCGCATCCGCCTGGCCGAACCGTGGCGCTCGACCAGTCCGCCGGTGCTGGCGCTCTACGCGCCCTATGGCAATCGGGTCACGGTCCACCTGCCGCCCGACTACGTGGCCAGGGAGCGCGCCCTGCGCGACCTCGACCTCGACCAGCGCCATTCGCGCCACGCGCTGGTGTTCGACCTGCCCGCGACGGTGGGTCCGGACACGCCCATCTACGTGCGCATGAAGGCCGGGCGCCGCCTGTCGCCGCAGGTCGCGATCGAGGACGCCGGCGAGTTCGCCCGCGCCGACATCGCCTACCAGCGCAACATCACCGCGATCCTGACCGCGATCGCGGTCACCTGGCTGGTGGTCGGCGCCTTCGGCTGGGTGCTGCGCGAGCGCGAGTTCCTGCTCCTGTTCGGCGCCATCGGCTTCCAGCTCCTGTACCTGCTCATGCTCACCGGCGAGGCCTACGCGCTGGCGTGGCTGGCCTGGCTGTCGAACCTCGGCGTGGTGGCGATCTGGATCAGCCGCTCGCTGGCCACCGCGTTCCTGCTCCTGTTCACCGTGCACTTCCTCGACCTGGTGCGCTTCGCCCCGCGCCTGCGCCAGCTGCTCAACGCCTGCGCCGCGGCCTTCGTGCCGATCATCGTGCTGGCCCTGGTGCCGGCCATGCAGGGCAGCTGGTTGCCGCGCTTCGGCGGCTACCTGCTGATCGTGTCCTCGATCCTGGCCATGGTGGCGGCGTGCCTGGCGTGGCGTCGCGGCAGTCGCGCCGCGCGTTTCTACCTTGTGGCCTGGCTGCCCGCGGTGGCCCTGGACGTCCTGCGCGAACTGCAGCTGCTCGAACTGGCGCCGCTGCTACCGGGGCAGGAGTACGCGCTGCCGCTGGCCGGCGCCTTCGTCGCGGTGATGTTCGCGGTCGGCGTGGCCGACCGCATGCTGGCGGTGCGCCACGAACGCGACGAGGCGCGCCTCGCGGCCGAGCGCGACCCGCTGCTGCGCGTGCTCAACCGCCACGCGATCGCGCTCAAGCTGCGCGCCGCCTGCGACAACGCCTGGGCCGCGGAACGGCCGCTGTCGATCCTGTTCATCGACCTCGACCGCTTCAAGACCATCAACGACACCTACGGGCATGCGGTGGGCGACGCCTGCCTCAAGGCCGTGGTCGAGCGCATCGGGCGCGAGCTGCGGCAGGGCGACAGCCTGGGCCGCTATGGCGGCGAGGAGTTCCTGGTGGTGCTGCCTGGCGCCAGCGCCGCCGACGCGGTGGCGATCGCCGATCGCGTGCGCGCCGACGTCGACGCCGGCTGCCGCGTGGTCGTGGGGCGCAACGTCAACCTCACCGTCAGCATCGGCGTGGCCGGGTTCCGCGGCGGCGCGCAGACCCCGGACCAGCTGGTGGCCGAAGCGGACCAGGCCATGTACCTGGCCAAGCGCCGCGGCCGCAACCTGGTGGTGGTGCCGGACGCCGACCCCGCCTCGGCGGCCTGAGCCGCGCGCGGCTCAGCCGCGCCGCGCCGCCATCGGCAGTTCCAGCACCCGCGCGAGCTCGCCCTCGCGGAAGCGCTCGGGATGCGCCAGCCAGTCGTGCAGCATCGGCGTGGCGTCGTCGCCCCAGAACAGCTCGCCATCGACGTCCACGGTCGGCACGCCGAACACGCCGCGCGCGATCGCGCCCTCGGTGTTGGCGCGCAGCGCCGCCTTGGCCGCGGGATCGGCCAGCGCGCGTTCCACGTCCTCGATGCCGAAGCGCGCCGCCACCGGCGCCAGCGCCTCCGCGCTGTCGCCGGCGCGGCCCTCCGCCCACAGGTGGCTGAAGATGGCGTCGATCGCGCCCGCGCGGCAGCCCAGCGCCAGCGCCAGGCGCAGCGCCGGCAGCGGGTTGAACGGGTGCGCGGGCGGGAAGCGCAAGGGGATGCCGGCGCGCTGCGCGCGCCAGACCGCGAAGCGGTAGGTGAAGCGGCGCTTCTGCCCGATCTCCGCCGGCCCCTTGTGGCCGTGGTGGTCGAGCAGGGCGGCGAACAGGATCGGCCGGAACTCGAAGGTCAGGATCGGCGCCAGCGAGTCCAGCGCGCGCCACTGCAGGTACGCGAACGGCGAGATGAAATCGAAGTACCAGACGGCGCGGCGGCGCTCGGTGTCCATGGCGCGATCTCCGTTGCCCACCGCCACAGGGTAGCGCCGGCGCGGCCGCGCGGGCGATCTCACAGGCCCAGCGCGAACAGCCCGATGCAGAGCGCGACGCCGGCCAGCGGCACGACGACCGTGAGCGCGCCGATCGCGGGGTAGGCGGCGCGATGGGTCTCGCCGCAGATCGCGCGGATGGTGGTGACCACGTAGCCGTTGTGCGGCAGCGAGTCGAGGCCGCCCGAGGCCAGCGCGACGACCCGGTGCAACTGTTCCGGGTTGACGCCCTGCGCGAGGTACACCGGCGCCAGGATCGGCAAGGCGATGACCTGGCCGCCCGAGGCGGAGCCGGTCATCGCCGCGATCAGGGTGACGGCGATCGCGGCGCCGGCGAGGCCGCCCCCGGGCAGGTGGGTGACCCAGTCCACCGCCATGGTGAACGCGGGCGCCGCCTTGGCCACCGCGCCGAAGCCCACGACCGCCGCGGTGTTGCCGATCGCGATCAACGCGCCGATGGCGCCGTCGCCGAGCGCGCGCCCGGGCCGCGCCAGGTGGCGCCACGACAGGATCGCCGTGGCGAGGCAGCCGGCCAGCAGGGCGACGATCAGGGCCGAGGTCTTGTAGGTGTCGTGCAGCAGGTACGACACCGCCAGCACCGCCGCCAGCGGCAGCGCCGCCACCGCCGGGTGCGGCAGCACGACGCGTGCGCTGCCGGGGTCGTCGGCACGCGCCTCGAAGCGTTCGCCGCGCTCGACCGCGCGCCGGACCATCCGCGCGAGCCAGGCGTAGCCCACGAACGCCATCGTCACCGCGACGATGGCGCTGGCCTGCCAGGCGGCGAGGTGCGTGGTGCCGAGGTAGGGGATCGGGATCCAGTTCTGGATCTCGGGCGAACCGGCCGAGGTCATGGTGAAGGTGCCGGAACCGAAGGCGAGCGCGCCCGGGATGAAGCGCCGCGGCAGGTCGGCCTCGCGGAACAGGCTCACCGCCATCGGGTAGACCGAGAACGCCACCACGAACAGGCTGACCCCGCCGTAGGTGAGCACGGCGCAGGCCAGCACCACCGCCAGCGCGGCGCGCTTCACCCCCAGGTGGCCGGTGATCCAGCGCGCCACGCTCTCGGCCGCGCCCGAGTCCTCCATCAGCTTGCCGAACAGGGAGCCGAGCAGGAACATGAAGAACCAGCTGGCGATGAAGCCGGTGAAGCCCTGCATGTAGAGCGACACCAGGTCCTGCCCGGCCGTCGCCGCCTGCGGCGGCAACAGGGCGATGCCGCTGGTCAGCGCCACCAGCGCCGCGGTCAGCGGCGTGGCGATGAACAGGCTCATGCCGCGCATGGTCAGCGCGATCAGCAGCGCGAGCGCGAGCAGCAGCCCGGCCAGACTGAGCATGCGGAATCCTCTCCCGGAGTCGGGCGTGGGGCCATTGTCGGCACCCGGCGCCGGCGAAAAGAACTGGACGAAGGTCCAAGTTGCGCCAGCGTGAACGCGGTCTAGATTGCCTGCCATTCCCGGGGATCACGAGGAGGGACTGCCATGCCGCTGCACAGAATCGCGCCGCTCGCGCTCGCCATCGCCACTTCGCTCGCGGCCGTGCCGGCGCTGGCGCAGGGTCCGCAGCCGCAGCCCGCCGCCGATCCCGCGGCCGACCCCGCCGCGCAGGAGTCGCCGGCCGAGGCGGCCACCGAGGCCGAGCGCGCCCGGGAACTGGGCAACATCACGGTCACCGCGCGCCGCCGCGAGGAGACCGCGCAGGACGTGCCGATCGCGATCAGCGCCTTCGACGAGGACGAACTGCGCAACCTGCAGGCGCAGCAGATCGACGGCCTGCAGGGTGCGGTGCCCAACCTCAACATCGTGCAGGGCCGCGGCCAGTCCAGCACCACCAACGTCTTCATCCGCGGCATCGGCCAGCCGGATGCGCTGCAGACCTTCGACCCGGGCGTCGGCATGTACGTCGACGACGTGTACTACTCGCGCATCAACGGCACCCTGTTCACCCTGTTCGACGTCGAGCGGGTCGAGGTGCTGCGCGGCCCGCAGGGCACGCTGTACGGCAAGAACTCCACCGGCGGCGCGATCAAGCTGGTGAGCAGGACGCCGGACCAGGAGCGGCGCGGATCGGTCGAGGTCGCGATCGGCGACTACGGCCGCTTCGACGCACGGCTCTACAGCAACCAGCCGTTCTCCGACACCTTCGCCGTGAGTTTCGCCGCCGCCGCGGTCAACAACGACGGCTACGTGACCGAACCCGACACCGGCCAGGACTACAACGAGGACGACAACCAGGCCATGCGCCTGCGCATGGGCTGGTCGCCGAGCGACAGCTTCTCCGCCGTGGTCTCCTTCGACTACACGCACCAGGACAACGCCCTCACCCTGGGCAATCCCGAGGCGCGCCTGGTGCAGACCGACCTCGGTCGCGGCGCCGTGGTGCTGTTGCCGGCGCCGACCTCCGACTACGACTTCGAGACCCGCACCTCGTTCTCGCCGGGCACCGACCAGAAGCTGATGCACAACGGCGTGTCGGCCATCCTCAACTGGCAGATGTCCGAGCAGTGGGCGCTCAAGAGCATCAGCGCCTACCGCACGCTCAACACCAGGACCTACGTCGACATCGATGCCTCGCAGTACGAGCTCGGCGACGTGCTGGTGGCGCTGGACCAGAACCAGGCCTCGCAGGAATTCCAGTTCCTGTACGACAACGGCGGCAACCTCAACGGCGTGTTCGGCCTGTACTGGCTCAAGGAGGACGTGCCCTCGCACCAGGAGGCCTACGCCGACAGCCTGCTGGCCTTCAACGGCCTGCCGATCAGCTTCACCCGCACGATCGACGACGACCTCGAGACCACCAGCTACGCGGCCTTCGCCGACCTCTCGTGGGAGTTCGCCCAGAGCTGGACCCTGTCCGGCGGCCTGCGCTACACCAAGGACGAGAAGGACTACTTCCGCACCACCAGCACCTTCTCCAGCCTGGCCGCGCTGCGTGGCACCTTCGCCTTCAGCGAATCCGATTCCTGGGACAAGGTCACGCCCTCGCTGAGCCTGCAGAAGGCCTTCGGCGACAACATGCAGGGCTACCTGTCGGCCAACGAGGGCTTCAAGTCCGGCGGCTTCAACGGCCGCGCCAACTCGGCGTCCGAGGTCAGCACCTTCGACCCGGAAACCGTGTGGACCTACGAGCTGGGCTTCAAGGCCGCCAGCGCCGACCGCCGCCTGCTGGGCAACTTCGCCGTGTTCTACAGCGACTACGAGGACTTCCAGGCGCGCGTGTCCGAGGTGCAGAACCCCGGCGCGCCGATCCCCACGTTCGCCTTCCCGGTGCTCAACGCGGCCCAGCTCAGCATCAGCGGCGTGGAATTCGAGGGCATCGCGCTGATCGGCGACGCCAGCCAGGTGTCGGCGCAGGTGGGCTGGCTGGATGCCGAGTACGACGAGTTCGAGGACCCGCGCGTGGACGTGAACCCGGCGCTGGCCGACCTGCACGAGCACGTGCCCTTCGCGCCCGAGTGGACCGCGCGCCTCGCCGCGCAGCACAGCTTCTTCCTCGGCAACGGCGGCGTGATCACGCTCGGCGGCGACGTCTCCTACCGCGACGACGTCTGGCTCAGCGTCGACAACCGCGAGGTGCTCAAGCAGGACGCGTACACGCTGGTCGGCCTGTTCGGCGTCTACGACACGCCGGGCGGCGGCTGGCAGGTCCGTGCCGGCGTGCGCAACCTCACCGACGAGCTGTACAAGACCGACGCGCAGGAGTTCTCCAGCGTGGGCAACATCCAGACCGCGTACTACGGCATGCCGCGCAACTACTACGTGTCGGCGCGCTGGAACTTCTGAGCGATGCAGCGCCGGCGCCGATCCCCACGGCATGCGCTGCTGGCCGCGACGCTGGCGCTCGCGGCCTGCGGCGGGCCTTCGGCGCCGGCGCTCCCCCCGCTGAAGATCGATGCGGCGGCGGTGAGCGTCTCGGGGATTTCCTCCGGCGCCTACATGGCGCACCAGGCGCACCTGGCCTTCAGCGACCGCCTGGTCGGCGCCGCGCTGCTGGCCGGCGGTCCGTACCATTGCGCCGAGGGCGCGCTCGACACCGCGCTCGAGCGGTGCGTGGCGCCGGACCAGGCGCCGGCGGTGGCGCCGCTGGCGGCGATCGCGCGCGAGCGCGCGCAGGCCGGCACGCTGGCACCGCTCGCCGGTCTGGCCGGGGACCGCGTCTGGGTCTACCACGGTGCGCGCGACACCACGGTCGGCGAGAACGTGAGCCGCGCCAGCGCGGAGCTGTACGCCACGCTCGACGCCGGCGCGGTGGTCAGCACCGACTTCGGCCGCGAGGCCGCGCACCTGTTCCCGACCGTGGACGCCGGCGGCGACTGCACCACCGTGGCCGCGCCCTTCCTCGGCCGTTGCGGCTTCGACGCGGCCGGCGAGATCTTTCGCCAGCTGCACCCGGAGCGCGCCGCCGCCGCGACCCCGGCGATGGCCGCCGCCGGCGAGTTGCTGCCCTTCGACCAGGCCGCGTTCGCGGCCGGCGCGCCCGAAGCCCACCTCGGCGACATCGGCTACGTTTACGTGCCGCCGCAATGCAAGGCCGGCGCCTGCGGCCTGCACATCGCCCTGCACGGCTGCGAACAGTCGGTGGAGAAGGTCGGCGAGAGCTTCGTGCGCGACGCCGGCTACAACCGCTGGGCCGACGCCACCTCGATGGTCGTGCTGTACCCGCAGACCGCGTCCAGCCTGGTGCCGCTCAATCCGAAGGGCTGCTGGGACTGGTGGGGCTACAGCGGCGCCGACTACGACACCCGCGGCGGCGCCCAGCTGCAGTGGCTCGCGCGGGTATTGGCCGCGCTGGGCGTGGAGACCTGAAACGCCGTCGGCGCCGTGCCGCTCAGGGCGCGCGCGCGGCGAGATAGCGTTCGCGCAGTTCGCGCTTGAGCGTCTTGCCGGCGATGTTGCGCGGCAGCGCCTCGAGCACGACCACCTCGCGCAGGCGCTGGTAGCGCGCGGCCACCCGCGCGTTGATCCACTCGCACAACGCGGCCGCGTCCTCGGCCGCGCCCTCGCGCAGCACCAGCGCGGCGACCGGCCGCTCGCCCCAGGCCGGGTCGGGCACGCCGAACACCGCCACCTCGAGCACCCGCGGGTGGGTCGCCGCCACTTCCTCCACGTCGCGCGGATAGACGTTCACGCCGCCGGAGATGATGAGGTCCTTGGCCCGGTCCACCAGGTGCAGGTAGCCCTGCGCATCGACGTAGCCGAGGTCGCCGCTGTGCAGCCAGCCGTCGACCAGCGCCTCCGCGGTGAGGTCGGGGCGGCCGTAGTAGCCGGGGGTGAGCAGGGGCCCGCGGCCGACGATCTCGCCGACCGCGCCCGGTGGCAGGTCGGCGCCATCGGGTCCGACGATGCGCAGCGCGCTCCAGGGCAGCGGCACGCCCACCGACTCCGCATGCGCGGCGCAGTCGCGCGCGTCGAGCACGGTGACGAAGCCCTCGGTGAGGCCGTACAGCTCGTATACCGCGTCCGGCAGCAGCTCGAGCAGGGCGCGCTTGTGCTGCAGCGGCAGCGGCGCGCCCAGCGAGCAGACCATGCGCAGCGACGACAGCGCGTCGCGGTCGAGGTTGGGCGCCTGCAGCAGGGCGGCGATCTGCGACGGCACCAGCATGACGTGGGTCGCGCGCTCGCGGCGCACGGCCTCGACCAGCGCGGCGGCGTCGAAGCGCTCCAGCAGCACGTAGGCGCAGCCCTGCAGCCAGGCCGGCATCAGGGTGACGAAGGCGCCGTTGAACACCAGCGAGCCCGCGTGCAGCACCACGCTGTCGCTGTCGATGCGAAAGCGCGTGGCGAACAGCAGCGCGTACAGGGCGCGGATGCGCTGCGTCAGCACGATGCCCTTGGGCAGCCCGGTGGTGCCGCTGCTGTACATCAGGTGGCACAGGTCCTGTTCGTCCACCGGCGCGACCGGCAGCCGCCGTGCCGGCGCCGCGGCCAGCAGCGCCTCGTAGCACGCGTCCGCCGGCGCGCCGGCGCCGCCGACCTCGATCGTGCGCGGCATCGGCACGCCGGCCATGCCGTCGCGCGCGGCCTCGACCAGCGCGCGCAGCGGGGCGTGGTGGACCAGCGCGACCGGGCGCGCGTCGCGCAGCAAGGCGGCCAGGCCGGCCGCCTGCAGCAGCGGGCTCAGCGGCACCAGGCCCAGGCCCAGCGTGGCCGCGGCCCGGTACAGCTCCAGCAGTGGCAGGCCGTTGGGCAGCATCACCGCGAGGCGGTCGCCCTGGCGCAGGCCCAGCGACTGCAGCACGTTGGCGCAGCGGTGCACCCGCTCGTGCAGCGAGCGCCAGTCGAGCCGCTCCGCGCCGCAGACCACGGCCAGCCCGTCCGGCCGGTGGTCGGCCCAATGCTCCAGCAACGCCCCGATCCGCAACATGGTGCCCGGCTCCCACGCGCCCCGCGACGCCGCTTGCGCCATGCTGGCCACGCGGGCCGCGCGCGGGAAGTGGACCATCGGGCAGGGACGTGCGGCGGTCGTGGCCGCGGTCATCGTGACCGCGCCCGCGGGCGCCTCTAGACTGGCGCCATGGTTTCGCCCCTGACCGTGATCCTGGCGGCGCTCACCTGGGTCGCCCTGCTGTTCGCGGTCGCGATCTGGGGCGAGGGCGGCCGCCACCGGCTCGAGCGCGCGTGGCCGCTGGTCTACGTGCTCTCGCTCGCCGTGCACTGCACCGCCTGGACCTTCTACGGCACCGTCACCCAGGCCGACCGCTGGGGCGTGTGGATGCCGCCGACCTTCATCGGGATCATCCTGCTGTGGGTGCTGGCGCTGCCGTTCCTCGACCGCCTGGCGCGGGTCGCGCAGGCGCAGAACAGCGCCTCGCTCGCCGACCTCATCGCCTCGCGCTTCGGCAAGAGCCCCGGGCTCGCCGCGCTGATCACCGCGGTCGCGCTGTTCGGCATGGTGCCGTACGTGGCCCTGCAGCTGAAGGCCGTGGCGACCAGCTACACGGTGATCACGCGCGGCGCCAGCCTCGAGCCGCCGGCCTGGCAGGACGTGGCGCTGTGGGTCGCGATCGTGATGGCGACCTTCGCCATGCTCTTCGGCGCCCGGCGCGTCGCCGCCACCGAACACAATCGCGGGCTGGTGCTGGCGATCGGCTTCGAGTCGGCCTTCAAGCTGGTGGCGATGCTGGCGGTGGGCGCCTTCGCCGTCTGGGGCGCCAACGACGGCCTCGGCGACCTCGCCGGTCGCGCGGCCGCCTTGCCGCCGGCGCGCCCGGACGGCACCGTGTTCGCGCTGGTGGGGCTGGGCGCGATCACCATGTTCACCATGCCGCACCAGTTCCACGTCGGCACGGTGGAGCTGCGCGATGGCGCGCACCTGCGCACCGCGCGCTGGATGTTCCCGCTGTACCTGCTGCTGATCGGCCTGCCGACCCTGCCACTGGCCTGGGCCGGCCGCCTGGCCTTCGGCGACCAGCTGTCGTCGGATACCTACGTGCTGGGCCTGCCGCTGGCCGGCGGGCAGCTGGGCCTCGCCCTGTTCACCTTCCTCGGCGGCCTGTCGGCCGCCACCGGCATGGTGATCCTGTCGGCGCTGACCCTGTCGATCATGATCGCGCAGCACTGGATCGCGCCGACGCTGGTGCGCGATGCCGCGCGCGCGGGCGGCGAACTGGACCTGCGCCGCGCGGTGCTCACGCACCGTCGCCTGGGCATCGCGCTGGTGTTGCTGCTGGCCTGGCTCTACAGCCGCGCGATGGGCTCCAGCGACACGCTGGCCGACCTCGGCGTGTTGTCGCTGTCGGCGCTGGCGCAGCTCGCGCCGGCGGTGATCGCCGCCGTCTATGCCTGGCCGCTGAGCGCGCGCGCGGTATCGGGCGGCATCGTCGCCGGCTCGCTGGTGTGGCTGTGGCTGATGCTGGTGCCGGCGGCGCAGCAGGCCGGCGTGCTGCCGCAGGCGGCCCCGGACTTCGCGCTGCGCTGGCTGCTGCCGACCGAATTCCTGGGCCTCGGCGGCTGGGACCCGCTGTCGCGCGGCGTGTTCCTCAGCCTGCTGGCCAACGTCGTGGTGATGCTCTGGATCGCGCGGCGACCGGTCGGCGCCTTGCAGCCGGCGGCGCCGATCACGACCGCGGCGCTGCGGGCGCTGGCCGCGCGCTTCCTCGCCCCCGGGCAGCTGGCCGAGCTGTTCCACGGCGCGCGCGCGCAGGCGCCCGCCGACGCGCCGCTGGTGGAGCGCTGCGAGCGCGAACTGGCCTCGGTGATCGGCGCGGCCAGCGCGCGCCTGCTGGTGGACGCGGCCCGCCATGGCGAGGGCGCGCCGCTCGACACCGTGGCCGAGCTGGTGGGCGAGGCCTCGCAGCAACTGCGCTTCAACCAGCGCGTGCTGGAGGCCGCGCTGGAGAACATGAGCCAGGGCATCAGCGTGGTCGACGCCGAGCTGCGCCTGGTGGCGTGGAACGCGCGCTACGCCGCCTTGTTCGGCTACACGCGCGAACTGCTCCAGGTCGGCATGCCGATCGAGCGCCTGGTGCGGCACAACGCCGCGCGTGGCCTGCTCGGCGACGGCGAGGTGGAGGCGCTGGTGGCGCGGCGCCTCGCCCACATGCGCGCCGGCACGCCGTACGTCGCCGAGCGCCGCTTCGACGACGGCACCGTGGTCGAGATCCGCGGCAACCCGATGCCCGGCGGCGGCTTCGTCGCCACCTTCACCGACGTCACCGCGTTCCGCCGCGCCGAGGACGCGCTCAAGCGCGCGGCCGGCACGCTCGAGCAGCGCGTGGCCGAGCGCACCGCGGAGCTGGAGCGCGCGCGCGCCGACGCCGAGCTGGCCAACCGCGGCAAGAGCCGCTTCCTCGCCGCGGTCAGCCACGACCTGCTGCAGCCGATCAACGCCGCGCACCTGTTCACCCACGCCCTGAGCCAGCAGCTGCGCCACCCGCAGTACCGCGACGCGGTGAGCAACATCGACGGCGCGCTGGGCTCGGCCGAAGGCCTGCTCGCGGGACTGCTCGACATCTCGCGCCTCGACGCCGGCGGCATGATCGCGCGCATCGAGGACTTCCACGTCGACGGCCTGCTGCAGCACCTGGCGGCGGAGTTCCGCGTGCTGGCCGCGGAGCGCGGCCTCGAGCTGCGCTGCGTGCCGTGCGGCGCGGCCGTGCGCAGCGATCCGCAGCTGCTGCGCCGCGTGCTGCAGAATTTCCTCTCGAACGCGATCCGCTACACCGAGCGCGGCCGCGTGCTGCTGGGTTGCCGCCGCCGCGGCGGGCGGTTGTCGATCGAGGTCTGGGACACCGGCCCCGGCATCGGCGAGGCCGACCAGCGGGTGATCTTCGAGGAGTTCCATCGCCTCGACCGCGGCGGCCAGGGCATGGGCCTCGGCCTCGCCATCGCCGAGCGCATCGCGCGCCTGCTCGACCATCCGATCGTGCTGCGTTCGCGACCGGGCCACGGCACCGTGTTCGCGCTCGAGGTGCCGCGCGCGAGCGGCGCCGCCATCGCCGCCGCGCCCGCGCCCGCGCGGCCGCCGCCGGCGCCGCGCTCGCGCGTGCTGGTGGTGGACAACGACGCCGGCGCGGTCAAGGGCATGGCCGCGCTGCTGGCGGGCTGGCACTGCGAGATCCTGAGCGCGCGCAATGCGCCGGAGGCGCTGGCGGCCGTCGCCGCCGCCGGCGCGGCGCCGGACATCCTGCTGCTGGACTACCACCTCGACGGCGCGCTTACCGGCCTCGACCTGCGCGGCCAGCTGGTGCGCGCGCTGGGCGAGGTGCCCTGCGTGATCATCACCGCGGACCACGGCGAGGCGGTGCGGGCCGCGGTGGCGGCGGCCGGCTGCCACCTGCTGCACAAGCCGCTCAAGCCGCTGGCGCTGAAGTCGCTGATGGCGCGGCTGCTGGCGGCACGGCCGCGCGCGGCCTGAGCGCGGGCACCCGCGGAAAGGTCCGCAAGCGACCGGCGCCGGCCCCGCGGGCCCGGAACAGGCTCGCGGGCCCGCGCCGCGACTCAGGCGGCGCGCGGCAGCTCGCCGTCGGTGCCCGCGTCCGCGAGCCGTGCATCCCGTTCCGGCGCCGGCTCGTTGGCGGCCTGCGCCAGCGCGGCGGCGAAGATCGGGGTCAGCGCGCGCGCCAGCAGCGCGATCGCGTCGTTGTCGGGATGGGTGTCGTGGCGGTTCATGGCGTTCTCCGTATCGGCCTGCAGCGGTGTCCTGCCCGCTTGCTGCAAGCGCGATGCCATGCCGCCAGGGCGGCGGAAAACCGCACAACCACGCCATTTCGCGCCGGCGCGCGACGCGCGCCTGTCCGCTGGCGGACAGCGCGGTGTCCGCGCCCTCCTGCCGGAAGTCATGGTCCGCGCGCCGCTAGCGCGCCGGCGCGTCGTCCACGCGCAGGTAGTGCCACGACTCGGTGCGGGTCTCGCCTTCCTGCAGGCCCGAGATCGAGGCTTCGAGCGCACCGTCGGCGCGCAAGCCGTAGCGCACGCGCTGCGGGAAGTCGTGTGCCGTGTTCTCGAACACGATCGAGCGCGCGTCGGACTCGATCAGCCTGAAATCCGTCGGCGCCACGCCGCCGGGCTGGGCCACGAAGTACAGCCCGTCGGGGCGCGATTCGATGCGCGTGTACTCGAAGAAGACCTTGCGTCCGGGCCGCAGCGTCCTGGCCATGCCGGGCATCAGGTCGCCTGCAGGCGCCATCCAGATTTCCTCGACCACGGTGTCGCCGGACTGCATGCGCCAGTGGCCGGCCAGCCAGCCGGGCAGGGCCGGCGCATCCGTCGCCCGCGCCGGACCGCCCGGCGCGAAGGCCGCGAGCGCGCACAGGGCCAGTCCGGCCGCCAGCCGCTGGATCGCATTCGTCATCGCGTCACCGCGGGCGCCAGAAGCGCTCCATTTCGAGGAAAGTGAAGGAAGCCGACCAGGTGATCAGCACGAAGCCGGTGAGCGCCTCGGTGCCGGACAGGAAGCGGATCGGGCCCACCGGCGCGAGGTCGCCGAAGCCCACCGTCGTGTAGGTCATGGCCGAAAGGTACACCGCGTCGAGCAGCGGCGCATGGGTCAGGCCATGCAGGTAGCCGCAATCCGGCCACAACAGCAACAGCCACAGCACGCCGCCGAACAACCAGATCTCGGTCACGTGCAGGCCCAGCACGCCCATGATCGCGTACAGCACGCGGCGCCGGCGCGGCGAATCCGAGTGCGAGACGCTGCGCGAGAGGCGGCTCAGGCCCTCGTAGTGCAGCAGCACGCACAGGGCCACCGTGAGCAGCGTGGCGAGCACCACGGTGAGGTTGGCGTAGGGGTTGGAATAGGGTTGGACCATGGCGCCGATTCAGCTGCGCGATTCGGTGGCGCCGCTCGCGCCGGGCTCGGCCGGCCGCGCGCGCGCCGGATCGTTGAGCTCGAGCGAACGCAGCAGCACGCCGGCCTGGGTGCGGTTGCGCACCGCGAGCTTGTCGAAGATCACCGACAGGTGCGCCTTGACCGTGCGCTCCTGCACGCCCAGTTCGTCGGCGATCTGCTTGTTGAGGCGCCCCTGCGCCACCCGCTCGAGCACCTTGAACTGCTGCGGCGTGAGCGTGGCCAGGCGCGCCGCCAGTGCGCGGTCCTCGGCCGCGGGCATCGACTCGTCCGCGTGCAGCCCGGGCGGCAACCAGGTCTCGCAGGCGAGGATCGACGCCAGCGCGTCGCGCAGCGGCTCCAGGCCCAGGCGCTTGGGAATGTAGGCGCAGGCCCCGTGCGCCAGCGCGCGCCGCACGGTGGCCGGATCGTCGTGCGCCGAGATCATCGCCACCGCCACCGCCGGATGCTCGGCCCGCAACGCGGCCAGGCCCATCAGGCCGTGGCTGCCGGGCATGTGCAGGTCCAGCAGCACGAGGTCGGTGTCGGGATGGCGGGCGAGGTGCGCGCGCACCTCGGCCAGCGTCGCCGCCTCGTCCACCACCGCGCCGGCCACCGCGTCGCGCGCCGTCTGCGCCAGCGCGAGGCGGAACAGCGGGTGGTCGTCGGCGATGAGGATGCGGGTCATGGGAATTCGCGCGCCGCGCGGCAGGCTGGCCCCGTGGCCGCGGCCTCAGCCGCGACCGTGCGGGGTCGCGGCCGCTCGCGCGGGGCAGGGCGGCGGCACACGGCGACTCACTGCACGGTCCATCCGCCGTCGACCACGATCGCCTGCCCGGTGATGTTGCGCGCCGGCGGCGAGAGCAGGAAGGCGCAGATGCCGGCCAGCTCGTCGAAGCCGATGAACACGCCCTTGGGCATCGGCTTGAGCATCACCTCGGCCACCACCTGGTCGGGCGTGATGCCGCGCGTGCGCGCCTGGTCGGCGATCTGCTTGTCCACCAGCGGCGTCTTCACGTAGGTCGGGCAGATCGTGTTGATGGTGATGTCGGTGTCGGCGGTTTCCAGCGCCATCACCTTCGAGAAACCGATCAGCCCGTGCTTGGCGGCGACGTACGCGCTCTTGTACGGGCTCGCCACCAGCGAGTGGATCGAGCCGATGTTGACGATGCGGCCGAAGCCGCGCTCGCGCATGCCGGGTAGCACGGCGCGCGTCACCCGGGCGACGCCGGTGAGCATCACCTGCACGAGGAAATCCCACTTGGCGATCGGGAAGTCCTCCAGCCTGGCGACGTGCTGCAGGCCGGCGTTGTTGACCAGCACCTCGACCGGCCGCGACAGCGCGGCGAGCAGGGCCGCCACCGAGTCGTCGCGGGTGACGTCGAGCGCGTGCGATTCGGCGCTGCCGCCGGCGGCGCGCAGGGCGGTGGCGGTGGCGGCCGCGGCCGCGGCGTCGAGGTCGGTGACGACCAGGTGGTGGCCGGCGCGGGCCAGTTCCTCGGCGATGCCCAGGCCGATGCCGGAGGCGGCGCCGGTGACGAGGATGCAGCGTGTGCCCATGGTGGCGAGGCGGGTCGGGGGAGGGGCCGATGAGACTAGCATCGCCGGCCGCGCGCGCCCCCCGTACCAAGGGGCGGTTCCGCCACCCCGCCCTAAAGTACGATGCCCGGCGGCGGGGGCGATGCTACGGTTCCAGGATGCGCCGACTCCTGCCCGTCGTCCTCGTCCTGGGCGCCTGCGCCCACGCCCCCACGCCGATGAATCGCGTCGATTT
This sequence comes from uncultured Gammaproteobacteria bacterium, assembly GCA_964614825.1. GTDB lineage: Bacteria > Pseudomonadota > Gammaproteobacteria > Xanthomonadales > Ahniellaceae > JAGOEZ01. The sequence goes on from CAZTNB010000027.1 coordinate 20,043, forward strand.
CCTCGACACCGAAGTCCGGGTCACCACGCATCGCGATGGCGACGACCTGCTCAGCGCCGGGCTCGGCCTCGCCGGCCTGCGCGCGCCACAGGCCCCGGCGCCGGCCGATCCCGCGGCGCCCACGGCGCAGGAATTGCGCCGCCGCGCCTTCCACACCAACTGGCGCGGCATCGCCGACCTGACCGGCGCGCAGGGATTCGGCATCGGCTACGGCGCCGTGCCCGCGGTGCCGGGCCGCGAGTTCCAGGCCTTCGCCCGCGTGCCCGGCGCGCGGCAGCCGCATCGCGTGCTGGCGCAGGTGCCCGACGCCTTCGATCGACAGGCGCGTTGCCTGCTGGTCGCCGCCAGCTCCGGCTCGCGCGGGCCGTACGGCGCGATGGCGCTGGCCGGGGCCTGGGGCCTGCCGCGCGGCTGCGCGGTGGTGCACACCGACAAGGGCACCGGCGCCGGCTTCTACGACGTGGCCAGCGGCACCGGCGTGGCGCTGGACGGTACCCGTGCCGCGCGCGGCAGCACGCCCCTGGAGTTCGAGCCCGAGGTCGCGGGCGCGCCGGCGCTGGCGGTGGCGATCAAGCACGCGCACTCGCGCGACAATCCCGAGGCCGACTGGGGGCGCCACGTGCTGCAGGCGGCGCGCTTCGGCCTGCATGCGCTGGACCTCGCCTTCCCGGCGCAGGCGCCGTTCACCGCCGCCAACACGCGCATCATCGCGGTGGGCATCTCCAACGGCGGCGGCGCGGTGCTGCGCGCCGGCGAGCTCGATACCGAGGGCCTGTTCGATGCCGTGGTGGCGGCGGCACCGAACATCACCGCGCCGGCGGCGCGGGCACTGTACGACTACGGCACCGAGGCCGCGCTGCTGCAGCCCTGCGCGCAGCTCGCGCTGCACGGCCAGCCGCAACTGCTGCCCGAGGCGGCCTGGCGCGGCCTCGCCACGCTGCGCTGCGCGAGCCTGCGGGCGCACGGCCTGGTCGATGGCGACACGCCCGCCGCACAGGCGGCCGATGCGCTGGCGCGGCTGCGCGCCGGCGGCTGGAGCGAGGGCGCGCTGCGGCTGTCGGGCCTGATGAGCGGCCTGGACCTGTGGCGCGCGGTGGCGGCCACCTATGCGCAGGCCTATACCCGGGCGACGCTGGCGGCGCCGGCCTGCGGCTACACCTATGCCGTGCTGGACCCGGCCGGCCAGCCGCGCGCCGGCAGCGCGGCCGAGCGCGCGTTGTGGTTCTCCGATTCGGCCGGCGTCGCGCCGTCCGCGGGCGTGGGCCTGGTCGACACGCTGGCGGCCGCGCCCGACCCGGCGCTGCCGGGCCTGCTGTGCGCGCGCGCGTTGTGGACCGGCGACGACGCGTCGGCGCAGGCGCTGCGCGCCGGCGTGGAGGCGACCCGCGCCAGCGCGCGCCCGCTGGCGCCGCTGACCCTGATCGTGCACGGCCGCGACGACGGGCTGGTGCCGTTCGCGTTCACCGCCGGCCCGTATGCGCAGGCGGCGCGCGCCAGCGGCGCCGCGCTGCGCCTGTGGGTGGTGCCCGATTCGCAGCACTTCGACGCCTTCCTCGCGCTGCCGGTGTTCGCCGGCTACGTGCCGCTGCTGCCGCCGACCTTCCGCGCGCTCGAGCACGCCTGGGCAGCCGTCGTGGATGGCACCGCGCCGCCGCCGGACTCCGACGCCGGCGTGCCCTAGGGA
>CAZTNB010000027.1:21826-25392 GCA_964614825.1 uncultured Gammaproteobacteria bacterium
CGTCGTGGATGGCACCGCGCCGCCGCCGGACTCCGACGCCGGCGTGCCCTAGGGAACCACCACGCCCTGCGCAGCGCGCCTTGCCGGCCGGCCGCAAGGGCTGCGGCGCGGATGCGGATGCCCGTACAGGGGGTTCCCTAGACCCGCACCACCAGCGCGGCGGCGAAGCAGGCGCTGGCGAGCGCGATACCGCCGATGGGGATGCGGAACCAGTACGGGATCGCGACCGCGAGCCACGCCAGGCTGGTGCCCAGCGCGAACCAGAGCAATTCCGGCGACTGCAGCAGCACCGGCATGTGCCGCGTCGCCAGCAGCAGGTACATCGCGCCGAAGCCGATCGCGCCGAGGCTGTGGCTGGCATTGAAGCCCACCCAGGCCTTCCACACCGTGGTGTGGCGCGTGAGCCGCGGCGTGTCGCCCTGCATCGCCGTGATCACGGCGCGATCGCGCGGATCCAGCCGGTGGCCGAAGAAGGTGTAGGCGAGATGCAGGCTGCCGAGCGCCACGAAGATCGTGGCGCCCAGCACCACCAGCCATTGGGCGGCCAAGGCCGGCGCGTCAGGCCGCGCGCGCGTGGCGCGTGGCGGTCAGGAACTCGCTGACCGCGCGCACCACGGTGGCGTCGCCCAGCACGCGGCTGTGGCCGAGGCCCGAGGTCGCCAGCACCTGCGCCTGCGGCCACGCCGCGCTCAGCGCCTCGGCCTCGCTGTAGGGCACCTCGCGGTCGTCGCGGTCGTGCACGATCAGGCCGCTGACGCCTGCCTTCGGCGCCTGGCGCGCGAAGTCCAGTTCCGCCGACGGGATGCCCACGTGGCGGTCCACCGCCTCGATGAACCGGCGCTCCGCCTCGCGCGGCAGCGCCAACCAGCGCGAGAAGCGCGCCAGCACCCGCGGCAGCGCGGCCGGGGCGCCGATGGTGACCACGCGCTCGGCCGGCAGGCCCAGCTGGATGGCATTGAGCGCCGCGGCGCCGCCCATCGAGTGGCCGATCACGGCCTCCAGGCCCTTGAGTTCGGCGGCGGCTTCGAGCATCGCCTCGGTGAAGGCGAACACGTGCGCCTCGGTGCCGGGCGAGCGGCCGTGCGCCGGCGCTTCCAGCGCCACCACCTGGCGGCCGCTGGCCACGATCGGCTCGACCATCGCGGCGAACTGCGTCGGCCGGCCAGACCAGCCGTGCATGGCGAGCACGACCGGGCCCGTGCTGCCCCAGCGCAGTCCGGAGAGGCCGAAGCGGAAGGTGACGCGTTCGGCGCGTTCGAGCGCCGCCAGCTCCCACTCGCGCGGGCGATGCGCGTGCGGCGTCATCAGCAGCTTGCGCGCGTATTGCGCGGTGACCCCGGGCGCGATGGCGCCGACGAGGCGGTTGGCGGTGCGCAGGGTGGCGAGCGTGTTCATGGCGTACCTCGCGTCGTTGGGACGGGCGCTAGCGGATCGCCGACTTCGCGGCGGCCAGCACTTCGTCGGAGAAGGGGGTCTGGCCCAGCGCGCGGGCGATGGTGAGCGCGCCGACCATGGTGGAGATCGCGGCCAGCGCCTTGGCGCGGCCCTCGGGTTCGGATTCGTCGCGCAGCGCGTCGACCCAGGCCTGCAGGTGGTCGATCATCACGTCGCGAAAGCGCGGGTCGAGGTGGTTGAGTTCGCCCATCACCGCCGGCAGCGGGCAGTGGACGATCTCGCCGTCGCGGTGCTTGCGCGACAGGTAGTAGCGCGCCGACAGCGCGCGACGCTCCGGTGCCGGCAGCGCCGCCATCTGCTGGCGGGCTTCCTCCAGGCGCTGCGTGATCATGGCGCGCAGCGCCTCGAGCATCAGCGCATCCTTGTTCTCGAAGTGGGCGTAGAAGCCGCCGACCGTGAGGCCGGCGCCCGACATCACCTCGCCCACCGAGGGCGCTTCCACGCCGCGCTCGCGGATGGCCTTGGCGGCGGACTCGACGATGCGACGGCGGGTTTCCTGCTTCTGGTCGGTGCGGGCGATCATGGGCTGCTCCGTATTACAATCGTAATATTACGCATGTAATTCGAAGCCGCAATAGGCCGGAAGTCATGGGTCGAGGCCGACCCAATCACACGCCCGGCCGCTAGGCCTTCGCCAACCGATTGATTCTATGCAGTAAACCGGCGCGCCCCTGCGGCGCGCCGGGGCCTTGCTCAGGGCTGTGCAGCCGCCTGCGGCAGGTACCGCTCCAGCAATTCGGTCTGCCGCGAGCGCATCGACACCGCCTTGCCGCCGATCCAGACCTGGTCCGCGGCGCTGGTCACCTCCAGCGGATCGCCGTCCCACAGCACCAGGTCGGCGGCCAGCCCGGCCTCGATGCGGCCGCGGCTGGCGCCCAGGCCGAACACCTGCGCGGGATTGGCGGTGAGGCCGGCGAGCGCGGCGTCCCACGGCATGCCGTGCGCGACCGCATTGCCGGCCAGTTGCCGCACCTTGCGCGCGTTGTGCGGCGCCAACCCGGCCTGGCTGAAGACCACCACCACGCCGGCGCGCTGCAGGCGCGCTGCGTTGTCCAGCCGCGCGCCCAGGTCGTCGAAGCTGCCTGGCAGGTTGACCAGCGCATCGAGCACCACCGGCGCCTTCGCGGCGGCGAGTTCCGCCGCGACCACCCAGGCCTCGGCGCCGCCCAGGATGACCGGCCGCATGCCGTGGCGCCGGGCGAAGGCCAGCGCCTGGCGGATGTCGGCCGCGCGCTCGACGTTGAACACCACGCGTCCGCCGGCGAGGTAGCGCACCATGGTCTCGCGTCCGGCCGGCTGCAGCAGCGGCGGATCGCCGACGCCGCCCGAGCGCGCTTCGCGGATCGCCTGCTCCAGCAGCATGTACTGCGCCGCGCGGCTGCCGCCGGACAGCGCGACCTGCGCGCCGCCGAGGTTCACGAACAGGCTGCGGCTGCCCTCGAGCACCGCGTCGTAGCGCCCGTCCAGCGTCACCGCCGCGCCCTGGCCGGCGACGAAGCTGCCGCCCGGAACGCTGGCCGGGCTCAGCACGGTCCAGGTCAGGCCCTCCACCCGGTTGACGCCGATCACCTGGCTGCGCGGGTTGTAGGCCAGGGTGACGTCGAACTCCGGTCGCCACTGCGCCGCCGCCGGCGGCTGCTGCGCGCCGAAGGCCAGCGTGCTGTCGACCGTGGCCGGCTCCAGCGAGACCTCCTCGATGCCGAGCGCGGTGATGCCGGCGAACAGGCTGGGCGTCAGCGCGCGCCCCTTCGCCTCCACCACGGTCGCGCCGGCCGGCGCGGCGATGCCGCTGCCGACCGCGGCGATGTTGCCCCCGCGCAGCAGCACGTCGGCATTCCCGAGCGTGCCCTGCGCCGACACCGTGTGCACGGTGGCGCCGCGGATCAGCACGTCCTGCGCGGCCGCCGTGCAGGCCAGCAGCGAGCCCGCCAGCAGCAACAGCCCCTGCGGGACCAGCATCGGCCGCGACCGGGGAATGCACCGGCCCCGGCGAATCCCGGCGTCCCACTGCGCCATGTCGCGGCCAGGGCCGCTCCCACGGGCCGAATTCGAAACCTTGCGCGCGAGCAGGCGGCGGATCATGGCTGCACCTCCTGGCCGGGCTGGCCAAG
>CAZTNB010000028.1:0-2851 GCA_964614825.1 uncultured Gammaproteobacteria bacterium
TCGCGAACAGGGCGAACCAGGAGAAGAACTGCACCACGGCCAGCTGCCGCATCGCCTCGGGCATGGTGTACAGGTCGCGCATGATGGTGCCGAACATGCCGCGGCCCGCGCCGCGCGCCAGCACCAGCAGGGCCGCGCCGTACAGGCCGAGGCCTGCGGCCAGCAGGTACAGGGCGCGATCGAGGGCGTAGTGGGACACGCCGGCGGCGACGAGCAGCGCGAGCGCCAGCCATGCCAGGCCCAGGCGCGCCGCCTGGCGCGCGTCCACCGCCCGCTGCGGCGCGTGGCGGACGCTGTCCGTGGCCTGCAGTTCCTCGGGGGGCATCTCGCGCGTGCGCAGCACCGTCCAGCCCACCGCGGCCAGCAGCACCACGCCGCCGAACCAGAACGCGTACCGGACCGCGTCCGGCACCTCGCCCGCGGGGGCCGTGTTGGCCACGCCGGCCCGGGTCAGGAGCCAGGGCAGCGCGCTGGCGACGATCGCGCCCACGCCGATGAAGAAGCTCTGCATGGCGAAACCGCTGGCGCGCTGGCGCGGCGGCAGCTGGTCGCCGACGAAGGCACGGAAGGGTTCCATCGAGACATTGATCGAGGCGTCGAGCACCCACAGGAGGCCGGCCGCGACCCACAGCACCGGCGAGGTCGGCATGGCGAACAGGGCGGCGGAAGCCAGGACGGCGCCGACCAGGAAGTAGGGCCGCCGCCGCCCCAGCCGGGTCCAGGTGCGGTCCGACAGGTAGCCGACCACCGGTTGCACGACCAAGCCGGTCAATGGAGCAGCGATCCAGAGCAGCGGGATGTCGTCGATGGACGCGCCCAGGGTCTGGAAGATGCGGCTGACATTGGCGTTCTGCAGGGCGAATCCGAACTGGATGCCGAGGAAGCCGAAGCACATGTTCCAGATCTGCCAGAACGACAGCTCCGGACGCAGACGCGGGCGCTGCAGGGGATCCGACATGCCTTACTCCGGGTGGAACCGGCGGGGAATTCCGCGCGGCGGCCGCGGCGATGCTCGCCACCGCGGCGCAGCAACCGCAACGCCGCGCCGCAAGCGTGCCACGACCGGCGGTTCCGCGCCTGTCCCCGCCGCCGACGGCCCGGCCCGCAAAGCTAATCGGCCACGCGCGCCGCGCCGCAATGAATACGATTGCAGTGCGCCGGCCACCGCGCGCGCAAGGGCTAAGCTGCCCGCCGGGGCCCGGGAAGGGCAATCGCGGGTCGTGCGATGGGCGAGAAGCAGACTCCCTGGTGGCGCGGAGCCGTCATCTACCAGATCTACCCGCGCAGCTTCCAGGACACCGACGCCAACGGCGTGGGCGACCTGCCGGGCATCATCGAGCGCCTCGACTACGTGGCGAGCCTGGGCGTCGACGCGATCTGGATCTCGCCCTTCTTCAAGTCGCCGATGGCCGACTTCGGCTACGACATCGCCGACTACCGCGACGTCGACCCGCTGTTCGGCACGCTCGCCGACTTCGACCGCCTGGTGGCGAAGGCGCACGCGCTCGGCCTCAAGGTCGTGATCGACCAGGTGCTCAGCCACACCTCGATCGAGCACCCGTGGTTCAAGGAGAGCCGCGAGAGCCGCGTCAATCCCCGGGCGGACTGGTACGTGTGGGCCGACGCGCGCGAGGACGGCACCCCGCCCAACAACTGGCTGTCGATCTTCGGCGGCGTGGCCTGGCAATGGGAGCCGCGCCGGCGCCAGTACTTCCTCCACAACTTCCTCGCCTCGCAGCCCGACCTCAACTTCCACAACCCCGAGGTGCGGCGCGCGGCGCTGGACAACATCCGCTTCTGGCTCGACCGCGGCGTCGACGGCCTGCGCCTGGACGCGATCAACTTCTGCTTCCACGACCGCCAGCTGCGCGACAACCCGCCCAAGCCGGCATCCGAGCGCGTGGGCCGCGGCTTCAGTCCGGACAATCCCTACGCGTACCAGTACCACTACTACAACAACACCCAGCCGGAGAACCTCGAGTTCCTGCGCGAGTTGCGCGCCCTGCTCGACCGTTACCCGGACGTGGCGGCGCTGGGCGAGATCTCCTCCGAGGACTCGCTGGCCACCATGGCCGAGTACACCGGCCCCGGGCGCCTGCACATGGGCTACAGCTTCGAGCTCCTGACCGACGATTTCTCCGCGGCGCACGTGCGCCGGACGGTCGAGGCGCTGGAAGCGAAGATGACCCAGGGTTGGCCGTGCTGGGCGATTTCCAACCATGACGTGCAGCGCGTGGCCACGCGCTGGGGCGGCGACCAGGCGCCCGCGCACATCGCCAGCACGCTGTCCGCGCTGGCCTGTTCGCTGCGCGGCTCGATCTGCGTGTTCCAGGGCGAGGAACTGGGCCTCACCGAGGTCGAGCTGCCGTACGAGCTGCTGCAGGATCCCTACGGCATCGCCTTCTGGCCGACGTTCAAGGGCCGCGACGGCTGCCGCACGCCGATGCCGTGGACTCCGGGCACCCATGGCGGATTCAGCACCGCCAAGCCCTGGCTGCCGGTGCCCGACGCGCATCGCGAGCGCAGCGTGGCGCGCCAGGAGTCGGAGGCGGACTCGCCGCTGCAGCGCTTCCGCACCTTCCTGCGCTGGCGCAAGCAGCACCCGGCCCTGCTGTGGGGCGGCGTGCGCATGCTGCCCACGCCGGAACCGGTGCTGGCCTTCGAGCGCACGCTCGACGGCCGGACCGTGCGCGCCATGTTCAACACCTCGGACCAGCCCTGCGAGCTGGAACTGCCGCCCGGCAAGCCGCTGCGGGCGATCAACGGCCATGGTCTCGTCGCCGGCGAAGAGACCGGCAATCGCGTGCGCCTGCCCGCCTACGGCGTGCATTTCGCCAGCGACGCCTGAGCG
>CAZTNB010000028.1:2951-25095 GCA_964614825.1 uncultured Gammaproteobacteria bacterium
GGCTTGAGCAATCCCAGCTTGAGCTGGTCGATGCGCACGCGGCGCAACTGGGTGACACGGTAGCCGAATTCGGCCGCCATCAGGCGGATCTGCCGGTTGAGGCCCTGCGTGAGCACGATCCGGAAGCCGAACTTGGCGATGCGGCCGGTGCGGCAAGGCAGGGTCATCTGGCCGCGGATGCGCACGCCGCGCGCCATGCCGCGCAGGAATTCGTCGGTGACCGGGCGATTGACGCCGACCAGGTATTCCTTCTCGTGGCGGTTCTCGGCGCGCAGGATCTCGTTGACGATGTCGCCGTTGCTGGTCAGCAGGATCAGGCCCTCGGAATCCTTGTCCAGGCGCCCGATCGGGAAGATGCGCTGCTCGTGGCCGATGAACTCGATGATGTTGCCGCTGACGCCGGCCTCGGTGGTGCAGGTGACGCCGACCGGCTTGTTGAAGGCGATGTAGACGTGCTTGCGCCCGGCCCTGGCCACGCGCTTGCGCAGCGGGCGCCCGTCGACCAGCACCTCGTCGCCGGCCTCGACCACGGTGCCGAGGTCGGCGCGCCGGCCATTGACGGTCACGCGCGCTTCGGCGATGAGCTGGTCGGCCTCGCGGCGCGAGCAGAAACCTGTGTCGCTGATGTGCTTGTTCAGGCGCATGCGGGTGGACGGCGGGTAGTCGTGGCGCAGTGTAGCCGGCGCCGAAACTTCGGCCACGCTCCGGTGTCACACTACGCGCCCGTGCCGGGCCCGATCGGGCCCGGTGCCTCCGCCAGCCGCCGGCCAGGGAAGCACCGCGCCCCATGATCATCGTGCACCATCTCGACAACTCGCGCTCGCAGCGCGTGCTCTGGCTGCTGGAGGAACTGGGGCTCGACTACGAGGTGCGCCGCTACCAACGCGACCCGCGCACCATGCTGGCGCCGCCGGAGCTGCGCAACGTGCATCCGCTGGGCAAGTCGCCGGTGGTGGAGGACGCGGGCCGCATGCTGGCCGAATCCGGCGCCATCATCGAGTACCTGGTCGAAGGCCACGGGCATGGCCGCCTGCGGCCGGCAGCCGGCACCGAAGCGCGCCTGCGCTACGGCTACTGGATGCACTACGCGGAGGGTTCGGCCATGCCGCCGCTGCTGATGAAGCTGGTGTTCGATCGCATCGGCCGCGCGCCGATGCCGTTCTTCGCCAAGCCGATCGCCAAGTCGATCGTGGGCAACGTGCTGCGCACCTTCGTGTTGCCGCAGCTCAAGCAGCACCTCGACTTCATGGAAGCGGAGCTGGGCAGGTCGGCCTGGTTCGCCGGCGAGGAGTTCAGCGCCGCCGACATCCAGATGAGCTTTCCGCTGCAGGCCGCTGCGGCGCGCGCCGGGCTCGACGCCAGGTCGCGACCACGGCTGTGGGACTTCCTGCAGCGCGTCCAGGCCCGGCCCGCGTTCGCGCGCGCGCTCGAACGCGGTGGCCGCTACGAGCTGATGGGCTAGTCCCTGCCGGCGCGACGCGCCACCGACCATCCACGCTGCGCGACCAGGAGCACGACATGGGCACGATACTCGCGATACCCGGCAGCTGGCGCAGGGGCTCGTGCAATGCGGCGCTCGCGCGCGCCGCGCAGGCGCTGGCGCCGGACGGATGGACGATCGAGATCGCCTCCATCGCGGATTTCCCGCTCTACGACGGCGACCTCGAGGCGGCGCAGGGCCTGCCGCCGGCCGTCGCCGCGCTCAAGGAGCGCATCGTCGTCGCCGACGCGCTGCTGCTGGTCACGCCCGAATACAACAACTCGGTGCCGGGCACGCTCAAGAACGCGATCGACTGGCTGACGCGGCCGGCCAGCGACATCGCCCGCGTCTTCGGCGACAAGCCGACCGGCCTGATCGGCGCCACCCCGGGCCCCGGTGGCACGCGCCTGGCGCAAGCGGCCTGGCTGCCGGTGCTGCGACTGCTGGGCACGCGGCCCTGGTTCGGCAAGTCGCTGTACCTGGCGGATGCCGGCAAGGCCTTCGACGCCGGCGGCGCGCTGGTCGACGAGCGCCTGCGCGGCGTGCTCTCGGCGTACCTGCAGGGTTTCGCCGCGTTCGCCGCGCGCCGCTGATCCGGCGTCCGGCCGGAAAGCGGACCCAACAGCGGCGCGAAGCGGAACCGATCCAGGCCCGCACCGCGGGCGCGCCGGCCGCGCGCCACCCGCCCCGTGGGCGCGGCTTTGGCCGCGACCGCCGTGCCGTCCCGCGGCCGCTCGCGGCCGTGGGACGGCCGCGACCCGCGCTCAACGAATCCCGAGCTGGGCGACCGGCCAGCCGCGCAGCACCGCCGCGTCCCCGGCGGGCTCCATCACCAGCAGCACCGAGCGCGCGCCGCGCGCGCACAGCCGGTTGGCGATCAGGCGGACGCGGATGCGCAGGTCGTAGGCCTGCTCGTAGTTGTCGAGGTCGAAGGCCTTCGCCACGTCCTGGATGCTCGGCGCGGGTGCGTCGCAGGGCAGGTTGAGTCCGTCGGATCCGGTGGCTTCGGCGGCTTGGGCCGGTGCAGCCACGGCGAGGCACAGGGCGATCAGGATGCGGTTGCGCAGGTTCATGATCCGTCTCCAGGTGGTGGGTCCGGCGTGGGCCGCCGGTGGACGCAGGCTGCCGCGGACGGCAGCGCCGGTCTGGAGGGATTCGCCGGGGAATCATTGGGGACAGGCGAGGCTCCCGTGAGGGCCATGCAAGGGCCGGGTGCTTGCGCCCTCACGATGCGCAGGGGCCGCCGCGGCCGCTCGCCAACCCGTTGAATCGGCAGCAAGTGCGTCGCGATGCGCGGCGCCGCATCTGCTACCGTTCCGGCGCCACGGGCGTGGAGGCCAGGCTTGGAAGACACGGCGCGCGAGCGGCGGGACTACGCGTTCGGCGACGTGCGGGTCGAGGCCGGCGCGCACCGCCTGCTGCGCCATGGCGTGGTGGTGCCGGTGGAACCCAAGGCCTTCGCGGTCCTGCTGGAACTGCTCGCGCATCCGGGCCAGCTGGTGGCGCGCGATGCCCTGCTCGATGCGGTCTGGGGCCACCGCCACGTCACCCCGGCGGTGCTCAACCGCGTGATCGCGCTGCTGCGCAAGGCCATCGGCGACGATGCCGATGCGCCGAAGTGCATCGAGACCGTGCATGGCCTCGGCTACCGCTTCATCGCGCCGCTGCGGACCGACTCCGACGCGCCACCCGACGCGACCGCAATGTCGCCGATCGAGTCCGCGACCCTGCCCGCCGCGGCGCCGGTACAGCCGGCGCCCGCGTCGCCGCCGCCGCGCGATCCGGAGCCGGCGGCGGCGCGCGATGCCGTGGCCGCGCCTGCCGCCGCCGGCTCCGGTTCCACCGCCGTGTCGCGCACGCTGCTGGCGGTGGCGGTGGTCGCCGTGCTGGCGCTGGGCTGGTCCCTGTGGCGCCAGTCGCGCGTCGCCCCGGTCGCGCTGCTGCCGCCGCCGGCCGGCGCGCCGCCGGTCGCGCGCATCGCCACGGTGCCGACGGTCGCGGTGCTGCCGTTGCGCCTGCAGCGCGAGGAGCCCGAGGCGCGCGCGCTCGCGGACGGGCTCGGCGAGTCCTTCGAGGAGATGCTGGGCCGGCTCGACGGGCTGCGCGTCAGCGGGCGCGACTCGGTGCGCATCGCCGCGGCGCAGGCCGCGGAGCCGCGGGCCGCGGGCCGCCTGCTGGCGGCCGACTACGTGCTGCACGGCACGCTGGACGCGCCGCCGGGCGGCAGCGTGGCGCTGGACCTCGACCTGCAGCGGGTCGCCGACGGCGTCACGGTCTGGACCAGCGCCTTCCAGCAGCCGCGCGACCAGTTGTTCCGGGTCATCGGCCCGACCTACGACGGCCTGCGTGGCGCCTTGCTCCCCGCCGCGCCGGTGGCGAAGGACGCGCTGGTCCGGACCAGCGATTCGGCGCAGGAGCTGTACTGGCGCGCACGCCAGCTGCTGCGCTGGCCGGAAAGCGGCGATCCGGACCAGGCGGCCGCGCTGCTGCGGCGCGCGATCGAGATCGATCCGGACTTCGGCCTGGCCTACTGCGCCCTGGCCGATGCGCTGCGTAGCGGCACCAGCGACCTCGACGTCGACCTGCAGAGCGCCGTCGCGCAGGCGCAGGTCGCGCTGGCGCGGGCGCAGGAGATCGACCCGCGCCTGATGTGCGCGCAGCTGGGCGCGGCGTTCATCCTGACCACGCAGTGGCGCGCGCCGCTGGCGGAGGCGCGCGTGCGCCGGGCGCTGGAGATCGACCCGGACAATGTCGTGGCCCTGTCGCTGGCTGGCAGCCTGGCCGCGTACCAGGGCCGGCCACGCGAGGCCCTGGCGACCTTCGATCGCGCGCAGGCGCTGGATCCCCTGAGCCCGGCGCCGCAGATCATGCGCTGGTTCGCGCTGTTGCAGCTCGGCCGTGTCGACGAGCTGCGGTCCACGATGGGGCAAGCCCGCGGCAATCGCGCCGCCGGCATGCAGTTCCTGGCCCGCACGCTGCTGGCCGAGGGCCGGCTGGCCGAGGCACTGCGCACGCTCGACGCCGTCGACATGAGCGCGGACAGCACGCTCTACGCGCTGATGACCCAGGTGACGTTGCGCGCGCTGCTGGGCGACGTGGAGGGCGCGAACCAGGCCATGGCACGGGTGCCCGAGGGTCGCTCGCGCGCGCCGATCTACGGCGAGACGCGGGCGCGGTTGCTGTGGCAGGGCGGCCGGTACCGCGACGCGCTGGCCTGGCTGGAGAGCGCCGATGGCGTGAAGCAGCCGGATCCGTGGCGCGCGATCCTGCGCGGGCACTCGCTGGCGCTGGCCGGCGACGGGCGCGCGGCGCTGGCGGACTACGATGCGGCCTTCGCCAACGACCTCGACCGCCGCACCATCGCGTTCAGCTGGTACGGACCCCATTTCGGACTCGGCGAACTGGCGAACTGGGCGGCGCTGCGCGCGATGCAGGGTGGCGACGCGGCGGCCGCGCGCGGCGAGTTCGCCGAACTCCTCGACGGCATGGTCGAGGGCGGGGTCGACCTGGCGGCGGTCCATTACCTGCTGGGCCTGCGGGCGGCGCTGGACGGCGACGCCGAACGGGCCGACCACCAGCTCGGCGTGGCGATCGAGCGCGGCTGGCTCGATCAACTGTCGCTCGACATCGACCTGCCGTGGCGAGCCTATCGGGACGCGCCATGGCTGCAGGCGCGCCGCGCGCAGATCGCCGGTCGGATCGACGCCGAGCGCCAGCTGCGCGCTGCCGATGCGGCGGCGCGCTGAACAGGCGCGCGTGCCTGGGCCCGGCCGCATGGCCTTTCTTGGCGCCGTTTCGCGTTGATGTCGGGGAGCGGGCGCGCGTCGCGCCCATCGATCGCCACCCACCGCCGGAGCATCGCCATGAGAAAGACCTGCGCCACCCTGCTCTTCGTCCTTGGTACCTCGGCCTGCAATGGCGCCAGCAGCCCCGAGCGCCTCGTCGCCACGCTGCAGGACGCGCTGGCCAAGGGCGACGTCGATGCCGTGCTCGCCTGCGCCAGTATCGAGGGCGCGCCGGCGATGGCGGTGTTCATGCTGGCCGACCTGCCCAACGACTGCGACGACGGCACCGTATGCACGGTGGCGAAGCAGCCGCTCGACGCGGAGTGGAAGGCCGAGAACGCCAGGACCATGGCCGAGCAGGGCGCGGTGTGGAGCGTGGAGCCGGAGGGCCTGGTCGCGATTTCGGCCAAGGAGGAAGGCGGCTCCATGAACCTGTCCCTGCCCTACGCCAAGGTCGACGGCCAGTACCGCATCGTGATCGGCACGCTGGCGCCGGAGAAGCGGGCCGAGCTCGAGGCCACCACGCCACGGGCGGCGGCCGAGCACACGCTGGAACTGGGCATCTACGACGACGCGGCCGGCGAGCGCGACATGAGCTGGAAGACCACCGCCGAGGCGCTGCCGGCCGATGGCGGCGAGGCCGGTGCCGCGTTCCTGGCCAAGGTCGCGGCCATGGCCGCGGCGATCAAGGCCAACGACCCGGATGCCGCCGCCGCGACCGGCGAGTGGGCCGCCAGGGTGTTCGGTGCGAAGGACTACGACGGCACCGCGATCCCGCTCGAGGTGCGCAAGCGCAAGCTGCGCGCGCAGGCGACGCGGCAGCTGGTCGAGGCGCGCGTGCTGGGCGGCTGGCGCAAGGGCGACACCGTGGTGCTGGTGATCGAAGGCACCAATGGCGTCGGCAACACGGTGCGGGGCGCCTCGCTCTGGCAGCTGGCCGACGGCAAGTGGCAGGACCAAGGCCAGGACGTGATCGAGATCCCGCGCGCGTGAAGCGCCGCCGCACGGTCGCGCGCCGGAGCAAGGCGCGCGGCCGCCCCGGTGCGCCAGCACCCGGCTAGACTGCCGGCCTCGGCGACGGCGGTGGAGGCAGTCATGCGCGGCGGCGGCATCCTGGCGGCGATCGGCATCGCGCTCGCGGCGACGGCCGCATCCGCCGCGGCGCCGGCGCCGGCGCGCGTGGCGCCGGTGCGCGACACGTACTTCGGCACCGAAGTCGTCGATCCGTACCGCTGGATGGAGGACGCCGGGTCCGCCGAGCTGGCCGCCTTCCTCGCGGCGCAGGGCGCGTACACGCGCGCCACCCTCGATGCGCTGGGCGCGCCGCGGCGCGAACTGCATGCGCGAATCCGCGAACTGCAGGGCGGCACCGCGGCCATCCGCTTCGTCAACCAGGCCGGCGATCGCTACTACTACCTCGAGACCGCGGTCGACGCGAAGGCCGCGCGCCTGGTCTCCCGCGATGTGCGCGGCGGCGTCCCGCGGCTGTTGCTGGAGCCGTCGCGCTTCGACAAGCCCGGCGCCAACGCCTCGATCGATTTCCTGGCGCCGGCGCCGCGCGGCCGCCACGTGGCGGTGGCGGTGTCGTGGGCCGGCGCCGAGGACTGGGTCCTGCGCGTGGTCGACACCCGCGACGGCCGCCTGCTCGACGATGCGGTGGCCGACATCGGCGATCCGTTCCCGCGCTGGGCCGCCGACGGCAGCGGCTTCTACTACTCGCGCCTGCAGCCGCTGGCGCCGGGCGCGCCGGAGACCACCCGCTACGACAACGTGCGCGTGCACTTCCACGCGCTGGGCAGCGACCCCAGGCAGGACCCGGCGGTGTTCGGCCCGGGCGTGGTCGCGGGCATCGACCTGCCGGTGTCCTCGGGTTTCCCGCAGGTCGACGCCTCGGCCGATGGCCGGTGGCTGGTCGCGCGCCACGTGCAGGGCACCGACTACGCCTCGCCGGCGATCTGGGTGCGCGAGCTCGGGGCGCGCGAGCCGCGCTGGCGCCGGATCGCCACCCATGCCGATCGCGTCAGTTCGGTGCGGGTGCGCGACGGCCGCGCCTACGTGCTGTGCAGCCGCGATGCGGCCAATGGCCGCGTGCTGTCGATCGAACTGCGCAAGGGCACGCTGGCCGATGCCGAGGTGGTGCTGCCGGAAGGCGACGTGATCGTGTCCGCCGACACCGGCGAGCTGGTGCTGGCCGCCGACGCCGTGTACGTGATCGGCCAGCGCGCAGGGCTGGGCGTGATCCGCCGCATCGACACCGGCCGCGGCGGCAAGGTCGCCGAGCTGGCGCTGCCGCTGGCCGGATCGATCACCGATGCCGACGCCGATCCGGCGCTGCCCGGCCTGGTCTTCGGCATGGAGTCGCCCACCGTCTCGCCGCGCCTGTACCGCTACGACCCCGCCGTCGGCAAGGTGGTCGACACCGGCGTGCGGGCGGCCGATCCGGCCGACTACTCGCGGGTCGAGGTGCGGCGCGTGGAGTTCGACGGCACCGACGGCGCGCGCGTGCCGCTGACCATCGTGGCCCCGCGCGGCCTCGCGCTCGACGGCAGCCATCCCCTGCTGCTTGCCGCCTATGGGGCCTATGGCGCGATCGCGCCGGTGGGCTGGAACGCGCCGTACCTGGCCTGGTACGAACGCGGCGGCGTGTACGCCTTCGTGCACGCGCGCGGCGGCGGCGAGAAGGGCGCAGCCTGGCACGAGGCCGGGCGCAAGACCCGCAAGCAGCACACGATCGACGACGTGGTCGGCGCGGCGCGCTGGCTGATCGCGCAGGGCTACACCTCGCCCTCGCGCCTGGCGGTCGCCGGCAAGAGCGCCGGCGGCATCGCCGCCGGCGGCGCCTTCACCCAGCAACCGGGCCTGTTCCGCGCCGCGCTGCTGCGCGTGGGCGTGACCGACCTGCTGCGCATCGAGCGCAGCAGCGGCGGCGAGGCCAACACCGCCGAGTACGGCTCGGTGCGCAATGCCGACGAGTTCCGCGTCCTGCATTCGATCAGCCCCTACGCGCGGGTGCGCGACGGCGTGGCCTACCCCGCGGTGCTGCTCGAGACCGGCATCCACGATCCGCGCGTGCCGCCGTGGCAACTGGCGAAGATGGCGGCGCGGCTGCAGGCGGCCACCGCCTCGGGCCACCCGGTACTGCTGCGGGTGGACTACGCCGCCGGGCATGGCCTGGGCAGCGACAAGCTGCAGGTGGCGGAACTGCTGGCCGACGAATTCGCCTTCCTGGGCTGGCAGCTGGGCCTGCGCGGCTTCGCTGCCGGGCCTGCGGCGGCGGACGTCGCGCGCTGAGCGCGACGTCGCGCGCATGCGGCGGGCGCGGCCATTTGGGCTTAGGCTAGCCCTCCCCGAGCCGGAACCACGACCGCGTGCGTAGTGAATCCCGCCAAGCCGCGCAGGAAGAACGCCTGCCGTTGCCGGCTGCGCTGCATACCGGTGCGCGCTGGTGGACCTCGACGCGCGACGATGCGCCGCTGGTGCTGGTGCTGCCCGCCCTGGGCACGCCGGCCTCGGCCTACGACCGGCTCGGCGCGGCGCTGGCGGCGGCCGGCCTGCATGCGGGCAGCGTCGACCTGCGCGGCGTCGGCGCCAGCAGCGTGCGCGCCGGCCGCGCCGTCGACTGGGGATACGCAGACCTGGTGCGGGACGAATTGCAGGCCCTGCTCGCCCGCGGCCGCGAGCGGCACCCGCGCGCGCCGGTGCTGTGGCTGGGCCACTCGCTGGGCGGCCATCTCGCGCTGCTGCGCGCGGCCGGCCATCCCCACGACGCCGTCGCCGGCATCGTCCTGGTCGCGAGCGGAACGCCGCACTGGCGCGCCTTCACGGGCGCGCATGCGCTGGGCGCGCTGGTGCTGGGCGGCGTGGTGCCGGCCCTGACCGCCCTGTTCGGCATGTACCCGGGGCGCCGGCTCGGCTTCGGCGGCAACCAGCCGCGCAGCCTGATGCGCGAGTGGGCGCGCTTCGCGCGCCGCGGCGAGTTGCTGCCCGGCGCGGACCCTGCGCACTCGCTCGCCGCCGCGGTGGCGGCGTTGCGCGTGCCGGTGCACCCGATCCACATCCGCGGCGATGCCTATGCGCCGCCGGCGGCGATGCGTGCCCTGGTCGAGCGGCTGGCGCCTCCGGCGACGCTGCGCAGCGTGGGCGCCGACCCCGGGGAGCCGCCGCTGGACCATTTCCGCTGGCTGCGCCATCCCGACGGGGTCGCACACGAGGTCGCGCGCTTCGCCGCGCAGGCGATGGGCGGCGTCGGCGCAGCGGCATCCGGACATCCGGTTGGCGGCGGCGAGGCCGCCCGCTGATCGCCACGGGGCGCGCGGCGAGCCGGGCCCGCATCGGGCGCGCTCAGAGCGAACGCGTCAGCATCGCCCGCAGCGGGCCGCCCTCCTGCGGCGGCAAGGACACGTTGTTGCCGTAGCGGTTGGGCCAGTCGTTGGCGAACAGGAACAGTTCGCGCGCCTCGGGCGCGAGCAGCGCGGCGGCGTCCGGAATCTCCCACCTGGCCTCGCGGCCGCCGGCGAGCAGGCAGCGATCGCTGCGCCCGACGGCGCCGCAAAGGCGGAAGAAGTCCACGCCGCTGAGCCGGTTCCATGCGCGCAACGGCAACGCATACCAGCGCCGCCAGCCGTCGGCGTCGCAGGGCGCCAGGGCGCCGTCGCGCCAGCGCCCCTTGCCGCGCACGCGGTAGCGCTCCCCGGGGTCGACCCGCAGGCCCGTGGGGACGTAGAACTCGCGCGGATCGACCACCACCTCGATCGATTCGCCCACCGCCAGCTTCGCCAGCACCATGCCGATTCCTCCCGGCGCGCGGCGAGCCCGGTTCAGCCGCGCCTTGTCCACTACCACGGCAATCGCGGGCCGGAAGCGCCATCGAGGGCGCCGGCGGCCGGCCGCGCCCCGGGTTGCGGCGCGGATTCGCGCGGCGCACCATGGCGGCCATGGCGCGCGACCTGATCGTCACCATGGTGGGGGTCCCAGAGGAAACCACCTCGCACCTGCGCTTGCTGATGCGCCAGGCGGCGCCACAGCTGGAACGGCGTTGGCGCTGGGGCGGCGAGGCCGAGGCCGACCTCGTGGTGGTCGACCCCGACACCCTCGCCGGCCAGGTTTCGCGCACGCGCTGCGAGGCCTCGGGCGTGCGCTGCGCGCTGGTGTGCGCGCCGGGGCGGGCGGTGCCGGCGCCGCTGGTCCTGCAGTTGCCCTTGCGCCTCGCCAACGTGGTCGACGTGCTGCGCCGCGCGGCGGAACCCACCGTGAGTCCGCAGGCGGTCGGCCACCAGAGCGACGACTTCTACGCCGAGGACGGGGAAGCCGGCGCCGCCACCGAAACCCCGCCGCCGCGCGGGCCGCGGGCCCCGGTCGCGAAGGGGCTGGAGGAACTGATGCGCGACGACCCGGGTCCGCAGCCGGTGCCGCAACCCAAGGTGCGCATCCTGGATGCCCCGAGCCTGGGCGCCGCCAGCGGCACCAGCACGCGCAGCGAGCAACGTTCGCGCGACCTGCCCGACGCGCTCGCGCGCAGCCAGCCGCGCAACCTCTCCCATCCCGCCGCCAGCGGCGGCGCGCGCCAGCCCGGCATGGAGCCCCCGCCCGGCCTGCCGCCGACGCTGGCCTCGTTGACCCTGCCGCCGGTGGAGGGCGGCAACCGCCGCCTCGCCGCCTACCTCGCCGGCGGGCTGCTCGGCGGCCCGGCGCAGATCCGCCTCGACGGCATGCCCTCGCTGACCCTGGACCCCAAGCACCACGTGTTCCATTCCGAGGCGCCGCTGTCGCACCTCGCGCGCTACTGCACCGAGAACCTGCCGCGCAACGCGTGGCGCGCCGTCACCAGCAACGAGCTGGCGCAGCTGCGCACCACGCAGCCGCCGCGCCTGTACGAATACCTGGTGTGGCTGGAGACGCTGATGCGCTCGGGCGGCAGGCTGGCGCCGAGCCTCGATCCCGGCGGCAGCTATCGCCTGCGCCAGGCCGTGGAAGTCGACCACAAGTACCACTCGCACGGCGCCATCGCGCACGCGATGCGCACGCCGACCAAGCTCAACGAGATCGCGGGCCGCAGCGGCGCCAGCATGGAAACCGTGTTCGACGTGGTCAACGCCTACGCCGCCATCGGCTGGCTGGAGTGGAAGCCGCGCGAGCGCCTGCAGCAGGCGGCGCCGGAGAAGCACGGCCTTTGGTCGCGGCTCAAGTGGCCGTTCGGCAAGGACTGAGCATGCGCAGCCCCCGACCGCGGCCGCCGCGCCGCCGCAAGGCCGCGCGCGCCAGCGAGGCCGACATCCTCGAACGCATCCCCAACATAGGCCCCTCGCTGGCCGCGGACCTGCGCGCGATCGGCATCCGCGAACCGCGCCAGTTGCGCGACGCCGACCCGTACGCGCTCTACGCGCAGCTCGAGCGCGTGACCGGCAGGCGCCAGGACCCGTGCGTGGCCGATACCTTCATCGCCGCCGTGCGTTTCATGCGCGGCGGCCCGCCGCAGCCCTGGTGGCACTACACCGCGGAACGCAAGCGCCGCCTGGCCGATTCCGGCTGAAGGGCGCGGCGGCTATTTCGAACCGCCGCCGCCCTTGCCGCGCACCAGGCCCACCACGAACAGGATCACGATCGCGCCGATCACCGCGGCGATGAAGCCCGCGCGCTGCCCGGCCTGGTAGATGCCCAGCGCCTGGCCGCCGTAGGTGGCGAGCAGCGAACCGCCCACGCCCAGGGCGATGGTGAGCAGGATGCCGAGGCTGTCGTCGCCGGGCTTGAGCGCCCGCGCCACCAGCCCGGCGAGGAATCCGATCAGGATCGTGTAGAGCAGGGTCATGGTCCGTCCTCCGGCCCGTCTTGGGGCCTCGGATCATCGCACGCCGGCGGCCGCTTCAGGCGCTGCGGCGCCGCGGCCTGAGCATGGTGCCGATGCAGGCCGCGGCGCCGCAGCGGCAGGCCCAGGCCCGCTTGAGCCGCGCGGTGTGCGGCTCCTCGAGGACGATGCCGTAGTCGTAGGTCAGCTCCTCGCCGGCCTTGATCGCGCGCCGCGATTCGATGATCACGCGGTCCCGGCGCGGATCGCCGTCGGCGCTCTCGTGCACGAAGGCCTCGCAGTTCGGATCGCAGCCGTGGTTGATCCAGCGCGCGACGTTGCCGCCGACGTTGGCGTCGATCAGGTACTGCTCGTTGAGCGTGAACAGGAAGGTATGGCCGGTGCCGCTGGTGTCGGCGTAGATGCGGTCGGCCTGCGCGATGCGGAGCAGGCGGCCCTTGTACTCGATCAGTTCGATCCCGGCGGGGATGTCGCAGGTGGCGAAGACGCCGTTGCCGTGGATCGGCGAGCGGCGCAGGGCAAGGCGGCGGGGCATGGATCGGGACGCGTCGGGGACGAATCGCGAAGAATAGCAAGTCCCGCCTTCCGGCGGTCGCGCGCGCACCGCCCGCGGATGCTACCGCTCGCCGCCGACCGGCCGCAGGTGGCTGCGGATGTCGGCGTTGACGGCGCCATCGTCGCACTGCTGCTTGTAATCGGCCTCGGCCTGGGCCAGCTCCTGCGCCTTGGCCGGGTCGGCGGCGCGCGCGGTGGCCGCGGTCACCGCCTGTTGCCGTACCTGGCACTGGAAGGCCAGCGAACTCGAGGCGAGCTGCAGGCGGCAATCGCGCTCGAGCTGGTTGCGCGCGCCGCCGAGCTCGCGATCCTGCTCCGGCGTGAGGCGGCTGCCAGCCTCCATCGGCTGCAGGCGCCAGATCGACTGCGCCAGCTCCATGCAGGCCGGTTCGATCGCGGGCGCGGCGGCCGCGGCGGCGGGATCGCGCAACTCCACGGTCTCGGACTGCGCGCCCTTCGGGCACGGGCGGTCGGTGAAGGCGACCTTGCCCTCGGCGTCCTTGCACTTGTACACCTCGGCCTGGACCGGGCCGATGGCGATCGCCGCCAGGGCGAGCGCAAACCAGTGGCGCATGGGCTGTTCCTCGCAGTCGCGATAGCTTGAGCGAGGCGCGCGGCGCTGACAAGCGATCGCATCACGGATCGCCGCCGCCGGCCCGGTCGGCGCCCGGCCCGGCGCCGGCCGCCGGTCCGGTTCGGCGCGGCGCGGTGACAGCCGTCACCCGGCCTCAGCCGCCGAAGTCGTAGCTCAGGCTCGCGAGCAGCGTGCGCGCCGGCAGGCGGTAGTACTGGCCGTCGCCCAGTTCGCTCTCCGACACCGGATCGCGGCGGTCGGACAGGTTGCAGCCGTCCACTGCCACGTGCCAGTGCCCGTGGCCGTAGCCGATGCCGGCGTCGACGGTGGCATAGCTCGGCGCCAGCGCCGTGTTGCGCTTGTTGAGGTAGCGGCTGCCGACGTAGTTGGCCGTGAGGTGCATCGACAGGCCCTCGACCGGCGCATAGACCAGGCCCAGCGCGCCGAGCTGTCGCGGCGACAGCTCCTGCGCCTTGCCGCGCAGTTGCGTGAGCGTGGTGTCGAACAGGCGCTGGTAGTCGAGGAAGCGCGCGTCGTGCCAGGCGTAGCTGCCGGCCAGTTGCCACGCGTCGTCGAAGACGTAACGCGCCTCGACCTCGAAGCCCTTGAAGTACTGGCTGCCGGCGTTGGCCAGGCCCGGGCGCCCGTCGACCACCTGCGGCACCACCAGGTTTTCGAAGTCCATGTAGAACACCGAGCTGTCGTAGCGGAAGCGGCCCTGCGCCAGCGTGCCGCGCAGTCCGAACGTGCCGCTGGTGGCGTACTCGGGATCGAGGATCTCCGCCCCGGCCTCCGGCCCGAAGTCGACCACCGCCGGCTTGAAGGTGTCCTTGTAGTTGGCGTAGGCCACCGCCGCATCGGCCCCGCCGTCCCAGAAACGCCAGCTCAGGCCGAAGGCACCCGACAGGCGCGTGTGGCTGGCCGCGTCGCTGCCACCCTCGACCTCGGCGCCGCCGGGCGCGAAGGCTCCGCCCTCGCGGTCCTCCCGGGTGTGGTTGAGGCGCAGGCCGAGGTCGACCAGCCACGCGGCATCCGGGGTCCAGCGCAGCTCGCCGTAGGCGCCGGCGAAGTTGCGCTCGTCCTCGGCGTCGGTGAACTCCTCCACCGGCAGCGTCGACGAGGAGGGCGGATCGCGGCCGTCGAGCGCGATGCCGTAGTCGAAATTGGCCGAGTCCTGCCTGCCCCTGCCGTACTGCCAGTCGGCGCCCCACGCGAGGGCGAGCCGTTCGCTGAACGTGGTGTCGACGTGGGTGTCGAACCAGAACTCGGTGGTGGCCAGGTCCTGGTCGTAACCGGCGGCGTTGTCCGGCGGCGGTTCGCGCAGGGCCGACAGGAAGCCGCGCGTGTTGTGGTTGACGGCGCGGGTCGCCGACAGGCGCGTGTCCCAGGTGCCGAGGCTGGTCGGGGCGACGTAGGCGAGGCCGAGCTGGCCGCGGTCCTGGTCCAGGCGCGCGTCGGCGGGGTTCTGGTTGCTGTCGATCGGCACCAGCGGTGAGAGCCGGCCGCCGGCGCGCGGCACCGGGCTGGTCGGCTCCTGGCGCAACAGGCTGAGGTCGGCGTCCAGGCGGAAGCGGCCGGCGGCGAGCGGCGTCTCCAGCCGGTACAGGGCGTGCCCGCGGTCCCAGCCGGCGCGCTGCACCGACAGGTCCTGGTGTTCGCCGTCCAGCATCAGGGTCTGCTGCAGTTCGCCGCGCGCCTGCAGCGGCAGCATCAGCGCGACGGCGGCGCTGCCCTGGCTGCCATAGCCGACGCTGGCGCCGCGCGGACCGCTGCCGGCCGCGTAGTGGATCACGTTGATCACGCCGACGAACGAGCTCGCGCCGTAGCTCACCGGCGCCGCGCCTTTCATCACCTCGATGCGCTCGACCCCGACGAGGTCGAGGCTGGCGAGCGCCGGGACGAAGGCCCCGCCCCAGGGCACGCCGTCGACCAGCAACAGGAAGGCATCGAACTCCTGCAGGCCCCAGAACGCCGGCACCGAGGACGCCGGCCCGCCGTCGCCGCCCGGCGCGGCCTGCACGCCCGCCACCAGCGCCAGTGCCGTGCGCAGGTCGCGCGCGCCGCGCGCGCGCAGCTCGTCGCCGTCGATGACGCTGACCATCGAGGTGTCGCGCGCCAGCTCGGTCGGCAGCTTCGAACTGGTGACTTCCATCCGCGCCAGCGTGGGCGGCGGGTCGGCGGCGGCGACCCAGGGCGGCAGCGCGGCGAGGAATGCGGCGACGAGGCGGGCGGTGCGCAGTGGCGGCATCGGCTAATCTCCGGCAGGTGGAACGCGACCGCACCGTGACTCGCGGTGCGACCGCGCGAAACTAGGCCCGCGCGCCGCGCGGCGTAAGCGTCCGCAGGCCGATGCGGCATCGGCCCGTGGGAGGATGTGCCGCGTGGTCGAGGATCCCCTGGGTACGCAACGCCCCCGCCTGCGCGGCCTGATCGTCCGGCTGGCCGTCTACTACCTGGCGCTGGCCCTGCCGGCGCTGGTGCTGGTCGAATCGACGGTGCTGTGGCTGGAGTTCCGCGAGTTCCTCGCCCGCGCGGATGCCGGCCTGCTGGAGCGTTCGGCGCAGGCCAAGGCGGTGTCGCTGGCGCGGCGCCTGCAGGCCGATCCCGGATTCCCGCGCGAGGCCGTGGCGCTGGCGCTGGAATCGTGGCTGCTGCGGATCCAGCGCCCCCATGGCGACGGCGCCACGCCCGGCGACGCCACCGAGTCGAGCTACGTGCTGCAGGAACTGTCGGCGCAGCCGGTCGCCGCCGCCTTCCTCGACGCCAACGCCGCGCTGGTCGCCAGCGCGCCGGCCGACGCGGCCTGGATGCCGCGCCTGCCGGCGCCCGGTTCGGCGGAATGGCGCGAGCTGGCCCTCGCGACGACGGCGCTGTCGTCGAGCGCCGACGACGAGCAGCAGGCCGTGCGCCGCGTGCTCATGCCGGTGCGCGCGCGCGACGGCGCGCTGCTCGGCGGGCTGGTGCTGGAGCTGCGGCTGCCCTATCCGTGGCGCAAGATCGCGCAGCAGCTGAGCTTCGAGTGGCCGATCCTGGTGCTGGCGCTGGGCGTGTTCGCGCTGGGTTCGGCGGCCTTCGTCGGCTGGTACGTCACCCGGCGCCTGGGCCGCATCGCGCGCGCGGCCGACCAATGGCGCCGCGGCGACTTCAGCCACCCGATCGACGATCGAAGCCGCGACGAGCTCGGCTACCTCGCCGGCCAGCTCGACGCCCTGGCCGGCGACCTGCAGGCCCTGCTCGCCACCCGCTCGCAGCTCGCCACGCTCAACGAGCGCCAGCGCCTGGCGCGCAACCTGCACGACACGGTCAAGCAGAAGGCCTTCGCCCTCAACCTGCAACTGGCGACCGCGGCCAAGGCCATCGATCCGCACTCGGCCGCCGGCGAGCGCCTGGCGGAGGCGCGCCGCACCACCGCGCAGATCCAGCACGAGCTGGTCGACATGCTCGACGAGCTGCGCGGTGCCGACGACGCCGGCGTGGCCCTGGCCTCGTTGCTGGCGCCGCGCATCGCCGACTGGTCGCGCGCCAGCGGCATCCCGGCCCGGGTGCGCCTCGACGCCGCCTGCGCCCTGCCGCCGGCGCAGGCCGAGCACGTGATGCGCCTGGTCGACGAGGCGCTGGCCAATGCGGCGCGCCACAGCGGCGCGCGCCAGGTCGAGGTCGAGCTGGCGCTGGCCGACGCGCGCTGGCGCCTGCGGATCGGCGATGATGGGCGTGGCGGCGCGGCGCCGCGACCGGGCGGCATGGGCATCGGCAACATGCAGGCCCGCGCCGCGCAGTTGCCCAACGGCCGCCTGCAGCTGCCGTCGGGACCCGATGGCACCGAAGTCCAGTTGAGCTGGGACCCCACATGACCAAGCCGCGCCTGCGCATCCTGATCGCCGACGACCACGTGCTGGTGCGCGAGGGCATCCGCAATTTCCTCGACACCGAGCCCGACCTCGAGATCGTCGGCGAGGCCGGCGACGCCGAGGGCGCGATCGCGCTGGCGCGCACGCAGGCGCCCGACGTGGCACTGCTGGACCTGCGCATGCCCGGCGGCGGGGTCGAGGCCACGCGCCGCATCCGCGAGGTGGCGCCGGGCGCGCAGGTGGTGATCCTGAGCTCGTTCGAGGACGACGAGGGCGTGCGCGGCGCGATCGAGGCCGGCGCGATCTCCTACGTGCTGAAGGATGTCGGCGCCGAGGCGCTGGCCGAGACCATCCGCCGCGCCGCGCGCGGCGAGGCCACCCTGCATCCGCGCGTGGCGGCGCGGCTGCTGCACGGCATGCGCCCCGGTGGCAGCAACGCCGTGGCCACGGCGCTGAGCCCGCGCGAGCGCGAGGTGCTGCTGCTGATCGGCGAAGGCCTCGACAACCGCGAGATCGCCGAGCGCCTCGCCATCGGCGAGAAGACGGTCAAGACCCACGTCAGCAACCTGCTCGGCAAGCTCGGCGTCAGCGACCGCACCCGCGCCGCGGTCTGGGCGTGGCGCGAGGGCATGGTGCGACGGCATTGAGCGGGCGCGACGCGCGGCCGCCGGCCGCGGCCTCCGCGAACCCCGGGCTGCGGTAGGCTGCGCGCATGACGCCCCGCCATCCGCCGCCGCCGCGCCGCGCGCTGGCCCTCGCCGCCCTCGCCGCGCTGGCGGCGGTCGCGCTCGCCGCGCTGGGCACGCTCGACGCCTGGGCGACGCGCGAGGTGGACGCCGCGCTGGCGCGCGCGCTGCTGGCCTTCGCGCTGGCGCGCGGGCTCAATGGCGTGATCTCGGTGGTGCAGGGCACGCAGGTGGCGCTGGAACCGGGCGGCCTGGGCGTGACGCTCAGCCCGGGCGAGATCCTCGATCCGGTCAACGACCTGGTCGAGCAGTTCTCGACCGTGATGCTGGTGGCCTCGGCCTCGCTGGGCCTGCAGAAGCTGCTGCTGGGGATCTCGGCCTGGTGGCCGATCACGCTGCTGCTGGCGCTCGCGCTTGCCGGCTGGATCGCCAGCGCCTGGCGCGGCGGCGCCGACTCGCGGGCCCGCGCGTGGCTGCGCGCGCTGGCCCTGGTGCTGCTGGCCCTGCGCTTCGCGGTGCCGCTGGCGGCGCTGACCAGCGAGGCCGCCTACCGGCTGTTCCTCGCCCCCGAGTTCGAGGCGTCCACCGCCCAGCTCGAAGGCTCGCGCGACGACCTGGCCGCGCGCGCGGCCGCCGCCGAGCAGGCAGCGCAGCCGGCGGCCGACGAGAGCCTGATCGAGCGCGCCAACCGCTGGCTGGCGCAGACGCGCGAGACCCTGGACCTAAAGGCGCGCCTCGGCGACCTGCAGCAACTGGCGGCCGACGCCACGCGCAACGTGATCGACCTGATCGCGGTGTTCGTGCTGCAGAGCCTGCTGTTCCCGCTCGCCTTCGCCTGGATCGCCTGGCGCGCGCTCACCCGCTGGTTGCCGCGTTCGCTGGCCTGAGGCCGCGCCGCGCCGGGCTCAGGCCGGCGCCGGCTCGCCCCGGTTCACGTAGTGGTCGCGCAGCACGCGGGCCACCGACGCGGTGAGCTTCTTGCCGGTGGGGATGTGCAGGAACTCGTTGGGCCCGTGCGCGTTGGACTTCGGTCCCAGCAGCCCGGTGACCATGAACTGCGCATCCGGGAAGCGCTCCTGCAGCATGCCCATGAACGGGATCGTGCCGCCCTCGCCCATCGAGGCCGACTTCGGGCCGAAGAAGTCCTTCGAGGCCGTGTCGATGGAGTCGGCCAGCCACGACTTCAGCGACGGCGCGGCCCAGCCGGTGGAGGATTTCTCGACCTCGAACTCGACGTGCGCGCCATACGGCGGATCCTTCTCCAGCAGTTCCTTCAGCCGCGACGAGGCCAATTGCGGGTCCAGCGTCGGCGGCAGGCGCAGCGAGACCTTCACCGCGGTCTGCGGCCGCAGCACGTTGCCCGCGTCCTCCAGCGCCGGCAGGCCCTCGGCGCCGGTGATCGACAGCGCCGGGCGCCAGGTGCGGTTGAGCACCAGCTCGGCCAGGTCCTGCGCCATCGGCTGCATGCCGCTGAGCCAGGGGAACTTGTCGTACACGTGGGTGCCGAGCACGCCGGCGACCTCGCGCGCCTGCGCCACGCGCTCCTTGGGGATGTCGACGTACATCACGTCGGCGCGCAGCTTGCCGGTGGCGGGATCCTCCAGGCGGTCGAGCAGCGAGCGCAGCACGCGGAACGACGACGGCACGATGCCGCTGGCGTCGCCCGAGTGCACGCCCTCCTCCAGCACCTTGACCCGCAGGGTGCCGCCGGCGAGGCCGCGCAGCGAGGTGGTGAGCCACAACTGCTCGTAGTTGCCGCAACCCGAATCGAGGCAGATCACCAGCGAGGGATTGCCGATCCGCGCGGCGAGGTGGTTGACGTAGAACGGCAGGTCGTAGCTGCCCGATTCCTCGCAGCCCTCGATCAGCACCACGCAGCGCGAGTGGTTCACGCCGCGCTCGGCCAGGGCCATGATCGCGGTGAGCGAGGCGAAGGTGGCGTAGCCGTCGTCGGCGCCGCCGCGGCCGTAGAGCCGGTCGCCGGCGATCACCGGCTTCCAGGGCGCGAGGTCGGGCGCCCAGCCCTGCATCTCCGGCTGCTTGTCCATGTGCCCGTACAGCAGCACCACGTCGTCGCCCTTGCCGGGGATGTCGATGAACAGCAGCGGCGTGCGGCCCGGCAGCTGGATGCGCTCGACCTGCATGCCGCTGATCGGCTGCGCGCGCACCCAGTGCTCGATCAGGTCCATCGCCTGCTTCATGTAGCCGTGCTCGACCCAGCCCGGATCGAACATCGGCGACTTGTTCGGGATCCTGATGTACTCGCACAGCTCCGGAACGATCTGGCGATCCCACATCTCGGAACAGAATTCGAGCAGCTTGGCGTCGTTCATGGCGGCCGGGCGGGCTACGGGCAGGCCCGCAGTCTACAACCTGGGCCCGCGGCGGGCGTTTTTCCTACAGCGGCGCGCGGGTCCGGCGCACGCGTCGGCGCGGCGATTCGCCCTGCCGCCGCGGCCTGCCGCTGCCTAGAGTGGGCTCCACCGGCGAACGACTCGCCGGTTCCGACAAAGTCCACACAGGGAGAGTCAAACCATGAAGACGTTCCGCACGCTGCTGTGCTCGCTGCTGCTGGCCGGTGCCACCTTCGCCGCCGCCGCCGCCGAGATGATCAACATCAACACCGCCGACGCCAGCGCCATCGCCACCGGCCTGACCGGCATCGGCCCGGCCAAGGCCGAGGCCATCGTCGCCTGGCGCGAAGCCAACGGCGGCTTCAAGAGCGTGGACCAGCTCGCCCAGGTCAAGGGCGTCGGCCTGCGCACGGTGGAGAAGAACCGCGATCGCATCAGCCTCGGCGCGTCGGCCACGCCGGCCCGGCCGGTGGCCAAGGTGGATGCGCGGCCGGCGGACTGAGCCGGCTGCGCGCGCAAGGAAGCGCGCACGGTCCGCCCGGCCAGGGGCGGGCGGACTGCCACGGCTGGCGCCGGAGCGCGCCCGTCGGGCCGCCGGCGACGCGGAACCCGCGTCGCCGGCGGTGCTTGCGGACCGATGGCGCCTTGCGGTCTCGTGCCGCCCGCGCGCTCCGCTACACTGCGGCGCCCCGAGTCCAGGCCTGCCGCATGATCCTGCCCCGTTACCGCATCGCGCCCTCGGGCATCGCCGGCGCCGGCAGCGGCGTGTACCTGGACGAGGCGGTCGCGCGCGGCCGCGTGATCGTCGCCCCCGATGCCATCCCGCGCACCTGGCGCTGGGACGAGATCCTGGCCCGGCCCGACCACGAGGCCTTGCTGCCGAGCACCATCCGCTGGTTCGAGGACCAGTACACGGTCACGCCGGAGTGGCCCGACGAGTGCTACCTCAACCATGCCTTCGAGCCCACCGGCGTCTGGCACCTGGGCTTCGTGTTCGCGGCCCGCGACCTCGCCGCGGGCACCGAGGTGACGGTGGACTACCGGCACCTGCTGGGCGAGGGCCAGGAGGAAACGTTCCGCGACGCCGCCACCGGCCGCGCCATCGTCGGCCTGTCATGGGCCGAGAGCCTTGCGCTGAGCACGCGCCAGCTGGGCGCGGCGCTGGCGCCGTAGCCGGGCCCATGTCCGTCACCCTGCTGCGCCGCGCCGACTACCGGCGCATGCGCTGGAAGAATGGCCAGGGCTGGACCACCGAGATCCTGCGCGAGCCGGACCGCGAGGCCTTCGACTGGCGCCTGAGCATCGCCGAGATCGAGTCGCACGCGCCCTTCTCGGCCTTCGCCGGCGTCGATCGCAGCCTGTTGCTGCTCGAAGGCAACGGCATGGAGCTGCGCGTCGGCGGCGCCGCCCCGCAGCTCCTGAACACGCGCGGGCAGATCGTGCGCTTCGCCGGCGAGACGGCGGTCGAGGCGCGCCTGCTGGATGGCCCCACGCGCGACTTCAACGTGATGACGCGGCGCGAGGCCTGCACGCACCAGGCGTGGTACCGGCCGCTGGTGGGCCCGATCGTGCTCGACGCCGGGCCGGGCGTGGCCTGGGTCGCGCACCTGGCGGCGGGGCATGCGCGGCGCCAGCACGTCGAGGACGCGCCGGTCCTGGAGGCTGGCGACACGCTGCTGGTGCGGCACGATCCGGCGCGCCCGCGCGTGGTGCTGTCCGGCGGTGGCGAAGTGGTGCTGGTGCGGATCGAGGCGCGCTGAGCGACGGCCTCAGTCCCAGCGATCGTCGCGGACGTAGATCGCGCCGTCCTCGAGCTTGACCGGGAACTTCGCCGTCGGCTCGTAGGCCGGCGCGCACAGCGCGGCGCCGGTGCGGATGTCGAAGCGCGCACCGTGGCGCGGGCACTCGATCTCGTGGCCGCTGATGCTGCCGCCGGTCAATTCGCCGCCGTCGTGGGTGCAGACGTCCTCGATCGCATACAGTTCGCCGTCGAGGTTGAACACCGCGGCCGCCACGCCATCGACGTCGACCACGCGATACTCGCCCGGCAGCAGCTCGCC
>CAZTNB010000029.1:0-24822 GCA_964614825.1 uncultured Gammaproteobacteria bacterium
GGCGCTGCTGTGCGTGGGCCTGTCCTGGGGCATGGACGGCCTGCGCAAGCTGGCCTCGCGCCGCGACCACCTGCGTCCAGCCTGATCCCGGCGGCCCGACGTGCTACGCGCGCCCGCGCGGCTCGCCCGCCTTGACCGAGCAGGGCCTGCGTGCCGCTCACCCGAGCGGGCGCACCGTCGCGGCGGGCCGCGCACCGCGGACCGCCGCGACCGCGCCGCTCAGCGGGCGCGCGCGACTACTTGCACGGCTTCGCGATCACGAACATCGTGATGTCCCAGTAGTCCTTGAGGTCCGCCGCGCTGCCGCCCGCGGCATCGGTGGCGACCTTGGAGGCCATCACGTAGGCCTTGTCGGCGTCGAAGTTCATGGTGACGCTCTTGTCCATGTCCTTCGAGGTCGGCATGCCGGCGATGCCCAGTTCGCTTTCGGGAATCCGCTCGCCGACCTTCACCGTGTGCTGGCCGGGGGTGATCTTGTAGCCGGTCTCCCAGGTCGTGGGCGTCTCGCCGTCGATCAGCAGCACCTGGGCCGGGTAGATGCCCTTGTCGCGGAAGCTCTCGGTGTTTTCGTAGATGTAGCCGCAATCGGCCCGCGCCAACGCCGGCGCCAGCACCGCGGCGACGAGGCCCAGCATCGCGAATCCGCGCATCGAATGAGTTGCCATGGGTGACTCCCTTTTTTTTGAGCGTGGCGTGCAGGTATCCCGGTTCCCCCTGCCTTGCCGATGATGCCCGCGCGCGGTCCCGGACGGAACCGGGACGATGGGCCAACGCGAAGTGCCGGCCGGCACGGCACCCCCGCTCAGGGTTGGCGCGTCATCTGCGCGTAGACCAGCTCGTAGGGCTCGGGCGCGAGGCCGAGGTCGCCGCGGAACGGCCGGTCGAGGGCGAGGATCATGAAGATCACCAGGCCGATGAACACGGCCAGCAGGGTGACCTGGATCGCGTGCAGCCGGCCATCCTCGACCTTGAAGAAGAACGAGGCGCTCAATCCGATGCAGGCGCCGGCCAGCACCACGATCCACATCACCGCGGGCAGGCCGGTGGTCACGGCGTCCAGGCGCAGTTCGCGCGCCTTGACCACGTCGTTGAACGCGCGCAGCGCCTCGGCGTGCAGCAGCTGGCGGCCGGCGCTGGCCGGCTCGAACGCGACCAGCGTGTCCTCGAAGCGCTCGAGCAGGCGCTCGGCGCCGACCGGCACCATGCCACGCCGCTGCTGCGGCCAGGCCTCGTCGACGATGAAGCGCACGTAATCGCGCAGTTCGGCCTGCAGGACGGCGCGCTCGGGCTCCGGATAACCGCTCACGTCGCGGTGCAGGGCCGCGATCGCGGTCGCCTCCTGCGACACCAGCTTCGACACGTCGTCGTAGGACTGCCACACGCTGACCGCGATCAGCGCCACCGCGAGGCCGTAGAACACCATCACCGCCTGCATCAGCGACCCGCTGAAGTCCGAATCCGACTCGCTGATGCGCAGTCGCGGCAGCACGCGCCGGCGCACCAGGCGCAGGCCGCCCAGGGCGAAGGCGACCAGGCCCAGCACGATCGCCGGGCCGGTCAGGCCCAGCGGAGCGTCGAACACTGCCTCAAGCATCGGTCGTGGGTCCCCGCGCCGGCTACGACGACCGCGCCTGCATCATGGCGTCGGCGTACTGGTAGGCGACGCGCGCCATGTCGGTCGGCGACAGCGGCAGGACGCCGGGACGCGCCGGCGATGGAATCAACCCGACCAGCGCCTGGCCGGCGAACCAGTCGCGCAGCGGCACGTCGGCCGAGGCCCCGACACCGTCGGGTGCGCGCGTGGCGGGTGCGGCGTGGGGGGCGTGGGGCGGCATGGCGGACTCCCTGGTGGGCGCCCGACTATACGCGACGCCGGCGGCCGGGCCGCAGTGCCAGCCCGGGACCTCCGGCAGTCGTCCGGGGGCGGATGCGGACGTAGACTGGCGCGGCTCGCGTTGCGCGGGAGCGGCCACCGGCACGGGAAGGCTCGATCATGCGACTGGGTCACGGACGGTTCTTCGGCCGGTACCAGGCCGCGCGCCAGGTCGACGGGCTGGCGCTGGCCGAGCTGCGCCCCGTGGTGCCGGAACAAGAGGTCGAGCCGCACGCGCACGACGATGCGCACCTGTTGCTGCTGCTCGAAGGCGACTACGTCAGCTCCGCGCAGGGCATGCCGGCGCTGTGCCGCGCGCCGGCGCTGGTGCTCAACCCGCCCGGCACCGTGCATCGCGACCGCTTCCGCGGCCTGGACGGACGCTTCTTCACCGTGTCGTGGCCGGCGCAGCGCTGGCGTTCGGCGCTGGGACAGCGCAGCCTGCCGCCGCGCCCGCAGCGCCTGGGCGCCATCGCGGTGGCGCGCGCCTTCGCCCTGTGGCGCGAACTGCGGCACTGGGACACGGCGTCGCCGCTGGCGGTGCAATCGGGTTTCGAGTCGCTGCTCGACGAAGCCACCCTCGACACGCGCCTCGCCGCGGGCGCGGGCCCCGCCTGGCTCGAACGCGCGCGCGAATGCCTCGCCGACGAATGGCGCGCGACGCCGGACCTCGCCGCGCTCGCGCGCATCGCCGACGTGCATCCGGTGTACCTCGCACGCGCGTTCCGGCGCCGCTACGGCTGCTCCCCGGCCGCGTACCTGCGCCGCTGCCGCATGGCGCGCGCGATCGAGTTGCTGCACGGCACCCGGCTGCGCCTGGCCGCCATCGCCGCGCGCTGCGGCTACGCCGACCAGAGCCACTTCACCCACGCCTTCCGCCGCGCCCATCGCTGCACGCCGTCGCAGTACCGCGAGTGGACGGCAGGCCGGCGCCAGGTTCCAAACCTACAAGGCGGCGCGGCGCGACCCTGCTAGCGTGGGTTCCGGTCCAACCCGGAGCAAGCGATGACCCTCCTGCCACGCATCGGCCTGTGCGCGCTGCTGTGGGCCGTTCCCGACGCGCCGGCCGCCGACACGCCGCCGCCGTCGTTCGACGCGCTGACCCGCGCGGTCGAGGCCGGCGAGTTCCAGCAGGTCACCAGCGTGCTGGTGGCGCGCGACGGCAAGCTGCTCTACGAGCGCTACTTCGACACCGGCGGCGCGCAGGCGCGGCGCAACACGCGCTCGGCGACCAAGACCATCGCCGGCATGCTGGCCGGCCTCGCGATCGCGGACGGCAAGCTGGCCGGGCCGCAGGCGCCGATCCTGCCGCACCTCGAGCTCGCGCATCCGATCGCCAACGACGATCCGCGCAAGGCGAGGATCACGATCGAGGACCTGATGACCATGTCCTCGCGCCTGGAATGCCACGACGAGAACTCCTACTCGCGCGGCAACGAGGAGCGCATGTACCTGGTCGAGGACTGGGTGCAGTTCTACATCGACCTGCCGATCCAGGGCTTCCCGGCCTGGATGCCCAGGCCGGAGGATTCGCCGCACGGCCGCAGCTTCCGCTACTGCACCGCCGGCGTGACCACGCTGGGCGCCGTGATCCAGCACGCGGTGGGCGAGCCGCTCGAGGCCTACGCGCAGCGTCGCCTGTTCGCGCCGCTGGGCATCGAGGGCGCGCAGTGGCAGCACTCGCCGCTGGGCCTGGCGCAGGCCGGCGGCGGCCTCGGCCTGCGCAGCCGCGACCTGCTGCGGCTGGGCCAGCTCTACCTCGACGAAGGCAAGGTCGACGGCAAGGCGCTGGTGCCGGCGGACTGGGTGCGCCGCTCCACGCAGGCGCAGGCGCAGGTGGACGAGGGCGTCGCGTACGGCTACCTGTGGTGGCTGATGCAGTTCCCGGTCGGCGACGCCGTCTGGAAGTCCTACGCCATGAACGGCAGCGGCGGCAATACCGTGCAGGTGTTCCCGGCGCAGCGCGTGGTCGTGGTCGTCACCACCACCAACTTCAACGTGCCGCAGCCGCACCGGGTGACGGCGAAGCTGCTCATGGAGCGGATCCTGCCGGCACTGTAGCGCCGCGCAGTTCCGCCAGCACGGCGTCGTGCGCGCGGAAGTTGAGCGCGCAGCGGGCGATGAAGTCGTCGATCTTGGCGAGGTCGAAGCGGCGCTCGCGTTCGGTGGGCGGGCGCAGGCGCGCCGGGTCCGGATAGACGCCGTAGCCGCCGAGCAGGCAGTGCCAGGACATCACGCCGAAGTACTTGCCGATGTCCTGGCGTTCGATCTCGGCCACCAGGTCCTCGCCGGCGAACCAGCATTGCAGCAGGCTGCGCAGCGAGTCCGAGAGCTGGTCGTGGCCGGCGGCGTCGCGCCAGTACGCGGTGTCGGTGCGCGAGTTCATCCGGTACCGGCACACGATGTAGTCGCGCACGCCCTCGAAGCGGGCGCCGATCTCGGCGTTGAAGGCGTCGCGGCCCGCGGCGCCGAAGCCGCCGGCCGTGTAGGCCTCGATGAAGCGCTCCACCGTTTCCTGCACGATGTGCAGCGCGGTGGCCTCCAGCGGCTCGATGAAACCCTGCGCGAGCCCGACTGCCAGGCAGTTGCGCGCCCACGGCGTCTCCACCCGCCCCACTTTCATGGCGAGGTGGCGCGCGGGCACGTCGGCATCGAGCAGGCCCAGGTGGGTGCGCAACTCGGTCTCCGCCTCGTCGCGCGAGAGATAGCGCGAGCTGTAGACGTAGCCATTGCCGACGCGGTTCGACAGCGGGATGCGCCAGGCCCAGCCGCAGCGCAGCGCGGTGGCGGTGGTCTGCGGCGCGATGGCGCCGCCGTCGTTGGGCGTGGGCATCGCCACCGCCGCATCGTTGTACAGGTTGCTGGCGAAGGGCAGGAAACGCACGCCCAGGGCCTGCTGCAGCAGCAGCGAGCGGAATCCGGTCGAGTCGACGTAGAAGTCGGCCTCGATGCGGCGCCCGTCCTGGGTGTGCAGCGCGCGGATCCCGCCGTCGTCGGCCTGCTCGACCCGCGCCACCGTGCCCTCGACGTGGCGCACGCCGCGACGGGTGGACCAATCGCGCAGGAACGCGCCGATCAGGACCGCGTCGAAGTGGTAGCCGTAGTGGACGCGGAACGGGAACTGGTATGCCGGCAGCGGCGCCAGCCGCCGCTGCGCCAGCGCGGCGTTGAGGAAATAGCGGTCGGGATGCGCCCACACGTCGGCGTCGCGCCGGCGCAGCACGGTGTGGAAGAAGTAGGCCGGCGCGCTGCGGTCGTCGAGGTCGTTCTTGAACGGATGGTGGTACGAGGCGAAGCCGGGGCGCGTCGACCAGCCGCGCGATTCGATCGAGGTCTTGTAGGTGGCGTTGCAGCGCGGCATCCATTCCGCTTCGGCGATGCCCAGCACGTCGAAGAAGGCGCGCAACTGCGGCGTCGAGCCCTCGCCCACGCCGACGATGCCGATCTCCGGCGACTCGAGCACGGTCAGCTCCACCGGCCGGCCGGCCCAGCGCTTCGCCATCAGGCTGGCCGCCATCCAGCCCGCGGTGCCACCCCCCACGACCACGATGCGGCGCGGTTGCGCGGCCTCGGCGCCCATCGATCACACTCCCGTCCGGCGACGGGCCATGGTAGCGCGCCCCCGGAGCCGCCCGTCCGGATGCGCGCCGCGTCGTGACTTTGTCCATGGGCCGGGGGCCGTGCGACGATCCAGACTGCATTGCCCCTCCCGGGAACCGTGTCCAGGCATGCCAGCGCATCGATGCCGAATCCGGCGCCGCGCGGCCGCGTGCGCGATGGCGCAGTGCCTGGCGCTGGCCTTGCTGGTCCCGTGGGCCGCCGCCGCGACCGACGCAACCGCCGCCGCGTCGCTGGAGACCGCCATGGCCCGCACGCTCGCCGACCAGGGACTGGCGGGCGCCGTGTGGGCCCTGGTCCGACCGGATGGCGCAACCGCGGTCGCGGCGGCTGGCGTGCGCGATGCGCGCGATGGCCGGCCGATGGCGCCGGCCGACCGGGTCCATGTCGGCTCGATCGCCAAGACCGTGCTCGCGACCGGCGTCCTGCGCCTGGTCAGCGAGGGCCGCCTCGCGCTCGATGCGCCGGTGTCCGAGCTGTTGCCGGATGCCGCCTTCGACAATCCCTGGGCCGCGAGCGATCCGGTGCGGCTGCGCCACCTGCTCGACCACACCGCCGGCCTCGACGATGCGCGCCTGTGGCAGGTGTTCAGCCAGGCGCCCGCTGCCGATACGCCGCTGGCGCGGGCCTTTGCCGGCGATGCCGCGCTGCTGCGCGTGCGCAGCCGACCCGGCACGCGTTTTTCCTACTCCAACATGGGCTACGGCCTGCTCGGACGGGTGATCGAGGCGGTGACGGGACAGCGCTACGAGCAGTACCTCGACCAGCAGCTGCTGCAGCCGCTGGCGATGCGCGACAGCACCTTCGCCTTCGTCACCCAGGCCGGGCCGGGGGCCGATCCGCGCCTGGCCCTGGGGCACTTCGAGCACGGTCGCGCGCAGGCCGCGGTGCCCGCGTACCTGCGCCCCGCCACCCAGTTCACGACCACGGCCGGCGACATGGCACGCCTCGCCCGCTTCCTGATGGGCGACGGCCGGGTCGACGGCCGCGCCTTCGTCGATCCGGCCTTGCTGCGCGCGATGGGCGTGCCGCACGGCACCGACGCGGCGCTGGCCGGCCTGCGCGTCGGCTACGGCCTCGGGCTCGCCACCCGCGACCGGCACGGCGTGGTCGGACGCTGCCACGGCGGCGACGGGATCGGCTTCGTGGCGATGCTGTGCCTGTACCCGGAGCAGCAGCGCGCGTGGTTCTACGCCGTCAATACCGACAGCGAGGGCGCGGACTACGAGCGCATCGACCGCCAGCTCATCGCAGCGCTGGAGGTCGCGGCGCCGCCACCGCAGGTGTCCACCGCGCCGTCGATCGATCCCTCGCCCTGGTCCGGTTGGTACCTGCCCGCGCCGAATCGCTTCGCCCAGTTCGCCTACGTCGATGCCGTGTTCGGGATCGCGCGCCTGCACGTGCAGGGCGACGCGGTGAGCTTCTCCCCGCTGCAGGCGCCCGCGGTGGCGCTGGACGCCGCCGGCGGCGCGCTGCTGCGGGCGTCCGACCGCGCGTGGCCCTCGCACGTGCTGCTGGCCGAAGCCGACGCGACTCGCGTCGTCAGCCGCGGCACGCAGAGCTATCGCCAGGCGTCCCTGGCCGAGCTGGCGCCGCGCTGGCTGAGCCTGGCCGGTGGCGTGCTCGGCCTGGCCTACGTGCTGGTCGCGGGTTGCGCGCGGGCGCTGGCGCGTCGCCTGCGCGTCGCGCAGCCGCTGTTCGTGCCCTGGCTGGCCGTGCTCGCGCTGGGCCTGCCGATCCCGTGGTTCCTGCGCCAGTCGTTCCTGCAGCTGGGCGACCCCACCGCCGCGGGCATGCTGCTCGCGGCGACCACGGCGGCATTGCCCCTGGCGCTGGCGTTCGGACTCTACCGGCACCTGCGCCAGCGGCCGCGCGGCGCGTGGGCATGGGCCGACCTGGTGGCGATGCTCGCCATCGCGCAATGGACCGTGGTGCTGGCGAGCTGGGGACTGCTGCCGTTGCGGCTCTGGGCCTGAGTCCGGCCCGCGCAACCGATGCCGGCGCGATTGCGCCGGTGACGCGGTCCGGCCGCAGGTGACGACGGCGGCGGCCGGTGGCAAGCTCGGGCACGAACGCGCCACTGATGTCCCGCCATGGATCCCCCGCGCGAACCTGCGTCCACCGCCACTGCACGCCCCTTCGTCGTGCCCTGCGCCGCCCTGCGCCTCGATGCGCCCTGCCGCTGGCTGCGGCTCGGCTGGCACGACCTGCGCCGCGCACCGGGACTGTCGCTGGTGTTCGGCCTCACGATCATGCTGGTCAGCATCGCGGTCTCGGCGCTGGCGTGGTCGTTGGGGCGCTTCGCCCTGCTCGCGGCGCTGCTGTCCGGCTTCGTGTTCGTGGCGCCCCTGATCGCGGTCGGGCTCTACTGCGTCAGCCGCGAGCTGGGCGCGGGGCGCACGCCCAGCCTGGGCCATTCCTTCGCGCTCGCGCGGCGGGTGGTGGGCCAGGCCGGCGTGTTCGCCCTCGCGCAGCTGGTGATCCTGCTGCTGTGGTCGCGCGCCGGCATGATGGTCAACGCCTTCCTGCCGGTGCAGCCCGGCAACCTCGGCGACCTGCTCGAGTTCCTGCTGATCGGCTCCGCCGTGGGCTCGGTGTTCGCGGCGCTGACCTTCGCCGCCGCGGCGGTGTCGCTGCCGATGATCGCCGACCGCGACGTCGACATGGTCACCGCCTGCGTGTCGAGCATCAACGCGGTGCTGCGCAACAAGCCGGTGATGGCGCTGTGGGCCCTGCTGATCGTGCTGCTGACGGCGCTGGGCTTCCTCACCGCCTTCCTCGGCCTCGCGATCGTGATGCCGTGGCTGGCCTACGCCACCTGGCATGCCTATCGCGAGACGCTCGACGCTTCCGGCTGGCCGGCGCTGGACTGAGCGCCGCCGCGGGCCCGGCGCCGCCGCGCACGGTCGCGTGCGACGATAGCGCCGAACCCCCGCGCGCCGCCCCCGCATGGACAGCCCGACCGTACCGCCGCCGAGCCCCGCCGCGCGCCTGCGCTCCATCGTCAGCGGCTCGGTCGGCAACCTCATCGAGTGGTACGACTGGTACGCCTACGCGGCCTTCGCGCTGTACTTCGCGCCGGCCTTCTTTCCCGAGGGCGACCTCACCGCGCAATTGCTCAGCACCGCGGCGGTGTTCGCGGTGGGCTTCCTGGTGCGGCCGCTCGGCGGCTGGTTGCTCGGC
Source organism: uncultured Gammaproteobacteria bacterium (assembly GCA_964614825.1). GTDB lineage: Bacteria > Pseudomonadota > Gammaproteobacteria > Xanthomonadales > Ahniellaceae > JAGOEZ01. The sequence continues at coordinate 8,675 of CAZTNB010000029.1, forward strand.
GCGTACGCCGATCGCCATGGCCGCAAGGCGGCGCTGGTGCTCTCGGTGCTGATGATGTGCGGCGGCTCGCTGCTGATCGCGATCACGCCGGGTTACGCCAGCATCGGCGTCGCCGCGCCGGCGCTGCTGGTGGCGGCGCGACTGCTGCAGGGATTGAGCGTCGGCGGCGAGTACGGCACCTCGGCGACCTACATGAGCGAGGTCGCCACGCGCCAGTGGCGCGGCTTCTGGTCGAGCTGGCTCTATGTCACCAACATCTGCGGCCAGCTGCTCGCGCTGCTGGTGCTGATCGTGCTGCAGCGCTGGCTGCTCAGCCCGGAGCAGTTGCATGCCTGGGGCTGGCGCATCCCCTTCGTGATCGGCGCGCTGGGCGCGCTGGGCGCCCTGTGGCTGCGCCGCACCATGGTCGAGACCGAATCGTTCGCGCGGCACGCGGCGAGCGGCGACCGCCGCCGCGGCCGCCTGCGCGAGTTGCTGCGCCACCCGCGCGAGCTGGCCACCGTCGCCGGCCTGACCATGGGCGGGACGCTGGCCTTCTACACCTTCACGGTCTACATACAGAAGTTCCTCGTCAACACGGTGGGCTTCGCCAAGGACACGGCCACGCTGGTGTCGGCGGCGTCGCTGGTCGGATTCGCGCTCCTGCAGCCCGTGGTCGGCGCGCTCTCGGACCGCGTCGGCCGGCGCCCGATCCTGGTCGCGTTCGGCGTTGCCGGCACGCTGGGCACGGTGCCGTTGATGTCGCGCCTGGAAACGGCCCAGGGACCGGGCGAAGCGCTGGCGCTGATCCTGCTGGCGCTGGTGGTGGTCAGCGGCTATTCGTCGATCAACGCGGTGGTGAAGGCCGAGCTGTTCCCGGTCGAGGTGCGCGCGCTCGGCGTGGGGCTGCCGTATGCGATCACGGTGTCGCTGTTCGGCGGCACGGCCGAATACGTGGCGCTGTGGTTCAAGCAGGCGGGCAACGAGGCCGGGTTCTACTGGTATGTGTCGGCGTGCATCGCCTGCTCGCTGCTGGTGTACCTGGCGATGCCCGACACGCGGCGGACTTCGCGCATCGACCGGGACTGATGCGGCGCGGGGTGCGGCGGCCCGGGCGCCATGCGCCATCCTTCCAGGGGTCGTCGCTGCCGAAGCACCACAGGTGCCCCTCGGGGTCGCGACAGGAACGGCCGCGGCCGCCGTGGGCGACCGCCGCGCGCCTAGCGCCGGGAACGCGAGATCACGCAGGAGGCGATGCGGGTCGGCTCGGGCGCCGTGTGGTCGAGCAGCATCTCCTTCAGGGCCGCCTGGTCGCCGCGCGTCCACCACTGCAAGCCGTGCTCGGGACGCAGGCCGGCCTCGCTCGAGTAGCGGGCCCAGCCGGAGCGCCCCAGGATGCTGCGCATCTCGAAGGTCTGGCCCTGCACCACCACGCGTGCGACCGGCGCCGACGGCGTGCTGTAGTCGTACATCACGCGGATGACCTGGCGGTTGTTGCAGTTGTAGACCACCCGGGTGCGGTCGGCGCCGGGTTCCGCGGGTTCCGAACGCGTTGCCGCGCCGCCGCTGCAGGCGCTGGCCGCGATCGCGACGAGCATCGCGAACACCGGGTATGCGGACTTCGGGGCAGTCTGGCGCGGCATGGTGCGGAACTCCGTGGTTCGGGTTCGGGCCGGCCGTCGCGTTCCTGTCGGCGGCGCCCGAAGCCATTGTCAGCCACGGACCGCGATCCAGCGCAACCACCGCCTCGCGCCATCGGCGTCTGGTACCGGCGACTGGCCATCGCATAAGATGCGGCGACGCGTCGCGCCGAACCGCCAGCGCCCCGATGCCCCCATCCATCGAAAGGACCGACCCATGATGCCGCTCAAGGAAATGATCTGGTTGGCGCTGTCGACCATCCTGTTCGTCTCGTACCTGGTGGTGCTGTTCCAGGTCGTGTCCGACCTCATGCGCGACCCCGACCTCGGCGGCCTGTCCAAGCTGGTCTGGATCGTCCTCCTGCTGTTCCTGCCGCTGTTGACCGCGCTGGTGTACATCTTCGTGCGCGGTCGCGGCATGGCCGAGCGCCAGCGCGAGGCCTTGCAGCGCGCCAAGGCCGACTCCGACGCGTACATCCGCAGCGTGGCCGGCAAGTCCCCGGCGGCGCAGATCGCCGAAGCGAAGGCCTTGCTCGACAACGGCACCATCAGCGCGGACGAGTACGCACGCCTCAAGGCCAAGGCGCTGGCCTGAGCGGGTAGCAGGCGGCATCGGACCAGGTTCCGGCGCACGCGGCACGATCCCGCGTCGATCCGGGTCGCGGCGGCCATCCGGGCCGGGCCGGCTGTCGCCGCCAGCGCGATCGTGTAGCCTTGCGCGGCACCGCTCCCGCGATTCCAGCAGCCCGCACGTGCCGCCCCAGCCCCAGCCCCCGAAGGCTGCGTCCGCCCTCGCCCATCACCGCGCACGCGGCGCGGGCCTGCGGGTTGCCGCGTGCCTGCTCGTGCTGGCGTGCCTGCCCTGCGTCGTGGTGGCGGGCGCGCCGCGCGTGCTGGTGGCCGACGCTGGACTGGGCGCCGTCGCGGTCACGCCCTATCTCGACGCGCTGGAGGACCCGGACCGCTCCCTGACCATCGGCGACGTCCGCGGCGAGGACGTTGCCGGGCGGTTCGCCCCGGTCGGCCGGGCAGCGAACTACGGCTTCTCGCGCTCGGCGTGGTGGATGCGCTTCGGGCTGCGCAACACCACCGACCAGCCGATGCGGGTCGTGCTGCGCCAGGACTACCCGCTGATGGACCGCATCGAATGGTGGGTCGACGACGCCGGCGGCACCGTCGAGCAGGGCGTCACCGGCGACCTGCTGCCCTTCCGCCAGCGGCCGATCGAGCACCAGGACTTCCTCATCCCGATCGTGCTCGAGCCCGGGCGCGACTACACGACGTACCTGCGCTTCACCTCGGAAGGCTCGGTCAACATCGGCCTCACGCTCTACTCCACCGATGCGCTGCTGCCGGCGGTGGCGCGCGAGCAGCTGGCCTACGGCGCGTTCTACGGCAGCTTCGTCCTGCTCGCCATCTCCAGCCTGCTGCTCTACCTGATGGTGCGCGACCGCGCCTTCCTCTACTACTTCCTGTACGTGGTCACCTACGGCACCTACATGGCGGCCTACCACGGCCTGACCTACCAGTTGCTGTGGCCGGACAGCCCGGGCTTCGCCAGCTTCAGCCAGCTCGCCCTGCTGGCGTTGTCGCTGATCCTGCTGCTGCAGTTCTCGCGCGAGATGCTCGAGACGCGCACGGTCGCGCCGAGGCTGGACCGCGGCGTGCGCCTGCTGCAGTTCCTCACCTTCCTGTGCCTGCTCGGCGCGCCGGTGCTGCCGTACCACGCCGTGATCGTGCCGATCGCGGTGCTGACGCTGGCGATAGTGGTCTACCTGCTGCTGCTGGGCGCCCGCAGCGCCTGGGCCGGGATCGCATCCGCGCGCTACTACCTCATGGCACTGGGCGTGTTCCTGGTCGGGGTGGTCGTGTACATGCTCAAGACCTTCGGCTGGATCCCGCACAACGTCATCACCCAGCACGGCTTCCAGCTCGGATCGCTCAGCGAATTCGTGCTGCTGTCGGTGGCGCTGAGCCATCGCATCAGCGAACTCAAGCTCAAGACCCTGACCGATGCGCTGACCGGCCTGCACAACCGGCGCTACTTCAACGAGCTGCTCGAACAGGAGTTCAAGGCCGCCCGCGCGGCGGGCAGCGGGCTGGCGCTGCTGGTGTTCGACGTCGACCACTTCAAGCGCTACAACGACCAGCATGGCCATGCGCGCGGCGACCAGGCGCTGCAGGCGGTCGCCGGCATCCTGCGCCGCCACGCGCGCAATCCCGACGCGCTGTGCCGCTACGGCGGCGAGGAGTTCGTGCTGATCGTGCCGGGCGCCAGTTCCGGACAGGCGGTGGCCATCGCCGAGCACCTGCGCGAGCGCGTCGCCGGCGAGGCCAGCGAGCCGCACCCCCTGACCCTGAGCGCCGGCGTCGCCAGCCTGGGCGACCGCCCCTTCGGCACCGCGCAGGAGCTGTTCGTGGCCGCCGACCTGGCGCTGTACCGGGCCAAGAGCGAAGGCCGCAACCGCGTCGTCGCCGCCGCGGCCGCGGAGCCGCGCGCCATGGCCGGCGCCTGAGGCGACGGCACCCATGCTCGACGCCGCCCAGCGCCAGCACTACCAGCGCGAGGGCTACCTCGTCCTGCCGGGATTCAAGTCGGCCGACGCGATCGCCGCCGTGCGCCGCCGCGCGCAGGAGATCGTCGAGGCCTTCGATCCGGGCGAGCGCCGCAGCATCTTCACCACGCGCGAGCAGGCGCGGGCCGTGGACGACTACTTCCTCGGCTCGGCCGACCAGGTGCGCTGCTTCTTCGAGGAGGAGGCCTTCGCGCCCGATGGCAGCCTGCGCCAGGCCAAGGCCCTGTCGATCAACAAGATCGGGCACGCACTGCACGACCTCGATCCGGTGTTCGACCGCTTCTCGCGCGGGCCCGAACTCGACGCGCTCGCGCGCGAACTCGGCCTCGCCGAACCGCTGCTGTGGCAGTCGATGTACATCTTCAAGCAGCCCGGCATCGGCGGCGAGGTCGCCTGGCACCAGGACGCGACCTTCTTCCTCACCGAGCCGCTGAGCGTGACCACGTTCTGGTTCGCGCTCGAGGACGCCACCGTCGAGAACGGTTGCCTGTGGGCCGAACCCGGCGGGCATCGCAGCCCGCTGCGACAGCTGTTCGTGCGCGAGGGCGACAGCGTGCGCATGCAGCGCCTCGATCCGGCGCCCTGGCCGCAGGCCGACCGGGCGATCCCCTTGCCGGTCGAGGCCGGCACGCTGGTGTGCTTCCACGGCCTGCTGCCGCACTACAGCGCGCCGAACCGCTCGCCGGTGTCGCGCCACGCCTACTCGCTGCACGTCACCGACGGCCGCACCGCCTATGCCGCCAGCAACTGGCTGCAGCGCGGACCCGCACTGCCGCTGCGCGGATTCGTCTGAGGCGGGCGGGCCCGGCGCCGGCGCCGGGCCCCGCCGGCACTACTCGAAGCCGTTGGCGAAGATCGTCCCCGGCGCGACCGTGGACACCGTCAGGGTGAAGGTCTCCGAGTCGCGGTCGCCCGGATTGGCCTGGTCGGCCACCGTGACGGTGACCTGCGTGCTGCCGACGAATCCGGGCTCGGGCACCAGGTCGAGGGTGGCGCCCGGCTGGTTGCCGTGCACCGTGGCGGTGACGTGCGCGCCCGCAACCGTGATCGTGTTCGGGCCTGGATCGTTGTCCTGGTAGACGAGCACGAGGCCGTCGAGCCTGCCGCCGGCCTGCACGGACTGGTCGGGGATCGGCGCCAGGTTGAGGTTGCCCACCACCTGGATCGAGGCCTCCACCTCGCGCGTCGGCATGCCCGAGACCTGGCTGGTGAAGCGCAGCAACTGCGTGCTGCCGGCCGCGGTCTCGCTCACGCGGGCCTTGAAGGCGAGGTCGAACTGGGTCGACTCCGGGCCGACGTAGTCGTAGCACACGACCAGGTTGTCGCCGAGCTTCGTGCGGAGGTCGTCGTAGGCGTACCTGGAGGCCAGGTCGCCGTCGAGCGGGCCGAACGCGGTCAGCGGGCCGTGGTAGCCCTGCACGCCGATCGAGCCGCTGCCGCCCGCGGTGCCGAACTCGAGGTTGTCGTAGGCCATCTGGATCTCGTACTGGCCGTCGCCGTAGCGGTAGTCGCGGTTGAGCACCAGCTCGAAGTCGTAGCGGTCGTCGAGCGTGGTGGTGATCCCGGTATTGAAATCGAGGCGCTCGCTGCGCGCGCCCACCCACTCGAAGACCAGGTCGTTGGTCGCGCTGGAGTAGGCGACGACCATGCCGCTGGTCCGGGCGGGATCGAAGAAGTCGACGTGCAGTGGCGTGCCCAGCGCGTCGACGCCGTCCGGGAAGAACCCGCTGCCGAAGGTCGCGCCCTTCCACAGCACGCCGATCATCGGCGTGTACGGCAGGGTCAGGTACGGGAACTGCTGGTGGATGTACATGGTGTCGCCGAAGTTCGGTTCCTGGATCACCCAGCCCTGCGGCGACACCAGCAATTCCGGATAACGCTGGAACGCGGCGTTGTTGTACAGCGCGTAGCCGGCGCCGGCGCCCCAGAAGTTCGCCAGCGGGAAGCGCACCGCTTCCGAGGCGAGGAAGTCGGCATGGCCGCCGAAGTCCGGCAGCAGCCCGAAGCGGTTGAACAGGCCGACGAAGCCGCCGTTGCTGGACTGGCCATTGGCGCCGGTGAACACCGGCGTGCGGCACATCGCGTCGCTGGCGCTGGTGCTGACGCGGTAGTCGCGGGCCCAGTTCTCGGAATTGGCCTGATTGCCGGCCACGCGCACGGTCCCGCCGGTCACGGTGAGGTTGGGACGCTGCGCCGCGGTGTTGACCTGGACCGAGCCCGGCACCAGGGTCAGGCCCGGCGGCAGCGTCGACTGCAGGTCGAACACGCGGTCGGCGCCGCTGGTGTTCTCGCGCACGTGCACCTTGACGTCGATGACGTCGCCGACGCGGGCGCGGGTCTGGCTCACCGTCATGCTGACGTCGTCCAGCCCGCGGGTGATCTTCACCGGCACGAAGCCGACGCTGCCCGGCGCGTTGGCGGCGCCCACGTCGAGGCCGCCGTAGACCACGGCATCGAGCGGCAGGGCCGGCAGGGTCCAGTTCACGTCGAGGTCGACCGGCTCGCCGGTGGTGCCGGCCGGGCCGGCCAGCTGCAGGCCGTTGCCGGCGGCGCCCGGGACCACGGCGATGGCGAGGCGATAGGTGTCGACCACCAACTCCGGGTCGTCGTCCGCGAGGCCGGTGCGCACGTTGTTGACGAAGGCCCAGTAGCGGCCGGCGTCGGGGTGGGTGATGCTGCAGTAGTTGAGCTCGACCTCGGTATTGGAGACGCACAGCGTCTCGTCCTCGAAGTCCGGCTGGTTGTCGCCGTCGGCGTCGCGGCCGAGGTAGATCGTGGCCCAGCCGCGCTTCCAGTTCGCGTCGGCGGTGGTGGCCACGTTGCGCAGGTTCTCGACCACCACGCGGGCGGCGTCGGCCGGCACGTCGATCATGAAGGTGCGCGTGTTGCCGTTGCTGAAGTCGCCGTCGAACTGCGGCGGGACGTGGTCGTTGTCCTGCGGCAGCACCAGCTCCTCGACGGCGGGCGCGGCCAGGCCGTAACTGCGGTAGCTGGTGGCGGACAGCGCCGGCAGCTGGACGTCGTTGAGGCGATACGAGCCCTGCTCGCGGTGCGCGGTGAGCGACAGCGTCTTGGGCAGGCTGCCGTGGTCGAAGTTGATCGAGATCGGCCAGTGCGAGGTCGGGATCGTGGGGTCGGTGGGCGTCAGGACCACCTTGCTCCACAACTCGATCTCCTCGGAGCCGTTGACGTGGTCGAAGCCGTTGTAGGTGAACTGGGCATCGGTCAGGTCGGCGCGGAAGTAGATGGTGCGGGTCTCGCCCGCGCGCAGGCTGAAGCTGGACGGGAAGGCTTCCATGCGCACGCCGTTCTGCTGCGCCTCGCCTTCGCCCGTGCTCCAGCGCTCGAAGGTCCACGGGCCGGTGCTGACGTTCCAGGTGCCGTCGCGGGTCGCGCGCACGGTGCGGAACCAGGTGCAGATGTCGCGGCAGTGGTTGTTGACCAGCTGCGGCAGGTTGAGTTGCAGCACGTCGCCGCCGTTTTCCGGGTTGGCGTAGTCGAAATTCGACGCGCTCTCGTCCATCACCAGGCCGGCGTTGACCGCGGCCAGCACGTCGAGGCGGCCGGAGCCGGCGCGATAGGTGCCGGCCGGGCGACCGGGCACGTTCGGCGGCGCGGCGCCGTGGCTGACGGTCTCCGATGCGGTCATCTGCAGTGCCGATTGCACCTCGGCCGCGCTCCAGTCCGGATGCGCCTGGCGCACCAGCGCCATGGCGCCGGCCACGTGCGGGCTCGCCATCGAGGTGCCGCTCTGCAGGGCCCAGTCGCGCGACAGCGCGCTGCCGGGGTGGAACGGATGCTCGTCGGCATAGGCGGCGTAGATGTCCACGCCCGGGGCGCTGATGCCCGGCGACAGGTGGCCGAGGAACGAGTTGGCCGGACCGCGCGACGAGAAGTCGGCGAGCTGGTCGCCGGACGCCGGATCCAGGGTCGAGGTGATTGCGGTGGCCCCGATCACGGCGCGGTGGCCGCTGCCGCCGTCGCCCATCCAGGCCAGCAGGGCCTGGCCGTCCCACGAGTGCAGCTGGATGCCCGGCAGCGGATACACGTCGTTGAGCAGATCGTCGTCGTCGGACGGATAGCCGGCGTTGACCAGCACGAAGCCGCCGGCGCCGCCCGCCTGCACGTTCGCGGCCTTGGCCAGGCGCGCGACCGCGCCGCGCAGGCACACCACGACCTGGTCGCTGCTGAAGGTGCCGGCGGCGAAGGGCTGCGCGCAGAGCGCGTCGCCAAATGCGGCCGCATCCACCAGCAGGCCATCGATGCCCGCGGCCGAGACGCCGCCGTAGCTGGTGAAGGGCTCGTCGACGAAGCCCGGCGGCGCGGTCGCGCCGCCGCGCAGCGACAGGGTCTTGGGCGGGATGTCGAGCAGGCGGTCGTGGGTGCTCGCCGCCACCGCCAGGTACCAGGGCGCGACGTGCGAAAGCGTGTAGAAGTCCGGACCGGCATTGCCGGCCGAGGCGGCGATGGCGATGCCCGACTCGCGCGCGGCCAGGAACGCCAGCGCGATCGCATCGTCCCAGGGGAAGCGCTCGGCGCCGCCGATCGAGAAGTTCATGACGTCGATGTCGTCCTGCACGGCCTGTTCGACCGCGAGCAGGATGGCCTCGTCCGGGCAGCCACCGTTGGGATAGCAGACCTGGTAGGCGACCAGGTTGGCATGCGGCGCGACGCCGGAGACGGTGGGGAAGCTGAATCCGGTCGGCGTGCCGTCGCCATCGCCCAGCGAGGAGCCGAGCAGCGGCGCGTCATGGACCACGTTGCCGGCCGCGGTGCTGGCGGTGTGGCTGCCGTGGCCGTTGTAGTCCTCGCCACTGGGCGGGCGCACGCCGGCGTAGTCGCCGGTGATCACCGGCCAACTCCACACGCCGATGAGCTTGGCGTTGCAGGTGGCCGCGCCCGTGGCGCAGTCGCCGAGGTAGTTGCCGGGGCCGCGCGGATTGACGTGCACGTAGCCATCGCCGCCGGTGGCGGCGAACGCGGGATGATCGGTGTTGGCGCCGGAATCGAGCACGCCCACGACCACGCCTTCGCCCTTGTAGGGCACGCCGGCTGCAGTGGTGCCGGCCCAGACGTGGTCGGCGCGGACGAACGTGGGACCACGGTCGGTCTGGATCCGCTGCAAGTCGGAGCGCTGCACGAAGGCCACCTGCGGCAGGCCGGCCACCGTGGCGGCCTGCTTCTGGGTCAGCTTGAGGGTGAATCCGTTGAAGGCCTCGGTGAACTGGTGCCGAACCGCTGCGGTGATGCCCGTGGCGCGCACGGCGCGCAAGGCGCTCTGCTGGCGGTTGGCGAGGTAGGCGCGATACGCGGCCGCCGCGCCGGCCGGCGCGCCTGCGGCACGGGTGGTGGCGGCGTAGCCGCGCGTGCGGCCGTCGTAGGTCGCGACCGGCAGGTCGCGCAGTCGCACGATGTACACGTCCTCGCCGGTGCGCGCGGGCTCGGCCCGGAACTTGGCCCGGTTCGATGCCGGCACCACCTGCTGGTTGAGCGCGCCCGGGCGTGGCTGGCGCGAAGCCGCGGGCACGGACCGTGCGTCTGCCGCGGCTTTCAGCGGCGCCAGCGGCACCTGCTGCAGGGCGATGGCACTGGCCGACGACGAGGTGGGCGCGCCGGCGAGGACGACGAGCAGGGCCGAGGTGAACGCGGCAACGAACGTGCGCTGGGTCTTCATGCGTGCTCCGGAGTCGGGGGGCGGCGGCGGATCGCGCGGCGCCGGCCTTGCGGCAGCGGGCGCACGCGCGCGGCGCAGTCCCTTCCCTGGGTCGGGGCGCCGGTCGCTTTCGGGTGCGGCATGATCGCGGCGCGGCTTCACGCCGGCTTGTCATTTACCTACAATCGCTTGTCATTTTCGGACATGCGGCCCCGATGCCCGCCAGACGCCAGACCGCGGCCGCGCCCGCTCCAGCGCGCTACTACGCGATGCTGTGCGACATCGTCGGCGACCTGGGCGTGGACGTCGCGGCGCTGCTGCGCGCGGCGCGAATCCCCCCGGCCGACCTGCGCGCCCGCGACGGCGTGCTCGGCACGCGACAGATCGAGGCCCTGGTCGCGCACGCCAGCGCGATGTCGGGCCGGGACGACCTCGGCTTCGAGCTCGGCCGGCGGATCAAGCTCAGCTCGCACGACATCCTGGGATACGCCCTGATCAGCAGCCCCACGCTGGACTACGCCTTCCGCCTGGGCGCGCGCTACTACGCGCTCATCACCCCGACCTTCGCGATGCGCTACCTGCGCCGCGAGCGTCATGCCGAGTACCATTTCGACCCGATCGTGCCCCTGGGCCCCGAAGCCCTGCGTTTCCACATCGAGGCGATCGTGACGGCGACGCACGAGGTCTTCGCGACGATGCTGGGCCGGCAGCTGCGTCCCTACGACATCCACATCGCCGGCCTGGCACCTGCCCATCGGAGCCGCTACCGGGCGCTGGCGCCAGCGCGCGTGCATTTCGAGAGCGCCAGCCTGCCGGGCGCACGCTTCGTGATCGAGACGGCGCAAGTCGATCTTCCGCTGCCGATGGCCGATCCCGGCGCGGTGGCGATGGCCGAAGCGCGTTGCGCCGCCCTGCTGCAACGGATCACGCGCACCGGCAGTGTCGCCGACTGGGTGGAGATGATGCTGCGCGAGGCGCACGAGGGCCTGCCCACGCTGGGCGAGCTCGCGCACGTGCTGCGCATCACGCCGCGCACGCTGGACCGGCGCCTGCGCCGCGAGGGCCAGCGCTTCCTCGAGCTGTCGAACCGCGTGCGCCACGAACGCGCCTGCGAACTGCTGCGCCGACGCGATTCGACCGTGACCCAGGCCGCGTACGAGCTGGGTTACCGCGACGTGGCCAACTTCAGCCGCGCCTTCCGCCGCGCGCACGGCAGCAGTCCCGGCGAGTTCCAGCGCCAGCAGCGCAGGGCGGTGGCCACGGCGGGCGGCCGCGGGCGCAGGCCGGGCCGCGGCATGCAGGGAGTCTCCTGACGGGTGTAGATTGGCGCCCGCAACGGGGAGGGTTGCCCATGCGCCGCCACGTTCCGCCGACTTGCCGGCTTGCCGGCTTGCTGGTCGCCATGCTGCTCGGGGGCGCCGTGCTTGCGCCCCCCGCCCGGGCCGGCGACCCCGATCCCCTTTTCAGCGACGGATTCGAGACCCCGCCGATCGTCGCGCAGGCGGGGGTCTGGAGCTTCGTGCCGTTCGCCAACGCCTTCTGCGGCAACAACACCACCACCGGCATCGGCATCAACCCCAGCCCCAACCCGGCCAACAACCGCGTGCTGCTGTTCCTCGCCGGCGGCGGCGCCTGCTGGGACAGCACCACCTGCCTGGTCCTGCAGACCGCGGCGAACTTCAACACCGGCTACGGCGCGAGCAACTTCAACAGCGAGGTTGCCTCGCTCGGCGCCGGGTTCTTCGACCGCGCCGCGACCGGCAATCCGTTCCGCGACTACAGCTACGTGTTCGTGCCCTACTGCACCGGCGACGTCCATTCCGGCGACAACCTCGTCACCTACAATGGCCAGGCGCGCCGCCACGTCGGCTACGCCAACATCGGCGCCTACCTCGAACGCCTGGTGCCCACCTTCCGCACCGCCGGCCGCGTGGTGCTGGCCGGCGCCAGCGCCGGCGGTTTCGGCGCCACGCTCAACTGGGAGCGCGTGCAGCGTGCCTTCGGCAACGTGCGGGTCGACATGATCGACGACTCCGGCACGCTGATGCCGGCCAGCATCGTGCCGCCGAGCAATCCGAACGAGGTCCTGCGCGCCACGGCATGGAACCTCGCGGCGACCATCCCCGCCGGCTGCACGGCCTGCGCCGCGGGGCTGGACAACATCTACACCTATTACGCCACCACGCTGCCGAACAATCGCGGCACCCTGCTGAGCTACCGGCCGGACCCGACCATCGCCGGCTTCTACCAGATCAGCCAGGCCTCGTTCACCAACGGGCTGAACCAGGTCCTGCCGATCCACTACGACCCCTTCCCGAACCGGCGCTACTTCATCGCCACGGGACCGGGCCACGTGCTGTTCGGCTCCCCGGCCGTGAGCAGCGGCGGTGTTACGCTGCAGACCTTCCTGACCCGGATGGTCGACGACGATCCCGCATGGTCCAACGTCACGCCCTGAGCCGGCCCCGATGAACCCGCCGGCGGACGAACGCAATCCGCAGGCGCGCCAGATGGCCGACGAGTCGATGGTGCGCACGCTGGCGGCGCAGGCGACGGCCATCTGGCCGCAGGAGCGGCCGCTGCTGGACCGCTACGGGCTCGGCCCGGGAAGTCGCGTGCTCGACGCGGGTTGCGGCACCGGCGAGTTCGCGGCGCGGGTCGCGCAGGCCTTCCCCGGCGTCCACGTCACCGGCGTGGACCTGATCGAGGCCTCGCTGGAGACCGCACGACAGCGTCATCCGGAGCTCGCCGCGCGCCTCGCCTTCGAGCAGGGCGACGCCTTCCACCTGCGCCACGCGGATGCCACGTTCGACCTCGTCGCGTGCCGCCATGTCACCCAGGCCGTGCCCGACCCCGACCGGCTGCTGGCCGAGCTGGCGCGGGTCACGCGCCCGGGCGGCTGGGTGCACGTGCTGTCGGAGGACTACGGCATGCTGCACATGATGCCGGGGGCGCTGGATCCCGACCAGTTGTGGCGCGAGGGGCCGGTCAACTACACCGCGCGCACCGGCACCGACGCGCGCATCGGCCGCGGCACCTGGACCCTGCTGCGCCGCCTGGGCCTGGTCGAACTGCGCGTCGACTACGCGATCGTGGACACGCTGCGGGTGGAGCGCGAGGTGTTCGCGCGCATCCTGGTCGCCTGGCGCGACGGCTACGCCGAGCCGCTGGCCGAGCACTCGGCGTGGACGGTGGCGCAGTTCCGCGCCCACTTCGACCAGGTCATCGCCAGCGTGCGCGATCCGGACCAGTACGCGGTCTGGTTCGTGCCCATGGTCAGCGGCCGGCGCCCTGCGCGATGATCGCGGGCACGAGCCGGCCGGTGTCCGGGCAACCCGAGGAAACGCCATGCCCCGCAAGATCCAGTGCGGCCTGATCCAGGCCTCGATGGCCTGCGCCGTCGACGAATCGATCGAGACCATCCGCGGCGCCAACATCGAGAAGACCCTGCGCTACGTCGAGCAGGCCGGCCGGCAGGGCGTGCAGGTGCTGTGCATGCAGGAGATCTTCACCGGCCCGTACTTCTGCGCCGAGCAGAACCCGCGCTGGTACGAGGCCGTGGAAGCGATCCCCGACGGCCCCACCGTGCGGCTCATGCAGGAGCAGGCGAAGAAGTACCGCATGGTGATCGTGGTGCCGATCTACGAGGTCGACGGCACCGGCATCTACTACAACACCGCCGCGGTGATCGACGCCGACGGCACCTACCTCGGCAAGTACCGCAAGAACCACATCCCGCACTGCGCACCCGGCTTCTGGGAGAAGTTCTACTTCCGCCCCGGCAACCTCGGCTATCCCGTGTTCGACACCGCCTACGGCAAGGTCGGCGTGTACATCTGCTACGACCGCCACTTCCCCGAGGGCGCGCGCGCGCTGGGGCTCAACGGCGCCGAGATCGTGTTCAACCCGTCCGCCACCGTCGCCGGCCTGTCCGAGTACCTGTGGAAGCTCGAGCAGCCCGCGCACGCGGTCGCCAACGCCTATTTCGTCGGCGCCATCAACCGCGTCGGCACCGAGGCGCCGTGGAACATCGGCGAATTCTACGGCCAGAGCTACTTCTGCGACCCGCGCGGCCAGTTCCTCGCCACCGGCTCGCGCGACCGCGATGAACTCGTCACCGCCGAGATCGACCTCGACCGCATCCGCGAGGTGCGCAACACCTGGCAGTTCTACCGCGACCGGCGCCCGGACTCGTACGGCGACCTGGTCAAGCCCTGAGCCGCGCGCTCAGCGGATCGTCACCTGCAGCCGGTAGCCGAACTGGCCGGCGGCGCCGCTGGCGAAGCCGGACTGCTCCAGCACCAGGTACCAGGTCTGCGGCGACGCCGTGCCGTTGCGCGCGGCGGGGTCGAGCGGCACCGGCCCGGTGCCGTCGATGGACGAACAGAAGCCGCGTCCGCCATCGTCGTCCTCGAGCAGTTGCAGGCCGGCGGCGTTGAGCAGCCGCAGGCGGCTGTCGATGCCGTTGGACTCGCAGGTCTCGATGCTGCGGTCGCCCTCGATCACCTCGGCGCGCAGGCCTTTGCCCGGCGGCACGGTGACCTGGTAGACGTCGACGTCGGTGTTGAGCGAGTGGTCGCCCAGCACCGCGGCGCTGGACTGCCCGTCGAGGCCGGGCGTGGCCAGCGGGATGGTCTCGTTCGGCTCGGTCTCGACGCCGGCATCGGCGACGTAGTCGAGCTCGAGGAAATAGCCCGCGATCGCGGCGTTGTTGCCGGCCTCCTCCACGCGCACGAAATAGAAACCGGGGACCAGGTCGATCACGATCGCGCTGCAGCCGCCGATCCCGGTGCCCGAATCGTTGGCGAACTCGACGCCGGACTGGTCGAGCAGGCGCAGGGTCGTGGTCACGCTGCACTGGTTCGGCAGCGGCTGGAAGGTCTCCAGGCGCAGGGTCCGGCGCGTCGGCACGACCAAGGCGCGGTAGACATCGGGGTCGCCGACCGGGGCGATGGCGGCGCGGAGGTAGGCGTCGTCCAGCACCTGCACCGGCGACGTCGCCGCTTCCGCCACGGTGTTGTTCGGCTCGACCTCGACGATGGCTTCGATCTGGCAAGTGGCGGAGCAGCCGTCGCCGGCGGCGACATTGCCGTCGTCGCACTCCTCGTTGCCTTCGCGCAGGTTGTCGCCGCAGACCACCGGCCGGAACTGCAGCTGCAGCAGGTAGGACGCGATCGCGGCATCGTCGCCGAACTCCACCACGTGGGCGAAGCGCTGCGCGCCCGGATCGATGATTCCCGCCAGCGATGAACAACGGTCCGCCGCCCCGCTGCGGTCGTCGTTGGACGCCTGCACGGCGCCGCCGGCATCGCGGAAGTTGAGCCCGGTGTCGATCGACGCCGCGCAGGGGACGCCGACGCCGAATCCGGGGCCGCCATTCCAGGTGTCCAGGCGCGCGACCTGCTGCCGGCTGGTGCTGTTGGTCAGCAGGAAGACGTCCTCGTCGCCCGCCGGCAACAACGCGGCGGCGACCAGGCGGCCACCCGCCGCCGCGTCGAGGGCGCCATTGGCGATGGCATTGGCGCTGGCGTAGTCGTTGCCGGCGATCCCGGTGCCGCCGGTCGACGGCGTGCCATCCTCGTTGGGCTCGATCTCGGCGATCACCTGCGCGACGCAGACCGAGGGCTGGCCGGTGCACTGGAACCCGGGCTCGACCGCGCAGCTGGCGTTGCAGCCGTCGCCCTGCACGGTGTTGCCGTCATCGCAGGCCTCGGCGCCGACGATCAGCCCGTCGCCGCAGATACCGGTGCAGATGCTGGGCACGCCCACGCACTGGAAGCCGGGCTCGATCGAGCAGTAGCGGCCCCCGCAGCCGTCACCGTCCAGCGTGCCGCCGTCGTCGCATTCCTCGAAGGGGCTGTCCAGCTCGCTGTCGCCGCAGTTGTAGAGGCGGCAATTGGCCGCGCAGGCATCGCCGGCGCTGGTGTTTCCGTCGTCGCACTGCTCGCTGTCCTCGATCGCGCCGTTGGGGCAGGTCGAGTTCTCGGCGCCGGTGCGGAACAGGGGATCGGTGAAGTCGCCGGCCGGTGCTGGCGCCGGCACCGCCGCCAGCAACAGGCCCACGCACGCAGGCAGGATGCGCATCCGGGCCCCCATAGCGTTCCCGCGCCGATCGTGCGCCGTGCCGCGCGCCGGGTCAATCGATCCCGCCGCCAGTCCAGGCCGGGCGCCGCGGCCGGCCGCGCTGGCCTCGAACCGCCGCCGGTGCGAACATCCGTCGCCGGCTGTCACGGCCGATGCCGGAACGGCACCATGCGCACTTCCCTTCCCGCGGCCCTGATCGGATTGACGATGGCCATG
>CAZTNB010000030.1:0-23543 GCA_964614825.1 uncultured Gammaproteobacteria bacterium
TCATCGACTTCAAGCGCGACAAGGAAGGCATCCCGGCGCGCGTGGAGCGGGTCGAGTACGACCCGAACCGCACCGCGCACATCGCGCTTTTGTGCTACGTCGATGGCGAGCGCCGCTACATCATCGCGCCGAAGGGCGTGGCGGTGGGCGACCAGCTGATCGCGGGCCGCGATGCGCCGATCAAGACCGGCAATTCGATGCCGCTGCGCAACGTGCCGATCGGCTCGACCGTGCATTGCATCGAGATGCGTCCCGGCAAGGGCGCGCAGATCGCGCGCAGCGCCGGCGCCTCGGCGCAGCTGATCGCGCGCGAGCAGGGCTATGCCACGCTGCGCCTGCGCTCGGGCGAGATGCGCAAGGTCCCGGCCGACTGCCGCGCCACCATCGGCGAGGTCGGCAACGACGAGCACAACCTGCGCAAGATCGGCAAGGCGGGCGCCAAGCGCTGGAAGGGCATCAAGCCCACCGTGCGCGGCGCCGCGATGAACCCGGTCGACCATCCGCACGGCGGCGGTGAGGCCCGCGCCGGCCAGGGCAACCCGCATCCGGTGTCGCCATGGGGCATGCCGACCAAGGGTTACAAGACCCGCAAGAACAAGCGCACGCAGAAGTTCATCGTGCGCGACCGCAGAAGCTGATAGGCGACCCCAATGGCACGCTCCCTGAAGAAGGGTCCCTTCGTGGACCTGCACCTGATGAAGAAGGTCGAGGCGGCTGGCAAGACCAGCAACAAGCGCCCGATCAAGACCTGGTCGCGCCGGTCGATGATCCTGCCGGAAATGGTCGGCATGACCATCGCCGTGCACAACGGCCGCCAGCACGTGCCGGTGCTCGTGAACGAGAACATGGTCGGGCACAAGCTCGGCGAGTTCGCGCTGACCCGCACCTTCAAGGCCCACTCCGGCGACAAGAAGTCGTCCGAGCCGGCGAAGAAGTAAGGAGTACGACGATGGAAGCCAAAGCCATCCTGCGCACCGCGCGGATCTCGCCGCAGAAGGCCCGCCTGGTCGCCGACCAGGTGCGCGGGCTGCCTGTCGGGCGCGCCCGCGACGTGCTGGCCTTCAGCAACAAGAAGGCTGCCCAGATGGTCAAGAAGGTCCTGCTCTCGGCGGTGGCCAACGCGGAGAACAACCTCGGCGCCGACGTGGACGACCTGCGGGTCGCCACGATCATGGTCGACGAGGGTCCCTCGCTGAAGCGCTTCGCCGCACGGGCCAAGGGCCGCGGCACGCGCATCCTCAAGCGGACCAGCCACATCACCGTGGTGGTCGGTACCGGAAAGAAGCAATAAGGATTCCAGACGATGGGTCACAAAGTTCACCCAACCGGTATCCGCCTCGGCATCGCCAAGGACTGGAACTCGAAGTGGTACGCCAACAAGCGTGACTACGCCCAGTACCTTGCCGCCGACCTGAAGGTGCGCGAGATGCTGCGCGAGAAGCTGGCCCAGGCCGGCATCTCGCGGATCCAGATCGAGCGCCCGGCGAAGAATGCCCGCGTCACGATCCACACCGCCCGTCCGGGCGTGGTGATCGGCAAGAAGGGCGAGGATATCGAGCGCCTGCGCCGCGACGTGTCGAAGATCATGGGCGTGCCCGCCCACATCAACGTCACCGAGGTGCGCAAGCCGGAGATGGATGCGCAGCTGGTTGCGGAATCGATCTGCCAGCAGCTCGAGCGCCGCATCATGTTCCGCCGCGCGATGAAGCGCGCAGTCGGCAACGCGATGCGCCTCGGCGCCCTGGGCATCAAGGTCAACGTGGGCGGCCGCCTCAACGGCGCCGAGATCGCGCGTTCGGAGTGGTACCGCGAGGGCCGGGTACCGCTGCACACGCTGCGTGCCGATGTCGACTACGGCTTCGCCGAGGCCAAGACCACCTACGGCGTGATCGGCTGCAAGGTCTGGATCTACAAGGGCGACGTGTTCGACCTGCATGCCATTCCGGCAGAGCAGCCCGCCGAAGGCGGCAAGCGCGAGCGCCCGGCGGCGAAGTGAGGATTTGAGCCATGCTGCAACCCGCACGACAGAAGTTCCGCAAGCAGCACAAGGGCCGCAACCGGGGCCTGAGCTACGTCGGCAACCAGGTGAGCTTCGGTGAGTACGGCCTCAAGGCCACCACCCATGGCCACCTGACCGCGCGCCAGATCGAAGCGGCGCGCCGTTGCATCACGCGCTACGTCAAGCGCGGCGGCAAGCTCTGGATCCGCGTGTTCCCGGACAAGCCGATCACCAAGAAGCCGATCGAGGTCCGCATGGGCAACGGCAAGGGCAGCGTGGAATTCCACGTCGCCGTGGTCCAGCCCGGCCGCATGCTGTACGAGATGGAAGGCATCGACGAGAAGACGGCGCGCGAGGCGTTCCGCCTGGCGGCGGCCAAGCTTTCGGTGCAGACCGCGTTCGTGACCCGGACGGTGATGTGATGAACGCCACGGAACTGAAGAAGA
The DNA here is from genome assembly GCA_964614825.1 of uncultured Gammaproteobacteria bacterium. GTDB lineage: Bacteria > Pseudomonadota > Gammaproteobacteria > Xanthomonadales > Ahniellaceae > JAGOEZ01. Next base: position 2,446 of record CAZTNB010000030.1, read on the forward strand.
AGACCCCGGCCGAGCTCGTCGAGCACATCGTCGAACTGCGCAAGGAGCAGTTCGGCCTGCGCATGCAGAAGGGCACCGGGCAGCTGACACAGACGCACCAGCTCAAGCGCGTCCGCCGCGACATCGCCCGCGCCAAGTCGGTGCTGGGCAAGGGCAAGTGAGGTCGGATGCCATGACCGAGAACAGCAAGCAGGTCCGCACGGTCGAAGGCCGCGTGGTCAGCAACAAGATGCAGAAGACGGTGACCGTCCTGATCGAGCGCCAGGTCGAGCACGAGACCTATGGCAAGTTCCTGCGCCGTTCGACCAAGGTGCACGCGCACGATGCCAGCGGCGAGTGCCGCGAGGGCGACGTGGTGCGCATCGTCGAGACGCGTCCCGTGTCCAAGACCAAGAACTGGAAGGTGGTCGAGGTCGTCACGCGCGCACAGCAGTGACGCGCACGATCCGACCCGGAGTGCAATGAAATGATCCAGATGCAGACCCACCTGGCCGCCGCCGACAACAGCGGCGCGCGCGAGCTGATGTGCATCAAGGTGCTTGGCGGCTCCAAGCGCCGCTATGCCCACATCGGCGACATCATCAAGGTATCGGTGAAGGACGCCATCCCGCGCGGCAAGGTCAAGAAGGGCGAGGTCTACGACGCGGTGGTCGTGCGCACCCGCAAGGGCGTGCGTCGCCCCGACGGTTCGCTGATCCGTTTCGACGGCAATGCCGCCGTGCTGCTGAACAACAAGCTGGAGCCGATCGGCACCCGCATCTTCGGGCCGGTGACGCGCGAACTGCGCACCGAGCGCTTCATGAAGATCGTGTCGCTCGCTCCCGAAGTGCTGTGAGGACCGGGCCATGAAGCGTATCCGCAAGGGCGACCAGGTGGTCGTCATCACCGGCAAGAACAAGGGCCAGAAGGGCGAAGTCCTGCGCGTGACCGAGGACAAGGTCGTGGTGCAGAACGTCAACCTGGTCAAGCGCCACACCAAGCCGAATCCGCAGGCCAACCAGCCGGGCGGCATCGTCGAGCGCGAGGCGCCGATCCATCTCTCCAATGTGATGTTGTTCAACCCCGCCACGAGCAAGGGCGAGCGCGTCGGATTCAAGACGCTGGACGACGGCCGCAAGGTCCGCGTCTACCGCTCCTCGGGCGAAGTGGTCGACGCGTGAGGTTTGCAGCCATGACCCGGCTCGAAAAGCACTACAAGGAAACGGTCGTCCCGAAGCTGATGCAGCGCTTCGGCTACGCCAACCCGATGCAGGTACCGAAGATCACCAAGGTCACGCTCAACATGGGCGTGGGCGAGGCGGTCGCCAACAAGAAGGTGCTGGAGAACGCGATCGACGACATGTCGAAGATCGCGGGCCAGAAGCCGGTGGCGACGCTCGCGCGCAAGTCGATCGCGACCTTCAAGATCCGCGACGGTTACCCGATCGGCTGCAAGGTGACGCTGCGCCGCGCCAAGATGTACGAGTTCCTCGACCGCCTGATCAACGTGGCGCTGCCGCGCGTGCGCGACTTCCGCGGCGTGAGCGGGCGCGCCTTCGACGGCCGCGGCAACTTCAACTTCGGGGTGAAGGAACAGATCATCTTCCCGGAGATCAATTTCGACCAGGTCGACGCGCTCCGTGGCATGGACATCGCCATCACCACCAGCGCCAACACCAACGAAGAAGCCAAGGCGCTGCTCGAAGCCTTCAGCTTCCCGTTCCGCAACTGAGCCGACGCAGGACACCGACATGGCAAAGACCTCGATGGTGGAGCGCGAGACCAAGCGCGCGAAGCTGGTCAAGAAGTACGCGGCGCGGCGCGCGGAGCTGAAGAAGGCGGTCGCCAATCCGAAGCTCTCGTTCGACGAGCGGATGGAAGCGCAGACCAAGCTGCAGAAGCTCCCGCGCGACGCCAGCCCGACGCGGCAGCGCAATCGTTGTGCCCTGACCGGCCGTTCGCGCGGCGTTTACCGCAAGTTCGGCCTGGGCCGCAACAAGCTGCGCGAGGCCACCATGCGCGGCGACGTACCCGGCCTGCGCAAGGCCAGCTGGTGAGTTTCGCGGTCCACGTACGACTCCGGTCGCCCGCGGGCCATTCCTGAACATCGGATATCGATGCTAGAGAGAACGACATGAGCATGACTGATCCCATCGCCGACATGTTCGTCCGCATCCGAAATGGACAAGCGGCGGGCAAGGTGTCGGTGCGGATGCCCGCGTCCAAGGCCAAGCTGGCGATCGCCCGCCTGCTCAAGGACGAGGGTTATCTCAACGACGTCGCCGAGCGCGATGTCGAGGGCAAGAAGGAAATCGAGATCGCCCTCAAGTACTACCAGGGCCGTCCCGCGATCGACCGCCTCGAGCGCGTCAGTCGTCCGGGCCTGCGCCGCTATCGCGGCAAGAGCGAGTTGCCCAAGGTCCTGGGCGGCCTCGGCATCTCGATCATCTCCACCTCGTCCGGCCTGATGACGGATGCGCAGGCGCGCGCCAAGGGCCTCGGCGGCGAAGTCATCTGCCTCGTCGCCTAAGGGAGATCCAGACATGTCTCGTGTTGCCAAGAAGCCGGTCGTGCTCCCCAAGGGGGTCGAGTGCGCCGTGAACGCCGAAGGCCTGACCGTCAAGGGTCCCAAGGGCACGTTGAAGATCGCCCGCGCCGCCGGCGTGGACGTGAAGGTGCAGGGCCAGGAACTCACGCTCGATGTCTCGGGCGGCGACTTCACCATGGCCGGCACCACGCGGGCCCTGATCCAGAACATGGTCAAGGGCGTCAGCGAGGGCTACCAGAAGAAGCTGGAACTGGTCGGCGTTGGCTACCGCGCCGCGATGCAGGGCAAGGACCTGAACCTGACGCTGGGCTTCTCGCACCCGGTGCTGTTCAAGGCGCCCGCCGGCATCACCCTGGAGACGCCGAGCCAGACCGAGGTCCTGGTCAAGGGCGCGGACAAGCAACTCGTCGGCGAGGCGGCGGCCAAGATCCGCGCCTTCCGCCCGCCCGAGCCCTACAAGGGCAAGGGCGTGCGCTATTCCGGCGAGAAGATCAGCCTGAAGGAAGCCAAGAAGGCCTAACGGCCGTTCCGGCTTCCCTGGAGAACGAAAGTGACGGTGGAAAAGCGAGTTTCCCGACTGCGTCGCGCCAAGCGCACGCGCATGCACATCCGCGACCTCGACGTGGCGCGCCTGACGGTGCACCGCTCGGGCCAGCACCTGTATGCGCAGGTGATCGCGGCCGACGGCGACAAGGTCCTGGCGGCCGCGTCGACCACGCAGAAGGACGTGCGCGACGGGATCAAGGGCACCAAGAACAAGACGGCTGCCGCCGCGGTGGGCCGCGCGATCGCGCAGCGCGCGCTCGCGGCCGGCGTCGACACGGTGGCCTTCGATCGCTCCGGTTTCCTGTACCACGGGCGCATCAAGTCGCTCGCCGACGCGGCCCGCGAGGCCGGTCTGAAGTTCTAAGGCGTGTCCCGCCTACCACAACTCTAAGCGGCCCAGGCCGCAAGCAGACAGGTACACATGAGCAACAACGAACGCGAGAATTCCGACGGCCTGCTCGAGAAGCTGATCGCCGTCAACCGCGTCGCCAAGGTGGTCAAGGGTGGCCGGCAGTTCGGCTTCACCGCGCTCACCGTGGTCGGCGATGGCGACGGCAAGGTAGGCCTCGGCTATGGCAAGGCGCGCGAAGTGCCGGTGGCCATCGCCAAGGCGATGGAGCGTGCGCGCAAGAACATGATCGGCGTCGCGCTCAACAACGGCACCTTGCACTACGCCATCAAGGCGCACCACGGCGCGGCCAAGGTCTACATGCAGCCGGCTTCGGACGGCACCGGCGTGATCGCCGGCGGCGCGATGCGCGCCGTGTTCGAGGTGGTCGGAGTCAAGAACGTGCTGGCCAAGGCGGTGGGTTCGCGCAACCCGATCAACCTGGTGCGCGCGACCATCAAGGGCCTGCAGGCGATCCACTCGCCGGCCCACGTCGCGGCCAAGCGCGGCAAGAAGGTCGAGGAGCTGGTGTCCCATGGCTAAGTCGGCTGCGAAGACGATCAAGGTTCGCCTGGTCAAGAGCCCCAACAGTTGCCAGGAGCGGCATCGCACCAGCGTGCGCGCGCTCGGCCTGCGCAAGCTCAACGATGTGCGCGAGCTGAAGGACAGCCCCTCCGTGCGCGGTCTTATCGGCCAGGTGAACTACCTGGTGCGGATCGAAGACTGAGCAGCGGCGCGACCACGGATTCGAGGAGTATCACATGCGTCTCAATACGCTGAAGCCTGCACCCGGCGCGCGCCGCGAGCGCGTACGCGTGGGTCGTGGCATCGGTTCCGGCCTGGGCAAGACCGCGGGCCGCGGCCACAAGGGCCAGTACGCCCGCACCGGCAAGGGCAAGGTCAAGCCCGGCTTCGAGGGCGGCCAGATGCCGCTGCAGCGGCGCCTGCCCAAGGTCGGCTTCCGTTCCAAGCAGGCACGCGACACGGCCGAGGTCGGCCTGTACCTGCTGGCGCGTCTGGACGGCACCCAGGTCGACTTCGCCATCCTGCGCGCTGCCGGCCTGCTGCCGGTCGACGCCAAGAAGGCCAAGTTGATCAAGAAGGGCGAAGTGGGTCGCAAGTACAGCGTGAAGGGCGTGGCCCTGACCGCGGGTGCGCGCGAAGCGATCCTCGCCGCCGGCGGCAGCGTGGAGTAAGCGGTGGCGAACACCGGCAAAGCGGCTGCGGGGCTCGGCGGCCTCGGCAAGCTCACCGAACTGAAGCAGCGCCTGCTGTTCGTGGTGGGCGCGCTGATCGTGTTCCGTTTCGGCACCTTCATTCCGGTGCCGGGCGTGGATCCGGAGGCGATGATCCGCCTCATGGACACGCAGCGAGGAACGATCGTCGACCTGTTCAACATGTTCTCGGGCGGTGCGCTGGAGCGCATGTCCGTGTTCGCGCTGAACGTTGTGCCCTACATCTCGGCCTCGATCATCATCCAGCTGATGGCGCAGGTGATGCCGAGCCTGCAGGCGCTGCGCAAGGAAGGCGAGTCGGGCCGGCGCAAGCTGACCCAGTACACCCGCATCGGGACCGTGCTGCTGGCCTCGTTCCAGGCCGCGGGCGTGGCGATTGCGCTGCAGAGTTCCGGCGCCGGCGGCGGCGCCCCGGTGGTCGTCAACCCCGGTCCCGGCTTCGTGTTCAGCGCGATCGTCGGACTCACGGCCGGCACCATGTTCCTGATGTGGCTGGGCGAACAGATCACCGAGCGCGGCGTCGGCAACGGCATCTCGCTGCTGATCTTCGCCGGCATCGTCGCCGGACTGCCGGGGGCGGTGGCCTCGACCCTGGAACTGGCCCGCAATGGCGACCTCAGCCCGCTCAAGGTCATGGCGGTGATCCTGATCGTGCTGGCGGTGACCTCGTTCGTGGTGTTCATGGAACGCGGCCAGCGCCGGATCACGGTCAACTACGCGCGCCGGCAGGGCGGGCCGCGGGCCTACCAGAACCAGTCCTCGCACTTGCCGCTGAAGATCAACATGGCGGGCGTGATCCCGGCGATCTTCGCCTCCTCGATCATCATGTTCCCGGCCACCGCGCTGTCGTGGATGAGCACCACCGGCGAGAGCCGCTGGCTGCAGGAACTGGCGAATCGGCTGGCCCCGGGCGAGCCGCTGCACGACCTGCTGTATGCCGGCCTGATCATCTTCTTCTCGTTCTTCTACACGGCGCTGGTCTTCAACTCGGCCGAGACCGCCGAGAACCTGAAGAAGTCCGGCGCCCTGATCCCCGGCATCCGTCCCGGCCGTGCCACCGCCGACTACATCGACGGCGTGATCACGCGCCTGACCGGCGCCGGCGCCCTGTACATGGTCGCGGTCTGCCTGCTGCCGCAGTTCCTGCAGCAGAGCTGGAAGGTGCCGTTCTACTTCGGCGGCACCTCGCTGCTGATCGTGGTCGTGGTGGTCATGGACTTCACGGCCCAGGTGCAGGCGCACCTGATGTCGCATCAGTACGAAAGCCTGCTCAAGAAGGCCAACCTGAAGGGCTACGGCCGCGGCGGCACGGTCCGGGGCTGAACGCCCGGGGCCTGGCGGCCGGTTCGATGATTTGCAAGGGTGGGTTACGGCCCACCCCGGGGGTTCCGTAACCCCATGAACGATTGTATACTTTCGCGTTCACTGCGCTGACTGCCTCACTCGGAGATTCTGCATCATGGCGCGCATTGCGGGTGTCAACATTCCGGTCCACAAGCATGCCTGGATCGGCTTGCAGAGCATTTACGGCATCGGCCGTACGCGTTCGCGCAAGGTCTGTATCGAGGCCAAGGTCGATCCTGCGACCAAGATCAAGGACCTCACCGAGGCCGAGGTCGAGCGCCTGCGCCACGAGGTCGCGAAGTTCGCGATCGAGGGCGACCTGCGCCGCGAGGTGGCCATGAGCGTCAAGCGCCTGATGGACCTGGGCACCTATCGCGGCCTGCGCCATCGGCGCGGCCTGCCGGTGCGCGGCCAGCGCACCCGCACCAACGCACGGACCCGCAAGGGCCCGCGCAAGCAGATCAAGAAGTAAGCACCCGGACCCGGCCAGACGCCATGAACAAGCCCGCCGCAGGCAGCGCAGCTGCCAAGCCGAAGAAGAAGGTCAAGCGAGTCGTCACCGACGGCATCGTGCACGTCCAGGCCTCCTTCAACAACACGGTCATCACCATCACCGACCGCCAGGGCAATGCCCTGTCCTGGGCCACCTCGGGTGGCGCGGGTTTCCGCGGTTCGCGCAAGAGCACGCCGTTCGCCGCGCAGGTCGCCGCCGAGAAGGCGGGGCGTGCCGCGCTGGAGTACGGGCTCAAGACCCTGGAAGTGCGGATCAAGGGCCCCGGCCCCGGCCGCGAGTCCGCCGTGCGTTCGCTGAACAACATCGGCTACAAGATCACCAACATCATCGACGTGACCCCGATTCCGCACAACGGCTGCCGTCCGCCGAAGAAGCGGCGCGTCTGACCTGCCGGAGAGCACGAACACCATGGCACGTTACATCGGTCCTACCTGCAAGCTCGCCCGCCGCGAGGGCGCCGACCTCAGCCTCAAGAGCCCGGCGCGCGCGCTGGACTCCAAGTGCAAGCTCGAGACCAAGCCCGGCCAGCACGGCGCCAACAAGCGCGCGCGCCTGTCGGACTATGCGGTCCAGATGCGCGAGAAGCAGAAGGTCAAGCGCATCTACGGGCTGCTCGAGCGCCAGTTCCGCACTTATTACAAGAAGGCGGCGACCCAGAAGGGCGCCACTGGCGAGAACCTGCTGCGCATCCTCGAGGCGCGCCTCGACAACGTGGTCTATCGCATGGGTTTCGCGGTGACCCGCGCGCAGGCCCGCCAGCTGGTCTCGCACAAGTCGATCCTGGTCAACGGCAAGGGCGTCAACCTGCCGTCCTACCAGGTGAAGGCCGGCGACGAGATCACGGTGAGCGAGCGCGCCAAGAAGCAGCTGCGCATCCAGGAGGCTCTGACCGTGAGCCAGCAGATGGACCTGGTGCCTGGCTGGATCGAGGTCGACGCGAAGAAGATGGCGGGCGTCTTCAAGACCCTGCCCGAGCGCTCCGACCTGCCTTCCGACATCAATGAGAATTTGATCGTCGAGCTGTACTCCAAGTAATCCAGGGACCAAGCTCTCATGGCAGTGCCTACGACTTCCGTTCTGCGACCGCGCGGTATCAGCGCCGAAAAGCTCGGCGCCAACCGTGCCCGGGTCGTGGTTGAGCCGCTCGAGCGCGGCTACGGCCACACCCTGGGCAACGCGCTGCGTCGCGTGCTCCTTTCCTCGATTCCCGGCGCGGCCATCACCGAGGTCGAGATCGACGGCGTGCTTCACGAGTACACCAGCCTCGAGGGACTGCAGGAGGACGTGATCGAAGTCCTGCTCAACCTCAAGGACGTCGCGATCCGCATGCACAACGTCGAGGAGACCACGCTGACCCTGAGCAAGAAGGGTTCGGGCGTGGTCAAGGCCGGCGACATCACCACCGACCACAACGTGGAGATCGTCAATCCCGACCACATCATCTGCCACCTGACGAAGGACGCGGCGCTGAACATGCGCCTGCGCATCGCGCGCGGCGTCGGCTACCAGCCGGCCGCGGCGCGCCGTCGTCCGGACGAAGAGGCGCGCCCGATCGGCCGCCTGCACCTCGATGCCTCGTTCTGCCCGGTCCGTCGCGTGGCCTTCGAAGTCGACAGCGCGCGCGTCGAGCAGCGCACCGACCTCGACAAGCTGATCCTCGACGTCGAGACCAACGGTACCGTCGATGCCGAGGAAGCCGTCCGCAAGGCGGCCGACATCCTCGCCGACCAGCTGTCCGTGTTCGGCGACTTCACCCGTCGCGAGGCGGCTGGCGCCAAGCCCTCGGCCGGCGGCATGGATCCGATCCTGCTGCGCCCGATCGACGACCTGGAACTGACGGTGCGGTCGGCCAACTGCCTCAAGGCCGAGAGCATCTACTACATCGGCGACCTGGTGCAGAAGACCGAGGTCGAACTGCTCAAGACCCCGAACCTCGGCAAGAAGTCGCTCACCGAGATCAAGGAAGTGCTCGCCACGCGTGGCCTCAACCTCGGCGTCAAGCTCGAGAACTGGCCGCCGGCGGGTCTCACGCACGGTATGCAGACGGGCTGATGCCCGGACTGCCTCGATAGGAACACGTGTCATGCGCCATCAGAAATCCGGACGCAAGCTCAACCGCACGAGCAGTCATCGCACCGCCATGTTCCGCAACATGGCCAGCTCCCTGATCACGCACGAGGTCATCAAGACCACGCTGCCGAAGGCCAAGGAACTGCGTCGCGTGGCCGAGCCGCTCATCACGCTGGCCAAGGTCGATGGCGTGGCCAACCGCCGCCTGGCCTTCTCGCGCCTGCGGGACAAGGCCGCGGTGGGCAAGCTGTTCAGCGAGCTGGGCCCGCGCTTCCGCGAGCGCAAGGGTGGTTACCTGCGCATCCTCAAGTGCGGCTTCCGCAACGGGGATGCGGCGCCGATGGCGTATGTCGAACTGGTGGATCGCCCCGAGCCGGTCGCGGCCGACGCCTGATCCCGGCGCCATGCCTGATGCAACCCGGGCCCCGGTCGGCGACGACCGGGGCCTTTGCATTTGCGGGTCCCGCGGCGCGCGCCGCGGCGACGCCGGCATCGCGTGGCGTCGCCAGCGACCGCCCCTTGTTGCCCTGCAGCAAAAAAACGGATAGAACACTTCCATGAATCCGTTGCGGTGGTCGTTCCGCTCAGCTTTCGCCGTCGCCGCGCTCGTGTGCGCGGCGTTCCTCGGTTTCGCCTGGTACGCACAGTTCCGCCTGCACCTGGAACCGTGCCCGCTGTGCATCCTGCAGCGCATCGTCATGATCGCGCTGTTCGTGCTGTTCACGCTCGCGGCCATCCATGCGCCGGGGCCCGCCGGCCGACGCGCCTGGGGCACCCTGGGATTCCTCGGCGCCGCGGTCGGTGCCGGCATCGCCGGGCGCCACGTTTGGCTGCAGCACCTGCCGCCGGACAAGGTGCCGGACTGCGGTCCGGGCCTCGACTACATGCTGGAGGCTTTCCCGCTGTCGAAGGCGGTCAAGATGGTGTTCACCGGCTCCGGCGAGTGCGCGCAGGTCGACTGGAAGTTCCTCGGCCTTTCGATGCCCGAGTGGACGCTGGCGTGGTTCGCCGTCTTCGCGCTCGGCAGCCTTTGGTACGGCTACCGCCGCTACCCGGCCTAGCGCCCCCGGATCAGGTTCAGTCGGCGTCGTCCCGCGCGTCCTGGACCTCCGGCCAGGCAACGCGGCGACAGAAAGGATGACCCGGACATGAGCAAGGCGAGATTCGCGATGGCAGGCAACCCGGTCCAACCCGTGCACGAGGCCGCCGACTGGTCGCCGGCGTCGTGGCAGCAGCGCGTCGCCGCCCAGCAGCCGGCCTATCCGGACCAGCAGGCGCTGGCCACCGCGCTGGAGGAGATCCGCGGCCTGCCGCCGCTGGTCACCTCGATGGAGATCCTCGCGCTCAAGCGCCAGCTCGCCGACGCCGCCGAAGGCAAGCGCTTCCTGCTGCAGGGCGGCGACTGCGCCGAGAGCTTCTCGGATTGCGATTCGGGCACCATCTCCAGCCGCCTCAAGGTGCTGCTGCAGATGAGCGTGGTGCTGATCCACGGCCTGCGCATGCCGGTGGTTCGGGTCGGTCGCTTCGCCGGCCAATACGCCAAGCCGCGCTCGACCGACGCCGAGGTGCGCGACGGCGTGACCCTGCCGAGCTACCGCGGCGACATCGTCAACGGCCCCGAGTTCAGCGCGGCCGCGCGCACCCCCGATCCGCGACGCCTGGTGCGCGCGCACGCGGCCTCGGCCATGACCATGAACTTCGTGCGCGCGCTGATCGATGGCGGCTTCGCCGACCTGCATCATCCCGAGTACTGGGACCTGGGCTGGGTCGAGCATTCGCCGCTGGCGCGCGAGTACAAGCACATGGTCGACTCGATCGGCGAGGCCGTGCGCTTCATGGAGACGCTGGCCGGCGAGCCGGTGGGAAGCTTCTCGCGGGTCGACTTCTACACCTCGCACGAGGCCCTGCTGCTGCACTACGAGCAGGCATTGACGCGGCAGGTCCCGCGACAGTGGGGCTGGTTCAACCTGTCCACGCACTTCCCCTGGATCGGCATGCGCACGGCGGCGCTCGACGGTGCGCACGTCGAGTACTGCCGCGGGATCCGCAACCCCATCGGAATCAAGATCGGGCCGAGCGTCACTGCCGACGCGCTGCTGCGGCTGGCCGATGCGGTCGACCCCCACCAGGAGCCAGGGCGCCTGGCACTGATCCACCGCATGGGCGCGGCGAAGGTCGGCCAGGCGCTGCCGGCGCTGCTGGAGGCCGTGCGCCGCAGCGGGCGCCGGCCGCTGTGGATCTGCGATCCGATGCATGGCAACACCGAATCGCTGGCCAGCGGCGTGAAGACGCGGCGCTTCGACAACATCCGCAGCGAGCTCGACCAGGCCTTCGACATCCACGCGGCCGCCGGCACGCAGCTCGGCGGCGTGCACCTGGAGCTCACGGGCGAGAACGTGACCGAGTGCCTGGGCGGCGCGCGCGACCTGGCCGAGAACGACCTAGCCCGCGCCTACAAGTCGACGGTGGACCCGCGGCTCAATTACGAGCAGTCGCTGGAGCTGGCGATGATGATCGTGCGCAAGCGCGGCGTGCGGCCGGCGCCGCTGCTGGACGGCTGAGCGCCGCCACCGACGGCGCGGCCATCCCGCCCACCGCCCAGGGCGGCGGGCGGTGCAGGCTCAGGCGGCCTCGCGCGAGGCCTTCTTGCGCTCGTTCTCGGTCAGGTGCTTCTTGCGCAGGCGGATGGCGTTCGGCGTGACCTCCACCAGCTCGTCCTCCTCGATGAACTCCAGCGCCTGCTCGAGGCTCATCTTCACCGGCGGCGTCAGCAGCAGGTTGTCGTCCTTGCCGGCGGCGCGGAAGTTGGTCAGCTGCTTGGCGCGCAGGGCGTTGACCGTGAGGTCGTTGTCCTTGGCGTGGATGCCGACCAGCTGGCCCTCGTAGATCTCCTCGCCCTCGCTGATCAGCAGGCGGCCGCGTTCCTGCATCGCGAACTGGGCGTAGGCCGGCGACGGGCCGGTGCCGTTGGAGATCATCACGCCGTTCTGGCGCTTGGCGATCGCGCCTTCCGCCTTCGGACCGTAGTGGTCGAAGACGTGGAACAGCAGGCCGGTTCCGGCGGTGATGGTGCGGAACTCGGTCTGGAAGCCGATCAGGCCGCGCGCCGGGATCATGTACTCGAGGCGCACGCGGCCGCGGCCATCGGGCTCCATGTTCTTGAGCTGCGCCTTGCGCTCGCCCAGGCGCTGCATCACGCCGCCCTGGAACTGCTCCTCCAGGTCCACGACGAGGTGTTCGATCGGCTCCATCTGCTGGCCGTCGATCTCCTTGACGATCACCTCCGGGCGCGACACCGCGAGCTCATAGCCTTCCCGGCGCATGGTCTCGATCAGGATCGAAAGGTGCAGCTCGCCGCGGCCGGAAACCTTGAACTTCTCCGATTCCTCGGTCTCCTCGACCCGCAGCGCCACGTTGTGCATCAGCTCGCGCATGAGGCGGTCGCGCAACTGGCGGCTGGTGAGGAAGCGCCCGCCGGAATGGTCCTTGCGGCCCGCGAACGGCGAATTGTTGACCTGGAAGGTCATGCTGATGGTGGGCTCGTCCACGGTCAGGGCGGGCAGGGCCTCCGGCACCGCCGGATCGCACAGCGTGTCGGAGATGCCCAGTCCCTCGATGCCGGAGACGGCGATGATGTCGCCGGCCTGCGCCTCCTCGACTTCGCGGCGCTCCAGGCCCATGAAGCCCAGCACCTGCAGCAGCTTGCCGTTGCGGCGCTTGCCCTCGCGGTCGACGATCGCGACCTGCTGGTTCGGGCGCACCTTGCCGCGCTGGATGCGGCCGATGCCGATCACGCCGACGTAGTTGTTGTAGTCGAGCTGGCTGATGCGCATCTGGAACGGGCCGTCCGGATCCACCGCCGGCGCCTTGACGTGGTTGACGATGGTCTCGAACAGCGGGTCCATGTTGCCCTCGCGCACGTCGGGCGAGAGCCCGGCGTAGCCGTTGAGGGCCGAGGCGTAGACCGTGGTGAAGTCGAGCTGGTCGTTGGTGGCCCCGAGGCGGTCGAACAGGTCGAAGGTGGCGTTGAGCACGTAGTCCGGGCGCGCGCCCGGGCGGTCGATCTTGTTGATGACCACGATCGGCTTGAAGCCCATCTGGAACGCCTTCTGGGTCACGAAGCGCGTCTGCGGCATCGGGCCGTCGAAGGCGTCGACCAGCAGCAGCACCGAGTCGACCATCGACAGCACGCGCTCGACCTCGCCGCCGAAATCGGCGTGCCCCGGCGTGTCGACGATGTTGACCCGGTAGTCGCGCCAGGTGATCGCCGTGTTCTTGGCCAGGATCGTGATGCCGCGCTCCTTTTCCAGGTCGTTCGAGTCCATCACGCGGTCGGGGACGACGGCGCGCTCGGACAAGGTCCCCGACTGCTTGAGCAGCTGGTCGACCAGGGTGGTCTTGCCGTGGTCCACGTGGGCCACGATGGCGATGTTGCGGAGCTTGTCGATGGACATGCGCAAACGCGCCCCGGGTCATCCCCGCGGCGATCCTGGCTGGAGTCAAGCTGGGGATTATAGCTTGCCGGACCGGCACTTGTCGCAGCGCAGCACACGGAGGCGTCCCACCCGTTGCAGGCATTCACCCGCTACCATCGCCGCCCCTACCCGGAGCCCAGCCCCATGGCCGAACTCACCGCCGTCTTCACCACCGCCCGTGGCGTCATCCGCGTCCGCCTCACGCCGGACCAGACGCCCCTGACGGTGGCCAATTTCGTCAATCTGGCCAAGCGCGGCTACTACGACGGGCTGTCGTTCCACCGCGTGATCCCGGACTTCATGATCCAGGGCGGCTGCCCCGAAGGCTCGGGCCGCGGCGGTCCCGGCTATCGATTCGGCGACGAGATCGTGCCGGCGCTGCGCCATGAGCGCGGCGTGCTGTCGATGGCCAATGCCGGCCCCGCGACCAATGGCTCGCAGTTCTTCATCACGCACGTGGCCACGCCCTGGCTCGACGGCAAGCACACCGTGTTCGGCAAGGTCGAGGGCGCGGCCGACCAGGCGGTGGTCGACGCCATCCGCGGTGGCGATGCGATCGAGTCGGTCAGGATCGAGGGTGACGCCAGCGGGCTGCTGGCGGCGCAGAAGGCGCAGGTGGAGCGCTGGAACTCGGTGCTCGACGGCCGCTGACCGCATCGGCGCCGGTTCAGGGCCAGCGCCCGCGCACCTGCGCGGCCCTGGCCGGATCGCGCAGGCTGGGGTCCAGCGCGGCCCACGCCTCGCGGCGCGAACGCTGCAGCGCCAGCCAGCCACCGGGTGCGGCGCCGGTCCCGATCGGATCGCCCGGTGGCGGCAGCGCGCGCAGTGCGGCGAGGCGCGCTTCGATGGTCGCGCGCACGGCGGCGCGGGCCGGATCGCCCGCCAGTTCCGCCGACAACGCGGCCAGCAGCGTTTCGCCGGCGTCCGCGCGGTAGCCCATGGCGACGAGGCGCGTGCGGGCCCAGCGATCGGCCTCCCGTTCGATCGTGAGCCGGTCGGCAGCGGTCGCCGTCGCGGCAGGCACCGCGGCATGGCCCAGCCTGGCGTGGCCGACCTCGTGCGCCAGCACGAAGGCGAGCTCGGCGTCGTCGACCACGCGCAGCAGCAGGTCGGCCCAGACCAGGACCACGCCCGGTTCGCGCCACTGCGCGCGCAATCCGGGTGGACGCAGCACCACGCTGAGCGCGGTCGATCCGCCCGCGCCGACGGCGGCGAGCCGCCGGTCGAGGAAGCGCTCCAGTTCCGGATCGCGCAGCGCCGCGTCCGCCAGCCGCCAGCGCGCGGCGGTTGCCTCCGGCAACGGCGCCGGCGCCGCACAGGCGACCAGCAACGCCAGCGCGATGCCGAGGCAGCCCGGCAGGACGGATGCGGTGCGGAGTCGCGGCATGGCTGCATGCTAAACTAGCGCGGTTCGGAACCCCGCTTTTCCTGTCCCGAGGAGCGACATGCTCAAGCTTGCCGAGCGGATGGGCCGTGCCAGGCCTTCCGCCATCATGGTCGTCGCCGAGAAGGCCCGGAAGCTCAAGGCCGCGGGCCGCGACATCATCAGCTTCTCGATCGGCGTGCCGAACTTCCTGCCCGGCGAGCACGTCTACGACGCGGCCCGCCAGGCCCTGCTCAAGGACACCGGGGCCTACGGTTCCAACCGCGGTCGCGACGACCTGCTCGACGCCTTCCTCAAGCACCTGCGCGAGGGCGGCTTCGAGGGCTACGAGCGCAAGCACCTCGCGGTCGGCATCGGCGCCAAGCACGTGCTCTTCAACCTGATGTACGCGCTGCTCGACGAGGGCGACGAGGTCCTGATCCCGACCCCGTTCTGGACCTCCTACCGCGACATCGCCGACATCCTCGGCGCCAGGACCGTATTCATGCACTGCGGGGCGGAGCAGGACTACAAGCTCACGCCGGCGCAACTGGAGGCGGCGATCACGCCGGCCACCAAGCTGCTGATGTTCAACAATCCGTCCAATCCCACCGGCATGGTCTACACGCCGGCAGAGGTGCAGGCGCTGGCCGACGTGCTGGCGCGGCACCGCATCTGGGTGCTGTCCGACGACATCTACAACCGGATGATCTTCGACGGCCTCGAGTACGGGCACCTGGTGAAGGCGCGCCCCGAGCTGCGCGACCGCGTGATCCTGATCGACTCGATCTCCAAGACCTACGGCATGCCGGGCTGGCGCGTGGGCATGATCGCCGCGCCCGAGGCGGTGGCGCAGGCGATGGTGAACCTCAATTCGAACCACATCACCAACCTGCCGGAAGTGGTGACCGCGGCCGCGGTCGCGGCGCTGGACGGCCCGCAGGACATCCCGCGCCAGAAGGCCATCGAGTTCGCGCGCAAGCGCGACGAGGTGTGCGCGGCGCTGGCGGCGATTCCGGGCGTGGTCTGCCCGCGCCCGCAGGGGGCGTTCTATGCCTTCCCCGACGTGTCCTGCGCCTTCGGCAAGTCGCACGGCGCGCTGGCGATCGGCGACGACGTCGCCTTCTGCAACGCGCTGATCGAGACCAAGGGCGTCGCCTGCGTGCCGGGCAGCGCCTTCGGCGAGCCGCGTGCCGTGCGCATTTCCTACACCTGCAAGCCGCATGAGCTGACCGAGGGACTGCGGCGCTTGCGCGAGTTCTTCGCCGAACTGAAGTAGGGCGGGCCGGGCGCGCCGCCACCGATCCCGGGCAACCGCGCGACCGCGATGCGCGCGGTCCATGGCAAACAGGAGTCCGCAACGTGAAAACCCCCGTCCGAGTCGCCGTCACCGGTGCCGCAGGCCAGATCGGCTACAGCCTGATCTATCGCATCGCCTCCGGCGAACTGCTGGGCAAGGACCAGCCCGTGATCCTGCAGATGCTCGAGCTGCCGATGGAGAAGGCGCAGGCGGCGCTCAAGGGCTGCATGATGGAGCTCGAGGACTGCGCCTTCCCGCTGCTGGCCGGCATGGTCGGCACCGACGATCCGAAGGTCGCGTTCAAGGACGCCGAGATCGCGCTGCTGGTCGGCGCGCGCCCGCGCGGCCCGGGCATGGAGCGCAAGGACCTGCTGCTGGAGAACGCCAAGATCTTCATCGAGCAGGGGCGCGCGCTCAACGCCGTGGCCAACCGCGAGATCAAGGTGCTGGTGGTCGGCAATCCGGCCAATACCAACGCCTACATCGCGATGAAGTCGGCGCCGGACCTGCCCAAGCGCAACTTCACCGCCATGCTGCGCCTGGACCACAACCGCGCGCTGTCGCAGCTGGCGGCGAAGACCGGCAAGCCGGTGGGCTCGATCCGCAAGCTGGTCGTGTGGGGCAACCATTCGCCCACCATGTATCCCGACTACCGCTTCGCCACGATCGACGGCAAGTCGGTGAAGGACCTGATCAACGACGAGGCCTGGAACCGCGACACCTTCATCCCCAAGGTGGGCAAGCGCGGCGCTGCGGTGATCGAGGCGCGCGGCCTGTCCTCGGCCGCGTCCGCCGCCAACGCCGCGATCGGCCACGTGCACGACTGGGTGCTGGGTACCGGCGGCGAGTGGATCACGATGGGCGTGCCCTCCGACGGCAGCTACGGCATCCCGCAGGACGTGATCTACGGCTTCCCGGTCGTGTGCGGCGGCGGCAGGTACGACATCGTGCAGGGACTGGCGATCGACGACTTCTCGCGCGAGCGCATGAACCACACCCTCAAGGAGCTCGAGGAAGAGCGCGCGGGCGTGGCCAGCCTGCTCGGCTGAGGCACGACCGGCCCGCGGCGCCTGGCGCGCGCGGGCCCGGCGCCACCGCTCGCAATCGCGCCGCGGCAGCCGCGGCGCCCTTCCTCGCAGGGGACTTCCCATGGGCAATGAATCCGCCGGCGCCCGCTTCCGCGCCGCCGTCGCCGCCGAGCAGCCGCTGCAGGTGGCCGGCACCATCACCGCCTACGCCGCGCGCATGGCGCGTAGCGTCGGGTTCAGGGCGATCTACCTCTCGGGCGGCGGCGTCGCCGCGAACTCGCTGGGCATGCCGGACCTCGGGATCAGCGGCCTCGAGGACGTGCTCATCGACGTGCGCCGGATCACCGATGCCTGCGACCTGCCGCTGCTGGTCGATGCCGACACCGGCTGGGGCGGCGCCTTCAACATCGCGCGCACCGTGCGATCACTGACCAGGGCCGGCGCCGGCGCAATGCACATCGAGGACCAGGTGGCCGCCAAGCGCTGCGGGCATCGTCCCGGCAAGGCCATCGTCCAGGCCGCGGAAATGGTCGACCGGATCAAGGCAGCGGTGGATGCGCGCACCGACGCCGCGTTCGTGGTTATGGCGCGCACCGACGCGATCGCGGTCGAGGGACTGGACGCGGCGATCGAGCGCGCCGTGGCCTGCGTCGAGGCCGGCGCCGACATGGTCTTTCCCGAGGCGATCTACACCCTGGAGCAGTACCGCCGGTTCAAGCAGGCGGTGCGGGTGCCGATCCTGGCCAACATCACCGAGTTCGGGCAGACGCCGCTGTTCACCACCATGGAACTGCGCGAAGCCGGGGTCGACATCGTGCTGTACTGCTGCGGCGCCTATCGCGCGATGAACAAGGCGGCGCTGGGCGTGTACCAGACCATCCGCCGCGACGGCACGCAGAAGGCGGCGCTGCCGGCCATGCAGACCCGCGCCGAGCTCTACGAGTTCCTCGACTACCACGCCTACGAGCAGAAGCTCGACGCGCTGTTCGGCCAGTCGCAGGACTGAGCCCCATACCCCACGAGCGATCGCCATGAACACTCCGGAGCAGCAAGTCCTCCCCAAGGCCAAGAAGTCGGTCGCGCTCTCGGGCGTCGTCGCCGGCAACACCGCCGTGTGCACCGTGGGCCGCAGCGGCAACGACCTGCACTACCGCGGCTACGACATCAAGGACCTGGCCGAGCAGGCCACCTTCGAGGAGGTGGCCCGGCTGCTGGTCTACGGCGAGCTGCCGAATGCCAGCGAGCTGCGCGCCTACCGCAGCAAGCTGCAGCGCCTGCGCGGGCTGCCGCAGCCGGTCAAGGCCGCGCTGGAACTGCTGCCGGCCTCGACCCATCCGATGGACGTCATGCGCACGGGCTGCTCGATGCTGGGCACGGTGATGCCGGAGCGCGAGTCGCACCCGGTGGCCGAGGCGCGCGATATCGCCGACCGCCTGATGGCCAGCTTCGGCTCCATGCTGCTGTACTGGTACCACTACAGCCACAACGGCCGCCGGGTCGAGGTCGAGACCGACGACGAGTCGGTCGCCGCGCATTTCCTCCACGTGCTGCATGGCCGCCCGCCCAGCGCCTTGCACGCGCGCGCGCTGGACCAGTCGCTGATCCTCTACGCCGAGCACGAATTCAACGCCAGCACCTTCGCCGCGCGGGTCATCGCCGGCACCAACAGCGATTTCTACTCGGCCATTACCGGCGCGATCGGCGCCCTGCGCGGGCCCAAGCATGGCGGCGCCAACGAGGTGGCGATGGAGATCATCGCGCGCTACCGCTCCGCCGACGAGGCCGAGGCCGACATCCGCGCGCGCATGGAGCGCAAGGAGATCATCATCGGCTTCGGCCACCCGGTGTACACCATCGGCGACCCGCGCAACCCGATCATCAAGTCGATCTCGCGCGAGTTGTGCGACCAGGGCGGAAACCAGAACCTGTTCGCGGTCTCCGAGCGCATCGAGCGCCTGATGTGGGACCTCAAGAAGATGTTCCCGAACCTGGACTGGTACAGCGCGTCGAGCTACCACATGATGGGCGTGCCGACCGCGATGTTCACGCCGCTGTTCGTGATCAGCCGCACCAGCGGCTGGAGCGCGCACGTGATCGAGCAGCGCCTGGACGGCAAGATCATCCGGCCCAGCGCCAACTACGTGGGGCCCGACGACCGGCCGATGGTCGGGCTCGCCGCGAGGGGCTGAGGGCGCGCGATGCGGCGCGCGCCCGAGCCCTCACGTCACGGGGTCCGGCGCAGCGCGATCAGGGTCTGGTCGTCGGTGCCGACGCTGCCGCCCTGGTGGGCGTGCACGGCGTCGCGCACCCGCGCCAGCACCGCGGCGGGCGCAGGGTCGCCGCTGGCGACCACGGCGGCGATGCGCTCGACGCCGAACTGCTCGCCGTGCCCGTTGCGCGCCTCGGCGATGCCGTCGGTGTAGAGCACCAGCAGGTCGCCACGCAGGAAGGGCGCGGTCGAGTTCTCCCAGCGGTGGTCGCGCAGGATCCCGACCGGGATGCCGCCGTCGTCGCCCAGTCCCAGCAGCGTGACCCGGTCGCCGCGCCGGTGCACGCCGGGCAGGTGGCCGGCGCAGACATAGGTCAGGGTGTCGAGGTCGGGCCGGCAGCCCACGCCGAATATCGTCATGAAGTGGCGCCGCTGGCGCCGCGAGAAGAAGTAGCGATTGGCATAGTTGAGCGCGCCGGCGGTGCCGCCCGGCGGCTCGTTGCCCTCGTAGGTGCGCAGGATCGCGTCGAACTGCACCGCCTCCATCGCCGCCGCGGCGCCGTGCCCGGAGACGTCGGCCAGCATCGCGCCCCAGGCGTCCTCGCCGCGATCGACGAAGTCGTCGATGAAGGGCGACAGCGCCATCAGGTCGTAGTAGTCGCCCGCCGCGGTCTCCGCGGGCTGCCAGTGGATCGCGTACTCGAGCCCGCGTATGACCGGATTGTCGGGCTGCAGCAGGCGCTGCACGTCGGCCAGGCCCTCGATCTCGCGGTGCTGGCGCCTGGCGGCGGCGGTGATCGTGCGCAATGCCAGCGGGCCGGTCAGCAGCGAGTAGGCGAGGGTGGCGTCGCGCAGCGCCGCGTCGGGATCGATGCGCGCGAAGCGATGCCGCAGCGTGCTCGACAGCACCAGCCAGTGGTCGACCCGGCCCTGGTTGGGAATGGGCAGCGCCAGCAGCGATGCCGGGCTCAACAGGGCCTGCCCCAGCGGCGCACCGCGCTCCGCCGGCGCCAGGTCGACCACGTGCGGCCCGGCCTGGCCGACCAGGCGGCGACTGATGTCGTCGTCGAACCGCGGCAGGTCGCTGCGGCCGAACGGATCGTTGGCCGGGAACAGTTCCGACCCGTCGGGTCCGATCAGCCCGGCGAGGCGGCACTGGCCTGGCGGGGAATCGCGCACCAGCAGCAGGGCGAGGGTGGTGTCGTGCCAGCGGCGCGACAGGTAGCCGTGCAGCGCGCGCCCGGCGCCGGCGGAATCGCCGTCGAACGCGCTCAACGCGCGCAGCTGTTCGAACTCGTCGGCGGTGCGGTGGGCCACGTCCGCGTTGCCGCTGTCAGAGCCGCACCGCCAGGCGCACGCCCTGGTCGATCGCCCGCTTGGCATCGAGCTCGGTGGCGAGGTCGGCCCCGCCGATCACGTGCACTTCCTGTCCGCCGGCCTGCAAGGGCTGCAGCAGTTCGCGGTTCGATTCCTGCCCGGCGCAGATCACGATGTCGTCCACGTCCAGCACGCGGGTGTCGTTGCCGACCCGCAGGTGCAGGCCACGGTCGTCGATGCGCTCGTAGTCGACGCCGCCGATGGTCTGCACGCGCATGGCCTTGATCGCGGCGCGATGCACCCAGCCCGACGATTTGCCCAGCCTGGCGCCGAACTTGCCGCTGCTGCGCTGCAGGAGGTAGACCTCGCGCGCCGGCGCCGGCGGCTGCGGCACCACGCCCTCGACGCCGCCACGCGCCGCCATCGTGGTGTCGACGCCCCACTCGCGGAACCAGGCCGGCGGATCGAGCGTGGGCGAGTGGTCGGCGTGGACCAGGAACTCGCTGACGTCGTAGCCGATGCCGCCGGCGCCGATCACCGCCACGCGCCGGCCGGGCACGCGGCCGCGCAGCAGGACGTCGACGTAGCTGCAGACCTTGGCATGATCCTGGCCGGGGATCCCGGGGTCGCGCGGATTGACCCCGGTCGCCAGCACCACCAGGTCGAAGTGCGGGCGCGCAAGCGCCGCGGCATCGGCGCGCGTGCCCAGGCGCAGTTCGACCCCGGTCTGCGCGAGGCGGCCGCCGAAATAGCGCAGCGTCTCGTGGAACTCCTCCTTGCCG
>CAZTNB010000031.1:0-13189 GCA_964614825.1 uncultured Gammaproteobacteria bacterium
CGCAGGTCGCGAGCGCGCCGCCGTGCGGCACGATCGTGCTGTTCGACCGCAACGTCAACGCCGAGCACGTGTTTCCGGTCGGCGTGATCGACATCGACGGCAAGCAGCCGTTCCGCATGCGCTCGAGCTATGCGCTCGCGCCGGGCAAGCACGTGCTCAAGGTCGGCGAGAAGGCGCCGCAGGCGGAGTTGTCGTACCAGGTGCAGCGCAACCCGGACCGCAGCATCCGCAACCGCAGCTTCGAGATCGAGATCAAGCCGGACATGATGTACGTGATCGCGGCGAAGTTCGACCCGGACCAGGCCACCGATCCAAAGGCGTACTGGATGCCGGTGGTGCTGGAGGAAGCCGCCGGCGCCTGCAAGCCCTGAGTCGCGCGCCGCGCCGCGCGACGCCTACTTCTGCACGCGGCTGACCTTCGCGCCCTCGAGGCTGGTGGTGTACATCAGCCCCTGCTCGCCAAGGATGAAGCCCAGGATGGGCTGGTTCAGCTCCTGGCTGTCGAGCTTGCCGCTGGCGCCCAGGTTGACCAGCACCACGCTGCCGTCGACGCCGACCTTCCAGCCGTCGCTGGCCTTGAACCGCTCCAGCGCGGCCGGATCCATGAACACGATGATCTGCGCGCGGCGCTGTCCGCCGAGCTGCAGGCCGATCGAACCCGATACCAGGTTGTAGTAGCCGCTGGGGCTGCCGCGCTCGAGCAGCGCGCCCTCGCCGTACTCGGCGCCGAGGCCGACCCCGCCCTTGTACACGGCCGGGAACACCAGCACGCCGGCCGAGCGCGAGATCACGCCCTTGGTCTCCGGCCTGGCCTTGTACAGCTTCTGCAGCGCCTCCTCGACCTCGACGTTGATGACCGCCGCGCTCTTGGCCAGCGCTGCTGGCGCAGCCAGAGCCAGCGCCAGCGCGGACGCCAGCACGATCATCGACCAGCGGCGGCTCATCGGCGATTCCTCCCACGAACGGCGCCTGATGTGCATCATCGCGCGCCCCGGCCCCCGATTCAAAAGCCGTGGCGCAGGAAGCCGCCGTCCACGGCCACGCATTCGCCGCTGATGTACGACGCCGCCGGCAGGCACAGGAACGCGACCGCGGCGGCGACTTCCTCCGGCTCGCCGATGCGGCCCATGGGCGTGCGTTCCAGCACCTCCTCCAGGTACGCCGGGTCGGCCAGCGCGGCCTCGGAGCGCGCCGTGCGGATGTACCAGGGCGCCACCGCGTTGACGCGGATGCCGTCGCCGGCCCACTCCACGGCGAGGTTGCGCGTGAGCTGGGTCAGCGCGGCCTTGCTCATGCCGTAGGGCGAGCCGGTGCGGACGTGGGTGAGGCCGGAGACCGAGCCGATGTTGACGATCGCGGCCTGGCCGTGGCGTGCCAGCAGCGGATGCGCGTGGCGGCACATCTCGAAGGCCGAGACCACGTTGGTCTCGATCAGCCCGCGCACCTCGGCCTCGTCGTAGTCGAGGGTGCGCCGGCGCACGTTGTGGCCGACGTTGTTGACCAGCAGGTGCAGCTCGCTGCCGAGGTCGGCGATCCAGTCGTACACCTCGAGGCGCTGCTCGCGGTCGGCGACGTCGGCCGCCAGCGCGCGTACGGTGCGGCCGGGGAACTCCTCGGCCAGCTCGGCGCGCGCCGCTTCCAGCACCAGCTCGTCGCGCGCCACCATCAGCAGGTCGGCGCCGAACGCGGCCAGCTCGCGCGCGCAGGCGCGGCCGATGCCGCGGCTGGCGCCGGTGACCAGCGCCACCTGCCCGTCGAGTCGCCAGCGGTTCGCGCCCATCGCCGTCCCTGCCGCCGTTGCCTGGCGGGAAAGGATAGCGGCGGCGCGGCGCCTCAGTCGAAGCCGTCGGCGTGCAGCTTGTCGACGCCCGGGGGCGGCGCGATGCTGCCGCTGCACAGGACATCGCCGGATTTCGAGCGCATCCCGAGCACCCAGTTGGGGCCCTCGCGCCGCAACTCGGCGCCGGGCACGCGCCCGGCCAGCGGCGCGTCGGCGAGCCACAGGATGCGCGTCACCTGGGCGCTGCCGTAGCGCAACGGCACGCTGGACGGCAGTTGCGGACCGCCGTCGCGCCGCAGGCATTCGTTGAGGCTGGTGGAGGCGAAGGTGCGGAACCCGCCCTGCTCGTCGGCGACGAAATCGCCGGGACCGAACAGGTAGTAGCGGCCGTCGATCTCGAGGTACGCGGCGCCCTGGAACGCGAAGGTCTGGATCGCGGCGGCGGGAAGGGTCAGTGCCAGGAGGCCCCACAGCAGCGCGGGGCGGAGCGTGCGTGACGGCGGTCGGATCATGCGCGGCGGAGCGTCCAGGGACGTCCGCCAGCGTGGGGGACATTGGATCTTCGAACGGCGTCGCGCTTCACAGTTCCCCGCTCAGGTTGCCGGACCCGTCCACGGTTACACTGATTGTGCCACCGTGACCGGAGATCGCGCCATGCGCCTCGTGCTGCTCGCTTCCACCGTGCTTTGCCTGGCCGCCTGCGCGGAGCCCGCGCCGCCGGCGCCCGCGCAGCCGCAACCCACCGTGCTCGACGACCAGTTGCGCACCCGCGACCGCGCGCAACAGGTCGAGGACGACCTGATCAAGCAGCAGCAGGAGCAGGACAAGGCGATGGAGGAACAGGGCGGCTGAACCGGATCGCCGTTGCGCCGGCACCGGCGCCGCGCGCGGGCGCGCGGCGGCCGCTCAGCGCAGGCCGCACTCGCAGTGCGCGTACATCGCCACCGGCTTCTGCCCCATCGCGTCGCGCACCAGGCGCCGCGCGGCGTCGAGGTCGGAGGCCACGCCGTCGGGCAGGATCCAGGCGCCCGGCACCGCGACCCCGGCGGCGTGCATCCAGGCCGCGGCGCCGGAATGCATGGTGTTGACGAGGAAGCGCTCGAAGGGATCGAGCTCCTTCTCGACGTACGTCACCCGGTAGCCCTCGCCGAGCTTGGCCCGGGTGGCCGCGTCGGCGATGGCGTCGCGCAGGGTGCCGAGCTGGTCGACCAGCCCGCGCTCCCTGGCCTGCGAACCGCTCCACACGCGGCCGCGCGCGATGGTGTCGATCTCCTCCGACTGCTTGCCGCGGGCCGCGGCCACCTTGCCGATGAACTGCCGGTATCCGCGGTCGATCACGCTCTGGATCACCTCGCCCAGGCGCGGGTCGTACGGCCGCGTGGGCTGCACCGCGCCCGCCACCCAGGTGGTGCTGGAGCCGTCGGTGTTGAGCCCCAGCTTCTGCATGGTCTGCGGCACGTTGAACCACAGGCCGAAGATGCCGATCGAGCCGGTGATGGTGCTGGGGCTGGCGAAGATGCGATCGCCGTTCATCGAGATCCAGTAGCCGCCCGAGGCGGCCACGTCGCCCATCGAGATCACCACCGGCTTGCCCGCCTCGCGGGTCAGCTCCACCTCGCGCCGGATGAGTTCGGACGGGAACACGCTGCCGCCGGGTGAGTCCACCCGCAGCACCAGCGCCTTGACCCGCTCGTCCTCGCGCGCCTGGCGGATCAGCTTGGACGTGGAGTCGCCGCCGATGGTGCCCGGCGGCTGGTCGCCGTCGGTGATCTCGCCCTCGGCGACCACGATCGCGACCTGGTCGCCGCCGTTGTCGGGTTCGCGCAGGTCGAGCGCGGCGACGTAGTCCTCGACCCCGACCTGGCGGAAGCTCTTGCTGTCGGCATCCTGCGCGCCGGCCGCGATCAGCTCGGCCCGCACCTGGTCGCGGGTCTTGAGCTCGTCGACCAGGCCCTGGTCCAGCGCCAGCTTGGCGAGGTCGCCGTTGGCGGCCTTGATCAGGCTGTCGTAGGCGTCGATCTCGGCCTTGAGCTTGGCCGCGTCGAGCTTGCGCAGCTTGGCCACGTCGGCGAGGTAGCGCTCCCACAGGTCGCCCATCCAGTACAGGTCGGCCTCGCGCGCCTCCGGCGACATCTCGGTGCGGATGTAGGGCTCGCCGGCGGACTTGTACTCGCCGACGCGGAACAGGCGCGGCTCCACGCCGAGCTTGTCCAGCGCGCCCTTGAAGAAGGTGCGGTAGCGCGACAGGCCCTCGAGCAGCACCGCGCCCTCGGGGTGCAGGTACACCTTGCTGGCGTGCGCGGCGAGGTAGTAGCCGCGCTGGTCCATGGCATCGCCGTAGGCGATCACCGGCTTGTTCGAGGTCTTGAAGCGGTCCAGCGCCGCGCCGATCTCGATCAGCGTGGCCATGCCGGCGCTGCCGAGCTCGTCGGGCACCAGCACCACGCGCTGGATCTGCGGGTCCTTGGCCGCGGCGTCGATCGCGCGCACGATGTCGCGCAACTGCATCTCCTCGATCTCCTCGCCCGTGAGGCGCGCCAGCGCGCGTTCGACCGGGTCCGAGGAGTACTGCTCGACGATCGAGCCGCGCGGCGAGATCACCAGCGCGGTCTTGTCCTCGATCCGCGGCACCTCGCCGGCGATGCCCGACAGCAGGGCCAGCAGCAACAGCAGCGCGATCAGCCCGAACACCAGGCGCCGCACGAAGTTGAAGGCGCCCCACAGGCCGCGGAACAGGCGCACGAGGAGATTGGGCTTCTGGACGGCTTCGGCCATGGGGGGCGACCCGGGAGACGGTGGAATGGGGTAGAGCTTAGCGCGGCACGGGCTGAAGCCCATGTCACGAAGGTCACGTGGCGCGCGCGGCCAGCTCGGCGGGGATGCCGTGCGCGCGCAGGCGCCGCGACAGCCGCGTGAAGCGCCACGCCAGCAGCAGCGCCGCCGCCGACAGGCCGAGGATGAGCCCGACCCAGAAGCCCTGCGCGCCGCCGCCGCGCAGCAGGCCGATCCAGACGCCGCCGGTCAGGCCCACGCCCCAGTACGAGAGCGTGGTGATGACGGCGGGCAGCAGGGTGTCCTTGAGTCCGCGCAGGGCGCCGTTGTAGAGCGCCTGGATGCCGTCGGGCAGCTGGAACACGCCGGCCAGCACCAGCAGCGCGGTGGCCATGCCGATCACCGCCTCGTCGTCGGTGTAGGCACGCGCGATCGCGCGGCCGCAGGCCAGCATCAGCACCAGCGCCACCACCTGCGTCGCCAGCACCAGCGCCAGCGCGGCCCGCGCGGCCCAGGCCACGCCCTCGGGATCGCGCCGGCCGACCGCGTTGCCGATCCGCACCGTGGTCGCCATGGCGATGCCCAGCGGCAGCATGAACGACACCGAGGCGACGTTGATCGCGATCTGGTGCGCCGCCGCCGGCACCTCGCCCAGCGAGCCCACCAGCAGCGCGGTGGCGACGAACAGGCTGCCCTCCATGAAGATCGAGACGCCCATCGGCACGCCCAGCCGCAGCAGTCCGCCCAGCACCGCGGCGTGCGGCGCGTCGAAGCGCGCGTAGGGTCGCAGCGCGGCGTAGTGGCGGCGCCGCCCGATGTAGAGCAGGAAGGCCAGCGCCTGGATCCACAGCACCGCGGCGTGGGCGATGCCGGCGCCCTGCGCGCCCAGCGCCGGCAGGCCGAGGCGGCCGTACATGAGCGCCCAGGCCAGCGGCGCCAGCACGGCCAGGCCCAGCGCGCTGAAGTACATCGCCGGGCGCGTGAGCTGCAGTCCCTCGCTGAAGCCCTTGGCGGCGAAGAACAGCGCCAGCGCCGGTGCGCCCCACGCGATCGCATCGAGGAAGGCCAGCGCGTCGGGCACGATCGCCGGTGCCACGCCGGCCACCGCCAGCAGCGAGGCGCCGCCGAAGCGCACGCCCAGCAGCAGCGCGGCCCCCAGGGCCAGGGCCAGCCACAATGACTGGCGGAAGGTCGCGCCGACCTCCTCGCGCCGCCCGGCGCCGTCGAGCTGCGCGATCGAAGGCGGCACCGCGAGCATCAACCCGATCACGATCAGGATCACCAGCACCCAGACCTGGTAACCCATGGCCACCGCCGCCAGCACCCGCGTGCCCAGGCGGCCGGCCAGCATCGTGTCGACCACGTTCATCAGGATGGTCAGCACCTGGCCGGCGACCAACGGCAGGGCAAGCGCGAAGGTGGCGCCGGCCTCGCGACGGAGGCGGGCGTGGCGGGCGGGCGACGGCATGAATGGGCAGGCGGCGGGCGGCCGCGTATCTTAGCGGGGCTTGCAGGCGCGGGCGGCACGCGCCCGTCCCGGGAGACGAACATGAGTGCAGCACCCCACGTGCTGGTGACCGGCGGGACCGGCTTCCTGGGCCGCCACCTGGTGCGCGAACTGCAGGCGACGGGCGCCGTCGTGCGCGGCCTGTCGCGCTCCGCGGACAGCGATGCGACCCTGCGCGCGCTGGGCGCGGAGCCGGTGCGCGGCGACCTGGCGGATCCCGCCGGCCTGGCCGGCGTGGTCGGCGCCGGCACCACGGCCGTGTTCCACACCGCCGCCGACACCAGCACCTGGTCGGGCCATCGCGAGCGGCAGGCCCGCATCAACGTCGACGGCACCCGCGCGCTGGCCGCCGCCGCGCTGCGCGCCGGCGTGGGCTGCTTCGTCCACACCTCGAGCGTGTCGAGCTACTCGCACCTCGTGCACGGCACGCTCACCGAGTCCACGCCGCGGCGCGGCGCGGAGTCGTGGATCAACTACGAGCGGACCAAGTTCCTCGGCGAAGAGGCGGTGCGGGCGCTCGCGCACGAGGGCCTGCCGACCATCGTGTGCTATCCCGCCCACATCCTCGGTCCCGGCGACACCCACAACTGGTCGCGCCTGGTCGCGCTGATCGACCAGGGCAAGCTGCCGGGGGCGCCGCCGGGTTCCGGCGCCTTCGCCGACGCGCGCGAGATCGCGCGCGCCCAGGTGGCGGCGTGGCGGCGCGGGCGCATGGGCCAGAGCTACCTGATGGGTGGCGAGCACGTGCGCTTCATCGACCTGGTCGCGCGCATCGGCGCCGCGCTGGGCCGGCCGGTGCCGCGGCGCGCCACGCCCGCCTTCGCGCTCAAGGCCTATGCGCAGCTGCGGGTCGCGCTGGCGGCGCTGCGCCGGCGCGAGCCGGACCTGACGCCCGAGGCCGCCGCCTTCACCTGCCACGACCTGCGCGTGGACTCGTCCAAGGCGATCGCCGAGCTCGACTATCGGGTGACCCCGCTCGGGCCGCTGCTGGCCGACACCATCGCCTGGATGCGCACCGAGGGTATGCTCGCGCCGCGATGAACCCGCCAGCACCGAGCCCCGCAACCGAAGCTGCAGCGCCGGCCCCCGCGGCGACGCCGACGCTCGCGCCGTTGGCCGAGGAACGCGCCGCCGCGCACGCGCCGTGCCCCAACTGCGGCGCGCCGCTGCTGGGCGAGTTCTGCTACGCCTGCGGCCAGTCCAAGCGCGGGCTGATCCGCCACTTCACCAGCATCGTCGGCGACTTCCTCGACAGCGTGCTGTCGATCGATTCGCGCACCCTGCGCACGCTGGGTCCGCTCTACTTCCGTCCCGGCCACCTCAGCAACGAGTACTTCGCCGGGCGGCGCGTGCGCTACGTCACGCCGCTGCGCCTGTACTTCTTCCTCTCCATCGTGCTGTTCCTGCTCATCTCGATGGTGACGCGCGGCGAGATCGGCGGTGCCGGCGAGGACGGCGGCGGCCTGCGCTTCAGCACCGGCAACACCGCCGACGAGCTGGCGCGGCTCGGGCCGGAGGAACGCAAGGCCAAGCTCGACCAGCTCGAGGCCGCGATGTCCTTCGCGCCGGCCGAGACCCGCGCCGAGTTGCGCCGCGAGTTGGAGGCGGAACTGGCCAAGGCCGATGCCGAGCGGGCGGCGGCCGATGCGGGCGCGGGCAAGCGCGGCGGCGATGCCAAGGCGCCCGCGGCCACCCCGGCGCCGCCGGCGCCGCCGCCAGCGCCCGGCGTGGACAAGCCCGAGGCCAAGAAGCCGCCCACCATCACCTTCAACGGCAGCAAGCCCTGGCACAAGACCGACAATCCGCTGGTCTTCTCCTGGCTGCCCGACGCGGCCAACGAGGCCCTCAACGAAGAGATCGAGGTGCTGCTCAACAAGGTGCGCAAGATCGAGGAGGACCCGGGCCCCTTCGTGCGGCAGATGTTCTCCACCGCGCCGCAGGCGCTGTTCCTGATCCTGCCGCTGTTCGCCCTGCTGCTGAAGGTCTTCTACGCCTTCAAGCGGCGCCTGTTCATGGAGCACCTGATCGTCGCGCTGCACAGCCACAGCTTCATCTGCTTCTCGCTGATCGTGGTGGTGTTCCTGTTCCAGCTGCGCAACTGGGTGGCGCCGGACGACGAGGGCGCTGCGGGCGCCGTGCTGAACCTGCTGCTCGTGTTCGCGTGGATCTGGATCCCGTTGTACCTGCTGCTGATGCAGAAACGCGTGTACCGGCAGGGCTGGTTCTTCACCCTGTTCAAGTACGCCTGCATCGGCATCTGCTACACGATGCTGCTGACCTTCGGCATGCTGCTGACCATGCTGGTGTCGCTGGTGCTGCTGTGATCGTGTACGAGGTGCGCATCGTGGTCGAGCCGGCGATCGAGGCGGCGTTTCGCGCCTGGCTCGAGGCCCACATCCGCGAGATCCTCGCCATTCCCGGCTTCACCGGCGCCGAGCTGCTGGCCGAGGACGATGGCGGCGGCAAGCCGGTGTGGACCACGCGCTACCACCTCGAGGGCCGCGACGCGCTCGAGCGCTACCTGCGCGAGCACGCGCCGCGCCTGCGCGCCGACGGCATCGCCCGCTTCGGCGACCGGTTCCAGGCCACGCGGCGGGTGAGCGAGCTGGTGCGCGAGTTCCGCTAGTCGCGCGCTATTGCAGCAGCCTGGCGCGCTGCTCCGGCGTGGCCTCCACCAGCTGCCGCCGCAGCGCCTGCCGTTCCTCCGGCGCCAGCGCCTGCATGCGCCGGCGCAGCGCCTGGCGCTGCTCCGGACTGAGTTCCTGCAGCATCCGCCAGGTCGCGTCGCGCTCGGCCGCCGGCACGTTGCGCAGCAGGCGCTGGCCCTGCATCGCGCGCTCGCTGGCGGCCATGCCCTCGATGAAGGCGCGCCGTTGCGCCGGGCTCATTTCCTCGAAGCGCTGGCGCAGCCGCTGGCGCTCGTCGGGCGGCAGGTGGCGGAAGCGTTCGAAGCTGCGCCGCAGCCGCTGCTGCTGCTCCGGCGACAACTGGCGGAACTGCTCGAAGCGCCGGCGCAGTTCCGCCTGCCGCTGGGGCGACAGCGCCTGCCAGCGCGCGAGGCGTTCGGCCGCGAGGCGCTGCTCCTCCGCGCTCATGCCGTTCCAGCGCCGCGCGCCCTGGCGCAACTGGTCCTGCACGTCCGGCGCCAGCGTGGACCACTGCGCGGCGAACGGCGCCAGCACGCGCTGCTCCTCCGCCGGCAGTTCGCCGAAGGCCATGCCGGCCGCCTGCACGGCGGCGGCCACGAGCCAGAGGCAGGCGCTAGCGATGATCGGCAGGCGGCGCATCGGTCGCATCCTCGGGCAGTCGCGCGGCATCGGCGGTGGCGGGCTCGGCATCGGCTCGGGTCTCGGTCTGGGGCGCGTCCAGCGCGGCCGCGGCATCGAGCGGGTCGACGAAGCGGCCGTCGCCATCGGCGAACTCGGCCAGGAACTCGATCAGCTCCGGACTGGGCGCCGGTGGCGGGTCGGCTGGCGTCGCGGCGAGCACCGCGATCAGCCATCCGCCGATTGCGCATCCAGCCATGCGTAGAACTCCAGGTCTTCGACCAGTTCGAGGTCGGCGCCACCGGCGACCAGCGCGAGGTCATCGACCCGCGGCGCCGCGGTCGCCGGCGCCGATGCGGGCGTTGGCGCCACCGGCGTCGACGGCAGCCGCCACAGCGCCACGGCGGCGACCAGCACGCAGGCGGTGGCCGCCAGCGCGGTCCAACGCAGCAGGCTGCGGCGCGGCGCCCGGGCGGCGTCCAGCGCGCGCTGGCGCGCCCGGTTGAGGCGCGACAGGGTGGCGCCATCGAGCGCCTGCGCAGAGGCCTCGAGTCCGGCGCGCAGGCGCGCCGCCAGCGCCGCGTGGGCGGGGTCGCGCAGCGGATCGTCGGGATGCCGCGGATCGTCCGGTTTCATCGCCAGTCCTCCAGGCGTTGCCGCAGCGCGCCCAGCGCGCGCGACAAGTGTGTCTTGACGCTGCCCTGGCTGCAGGCCATCGCAGCCGCGGTCTGGGCCACGTCGAAGCCTTCCCAGACCCGCAGCAGGAAGGCCTGGCGCTGGCGCGCCGGCAGCGCCGCCAGCGCGCGGTCGAGGGCATCGCGGGTCTCGCCATCGGCGACGCGCTGCCACGGGCCCGGTTCGACCGGGTCCGCCACCTGCGCCAGCGGGTCGGCACCCGGATCCTCGTCGGCGCCGCGCCCGAGCCAGACGCGCCAGCGCCGCCGCACCTGCGTGCGGCGGTGGAAGTCGAGGATGCGGCTCTCCAGCACCCGGTAGAACAGCGGCGGCCACTCGGCGGGCGGATGGCCGGCATAGGCCCGGGCGAAGGCGAGCATGGCATCCTGCACCAGGTCGAGGGCGTCCTCGCGCTGGCCCACGGCGATCTCGGCGTGGCGCAGCGCGCGGCGCTCCACCTCGCGCAGGAAGCGGTCGAGGGCGTCCACGCGTTCCGTGCGGAGGGCAGCGTCTCGATCCAAGCAACCGGTAGCCAGGGCGGGGGTCTGGGGAGCCATTGTGCGGGGTGCCGGGCGGGCCGGCCATCGGCCCCGACTGGAGCAGGAAACGCGCGCAATCGCGGGTGGTTGACAGCCCGCGCCCCCGCGGATGTGCACAGGGGGTCGGCGCGCGTGACGATTCCGTTGCGAAGCGCCGATCGACGCTCGCGATGGCACGGAGATTCGTGCACAAGTCGTTGATGGAAAAGAAGATCGCGAATTTGGCTATTTTTTGACCAGAGGGGATGCGACCCCGTCTGTGGGCGCCTCCGGGAGGCCCCGGTGGCCCGCCATCCACAGAGTTATCCACAGCTGCTGTGGATAAGGGTGAAAGCGTCGAGAATTCGATAGGTTAGGGTGCCTTCGTGACGGATCGCTCAAGTATGCCGGCTAAGCCGGGGCCGGGTGCCGGATCGTGCGGCAGCGGACCGCGAAAATGGCCTTGCGCCGGGGCTCGGCGATGACGCGCCTGCTCAGCGTCGCCGTGCCCCTGCCCCTGCCCGGCCCGCTCGACTACCTCGTGCCGGAGGAAGCGACGGCACAGGGCGACTGGCTGCATTGCCGCGTCCTGGTGCAGGTAGGCTCGCGGGCGCTGGTGGGCGTGGTGGTCGACAGCGCCGACGACGTGCTTGACGCGAGCCGGCTGCGGCCGATCAGCGCCCGGCTGGATGCCGCGCCCCTGCTCAGCACCGAACTGGTGCATAGCCTGCGCTGGGCGGCCTCGTACTACGCCCATCCACTGGGCGAAGTCCTGCAGGCCGCGCTACCGGTCGCGTTGCGGCGACCGCAGGCCTCGTTCGTCGGGCTGCCGGCGTATGCCGTCACCCGCGCCGGCCAGGCGGCGCTGGCAGCCGGTGGCCGGGCCACCCGCGCTCGCCGGGTGCTGGAGTTGCTGGCTACGACGCCGCTGACGCGCGCCGCGCTGGGCGCGGAACTGGGCACGGCCGCGAGCGTGCTGCGCCAGCTCGAGCGCGAAGGCCTGGTGGCGGCGGTCGAGGACCCCGGCGGCGGCGCGCGGCCGCCGCTGGCGGGTCCGGCGCTCAACGCGGAGCAGGCCGCCGCCTGCGAACGGCTGGGCGCCGACCTGGCGCCCTCGCGCTACGTCGCCACCCTGCTCGAAGGCGTCACCGGCAGCGGCAAGACCGAGGTGTACCTGCACCTGATCGCGCGGGTCCTGGCGGCGGGGCGCCAGGCGCTGGTGCTGGTGCCGGAGATCGGCCTCACGCCGCAGGCGGTGCGTCGCTACGAGGAACGGCTGGGCGTGCGCGTGGCGGCGCTGCATTCCGGCCTCGCCGAGGGCGAACGGGCGCGCGCCTGGCTCGCCGCGGCGCGCGGCAACGCGGCGGTCGTGCTCGGCACGCGCTCGGCGGTGCTCACGCCGCTGGCGCGGCCGGGACTGATCGTGATCGACGAGGAGCACGACGCCTCCTACAAGCAGCAGGACGGCTTCCGCTACCACGCCCGCGACCTCGCGCTGGTGCGCGCCCGCGCGCTCGACGTGCCCGTGGTGCTGGGCTCGGCCACGCCGGCGCTCGAGACGCTGGCCAATGTCGCGGCGGGCCGCTACCAGGCGTTGCGGCTGTCGCGACGGGCGGGCAGCGCGCGCACGCCGCGGGTGCAGTTGATCGACCTGCGCCGGCAGCGACTGCAGGAGGGCCTGTCGGCGCCCCTGATCGATGCGGTCGCGGCCTGCGTGGCGCGCGGCGAGCAGGCGCTGGTGTTCCGCAACCGCCGCGGCTACGCGCCGGTGCTGCTGTGCCACGACTGCGGCTGGCACGCCGACTGCCCGCGCTGCGACGCCCACCTCACCCTGCATCGCGCGGGACCGGGCCTGCGCTGCCACCATTGCGGGCATTCGGAGCGTGCGCCGGCGACCTGCCCCGATTGCGGCTCCGGCGCCCTGCTGCCGCTCGGCGCCGGCACCGAGCGCCTCGAACAGGTGCTGGCGACGCGCCTGCCCGGCGCCAGCGTGATCCGCATGGACAGCGACACCACGCGCGCGCGCGGCGCGCGCGAGTCGCGCTGGTCCGCGATCGAGAGCGGCGCGCCGGCGGTGCTGGTGGGCACGCAGATGCTGGCCAAGGGCCACGACCTGCCGAACCTGACCCTGGCCGCGCTGGTCGACGTCGACGGCGGCCTGTTCAGCGCCGACTTCCGCGGCGCCGAGCGCCTCGCGCAGCTCGTGGTGCAGGTCGCCGGCCGCGCCGGCCGCGGGCTCAAGCCGGGCACCGTGCTGCTGCAGACCCACCACCCCGAGCACCCGCTGCTGCGCCGCCTGCTCGAGGGCGGCTACGACGCCTTCGCGCGCGAGGAGCTGGCGCAACGCGCGGCACTGGGCTTCCCGCCGTACGCGCACTTCGCCCTGTTGCGCGCCGAGGCGCAACGGCGCGAGCGCGTCGATGCCTTCCTCGCGCTGGCGCGCGGCGCCTTCGCCGGCGCCGGGGGCGTGCAGGCGCGCGGGCCGCTGCCGGCGCCGCTGCCGCGCCGGGCCGGCTACGTGCGCGCGCAGCTGTTGCTCGAGTCGAGGCAGCGCGCGGCCCTGCACCGCGCGCTCGACGCCGCCGTCGACGCGTTGCGCGGCCGGCCCGAGGCGCGCCGCGTGCGCTGGTCGATCGACGTCGATCCGATCGACATGTATTGACCCGGTCCT
>CAZTNB010000031.1:13289-23494 GCA_964614825.1 uncultured Gammaproteobacteria bacterium
CGCCGCGTCCGCGGCGGGATCCCGAAACGCCGACGGCCTCCGCGAGGGAGGCCGTCGGGTGTCGCGTGCGGCGCGGGGCTCAGGCCTCGAACAGCGCGCGCATCTTCTTCATCGCGTTGGCTTCGATCTGGCGGATGCGCTCGGCCGACACGCCGTACTCGTCCGCCAGTTCCTGCAGCGTCACCTTGTCGTCGTCGAGCCAGCGCCGCTTGATGATGTCGCGCGAGCGCGCATCGAGCTGGGTGAGGCCGCGGCCCAGCACTTCGAGCTGGTGGTCGCTGTGGTCGCTGCGCGCGAGCGCCTCGTCCGGGCTCGCGCCCTGGTCGACCAGGTAGGCCACCGGCGACGGCCGCACCTCGTCGTCGGCGTCGGCCGGCGCGTCGAAGGCGATGTCGTGGCCGTTGAGCCGCGCTTCCATCTCCAGCACGGTCGCTTCCGGCACGTTCAGTTCGGCGGCGATCGTGCGCACCTCGTCGGCGTTCATCCAGCCCAGGCGCTTCTTCGACTTGCGCAGGTTGAAGAACAGCTTGCGCTGCGCCTTGGTGGTGGCGACCTTGACGATGCGCCAGTTGCGCAGGATGAACTCGTGCATCTCGGCGCGGATCCAGTGCACGGCGAAGGACACCAGCCGCACGCCCTGGGTCGGGTCGAAGCGCTTGACCGCCTTCATCAGGCCGATGTTGCCTTCCTGGATCAGGTCGGCGATGCCGAGGCCGTAGCCGGCGTAGCCGCGCGCCACGTGGACCACGAAACGCAGGTGCGACATCACCAGGCGCTTGGCCGCCTCGAGGTCCTCCTCGCCGCGATAGCGGGCCGCCAGCTCGCGCTCTTCCTCGACGGTGAGCATGGGCACGCGGTTGACCGCACCGATGTACGCATCGAGGCTGCCGAGCGCACTCGGGATCGGGAAATTGCGGGCCACCAGGGCTTGCGTCATCGAAGTCCTCCGGGATGCGCGGGATTTTAGCACTCGTGCACTTGGAGTGCTAAAGGGGGCGGAAGTTCCATTGCCCATGGCTTTGACTTTATTGGCTTTTTTCTTCATGGCTGGGCCCCGGTCGAGGCCGCGCGGGGCGGCGCCGGGGGGCGCAGCAGGCTGAGCACGATGCTGCCGACCAGGATGCCCACCACCACGCCCAGCGAGGTGAAGGCCGGCACCTTGACCCAGTGCGCCAGCAGCATCTTGCCGCCGACGAACAGCAGCACCACGGCCAGGCCGTAGCTCAGGAGGTGGAAGCGGTCCTTCATGTCCGCGAGCAGGAAGTACAGCGCGCGCAGGCCGAGGATCGCGAAGATGTTGGCGGTCAGCACGATGAAGGGATCCTCGGTGATGGCGTAGATCGCCGGGATCGAGTCGACCGCGAAGATGATGTCGGTGACGGCGACCAGCACCACGACCGCGAACAGCGGCGTGAACCAGCGCTTGCCCTCGCGCACGACGGTGAAGTGGTCGGACTCGAAGTCGCGGGTCATGCGCAGGTGGCCGCGCATCCAGCGCAGCACCGGGTTCTTCTCCAGGTCGGGCGCCTGGTCGGCGAACAGCAGCATCTTGATCCCGGTCGCGACCAGGAACAGGCCGAACAGGTACAGGACCCAGTGGAACTTCGCGATCAGCAGGCCGCCGAGCAGGATCATGATCGCGCGCAGCACGATCGCCCCGATCACGCCGATCACGATCACCCGCTTCTGATGCTCCGGGGGCACCGCGAAGAAGGTGAAGATCATCAGGAACACGAAGATGTTGTCGACCGACAACGACTTCTCGATCAGGTACCCGGTCAGGAACTCGGTCGCCTTGAGGTTGGCGGCCTCGCGCCCGACGTTCACGTCGAGGTAGCCCCACAGCGCCGCGCAGAAGGCCAGCGCCAGCGCCACCCACAGCACCGACCAGCCCAGCGCCTCGCGCACCGAGACCTTGTGCGCGCCCTGGTGTCGAAGCATGAGCATGTCGACCGCGACGGCGATCGCGACGAACACCGCGAACCCCGCCCACATCCACCACTCGCCAATCGTGTGCATCGCTCGCTCTCCTCGTCGTCGGCGCGCAACGACGCGCGCCGGTGGCGGGGCGGTGTTCGGACGCCGGATTCGGACGTGCGAGACCGTCACCCCAGGGTGACGAGGTCTCGCTCGCAGCGCGGCAATCCGCGCTGCCCACTGGACCGGGGCATGCAGCCCGTGATGACGGCCCAGCAGATTGGGAGCTACTCCCCTCGGACAATCGGCAGCGGGTGGGCGGCCGACCGGTGCATTGTTGGTACGAAGGGCCTGAAGATCAAGTGAAATCGAGTTGCGCCCGCGGCGGCAGCCGCCAGTCGACCCCGGCCACCCCCCGCGCCTCGAGCCAGGCGTTGGCCCGGGAGAAGTGGCGGCAGCCGAGGAAGCCCCGGTGCGCGGACAGCGGCGAGGGATGCGGCGCCTTGAGCACGTGGTGGCGGCGCGGGTCGACCTGGCGCGCCTTGGCCTGGGCCGGCGAGCCCCAGAGCAGGAACACCAGGCCTTCGCGCTCGCGATTGAGGTGGTCGACCACGGCATCGGTGAACGGCTCCCAGCCCTTGCCGTGGTGCGAGCCGGCGAGGCCGCGTTCCACCGTCAGCACGGCGTTGAGCAGCAGCACGCCGCGGCGCGCCCACGGCAGCAGGCAGCCGTGGTCGGGGCGCGCGATGCCGAGGTCGCTCTCGAGCTCGGCATAGATGTTCAGCAGCGAGGGCGGCGGCGGCACGCCCGGGCGCACCGAGAAGCACAGGCCATGCGCCTGGCCGGGGCCGTGGTACGGATCCTGGCCCAGGATCACGACCTTGACCGCGTCGAACGGGGTGGCGTCGAGCGCGGCGAAGATCTGGTGCGCCGGCGGATAGATCGTCTTGCCCGCGCGCGCCTCGGCGACCAGGAAGGCGCGCAAGGCCTGCATGCCGGGGGTGTCGAACAGCGGCGCCAGCCGCGCCTTCCACGACGGCTCGAGGCGGATGCGTTCCACGCCCACCGCCCCGCTCAGGCGGGCGGGGCCGCTGCGCCGAGGCGCCGCTGGCGCGCCTGCGCAACGCGCAGCTGGAACAGCAGCTTGGTGATCAGCAGGCGCTCCTCGACCGGCTTGTGCACCAGGTCGTTGGCGCCCACGCGCAGCAGCGCGGCCTGGTTCTTCGGGTTGTCCTCGGCGGTCATCACCAGCACCGGCATCGCGCCGCGGTCGAGGCCGTACTCGCCGCGCAGCTTCTCCAGCAGTTCCTTGCCGGTGAGCCCGCCCTTGAGGTAGACGTCGGTGAGGATGATGTCGGCCACCGCCTGGCCCTGCGCGCGCGCGGCGTCGAGCAGCGCCAGCGCGTCCTCGACGCTGGACACGTGCTGCACGGTCAGGCCGTACTTCTCCAGCATGCGGCGCGTGGCCAGCGCGACCACGCGGCTGTCCTCGACGTAGAGCACGCGGCCGCTGGCGTGCATCTCCGGATGGGTGTAGCCGCGGATGAACTGCGCCAGCGCGGCGAAGCCCAGCGACTTGTCGAAATAGTCGGTGACCGGCCCGCCGAGGCCGCGGTCCTCGAGCCGCTCGTTGACGCTGCCCGACACCACCACGATGGGGATGTAGGCCTGCGGCGCCTGCTCGCGGATGTAGGTCGCGAGCTCGAGCCCGTCCATGTCGGGCAGGGCCAGCGCGGTGGTGACCAGGTCGACGATGCCGCTCTCGAGCTGGCGCCTGGCCTCGGCGCCGGTGCCGCACGACAGCACCACCGCGTTGGGCAGTTCGGCCTTGAGCACCTGCTCGATCATGCGCCGGGCGACGCGCGAGCCGTCGACGATCATCACGCGCGGCTCGTCGGAGCTGATGTGCCGGGTGAGCTGGCCTTCCACGACGGCGCTGTACTCCTGCAACGGCGACAGCGACGCCGGCGCCGGATCGCGCCGCGCGCCCGTCGCGCGCGCGCATGTTCCTACTGCGGTTTCCCCCGCGCGAGGTGGCGGCCGCAGGCCGCCCAGGCGCCGAGCCAGCCTAACACGATTCCCGCGGCCAGCGTCGCGGCCGCGAGGCCCGCGCCGACGCCGATCAGGCGGTACGCGCTGCCGTAACTCTCGGCCAGCCGCGCCACCGGCGCGCCGAGCGCGATGCCGGCCAGCAGCACGCCCAGCAGGGCCAGCAATGCCGCCGCCGCGCCATACCAGGCGCCGGCGTAGAGGAACGGACGGCGCACGAAGCCATCGGTCGCACCGAGCAATTGCAGCACCGCGATCTCGTCGGCGCGCGCGGCGACGTCGAGGCGGATCGTGTTGCCCACCACCAGCAGCGCGCCCAGCGCCAGCAGCGCCGCGACCAGCAGCACGCCGCGCCGCGCCAGCGCCAGGGCGGCGTCGAGGCGCTCGCGCCAGCCGAGGTCGTACTGCACGAAGTCCACGCCGTCGAGCGCCTCCAGCGCGCGCGCCAGCGCCGCGATCGCGGCCGCGTCCTGCGCCGGATCGGGCGCCACCACCAGCGTCGCCGGCAGCGGGTTGCGGTCGATCAGGTCCAGCGCGTCGCCGAAGCCGGCCAGCGCACGCAGGTCCTCGAGGTTCTGCGCCGGCGTGCGCGCGCGCACCGCGGCCACGCCGGCGAGCGCCCGCGCCTGCGCGCGCAGCGCGTCGACGCGCTGGTCGGCGAGCCCCGCCTCGACGAACACGGTGAGCTCGCGCGCGTCGCGCAGGGCGCCGCCGAGCTGGGCCAGGTTGCGCACGGCCAGTTGCAGCATCAGCGGCAGCGCCAGCGCCAGCGCCATCACCAGCACGGTGATCGCGGTGCCGCCACGGCGCTGCCACAGGCGGCCGAGGCTCGACAGCGCGCTGTAGAGGTGCTGGTCCACCACGGCGCGCAGCGGCGGGCGCTGCACCACGAAGCGCTGCCCGGCGGCCGGCGCCTCGACCCGGCGGTTCACGGCGCCGCGCCCTCGCGCCCGGGCCGGAAGTCGTCGATCAGGCGGCCCTTGTCCAGCACCAGCACGCGACGCTTGAGGCGCTGGATCAGGTGCAGGTCGTGGCTCGCCACCAGCACGGTGGTGCCGCCCTGGGTGAGGGTGGCGAACAGCGCCATGATCTCGGCCGCCAGCTGCGGGTCGAGGTTGCCGGTGGGTTCGTCGGCGATCACGAGGGCGGGCTTGGCGGCGATCGCGCGCGCGATGCCCACGCGCTGCTGCTCGCCGGCCGACAGCTGCGCCGGCAGCGCGCGCTCGCGCGCCAGCAGCCCGACCTTGTCCAGCGCCGCGCGCACGCGCCGGTCGATTTCCGCGCGCGGCGTGCTGGCGATGACCAGCGGCAGGGCCACGTTGTCGAACGCGGTGCGGTCGGCCAGCAGGCGATGATCCTGGAACACCTGCCCGATCAGGCGCCGCACCGCCGGGATGGCGCGCGGCTTGACCGCGCCGACGTTCTTGCCGTCGAGCAGCACCGTGCCGCGCGTGGGCCGCTCCTGCGCCGAGATCAGCTTGAGCACGGTGCTCTTGCCGGCGCCGGAATGCCCGGTGAGGAACACGAACTCGCCCGCCTCGATCGAGAACCCGACCTCGCGCAGCGCGTCCTGCCCGCTGGCGTAGCGCTTGGTGACGTTGTCGAAACGGATCATTCCCGCTACTTGATCAGGGTGTTGAGTTCGAAGATCGGCAGCAGGATGGCCAGCACGATGAACAGCACCATGGCGCCGACCACCAGGATCACGGCGGGGCCGAGGATCGTGGTCAGCGTGCCGAGCAGCGACTCGACCTCGCGCGCCTGGTGGCGCGCGGCCTGCTCCAGCATGGCGTCGAGCTTGCCCGATTTCTCGCCGCTGGCGATCAGGCGCACCGCCACCGGCGGGAACTGGCCGCTCTCGGCCAGCGCGCGGGCGAAGCCGCCGCCTTCGCGCACGCGCGCGGCCGCGCGGCGGAAGGCCTGCTGCATCGGCAGCGGGCGCACGGTGCCGGCGGCGAGTTGCATCGCGTCGAGCACCGGCACGCCGCTGGCGGTGAGGGTGGCCAGCGTGCGCGCGGCGCGCGCCGTGTTGGCGGCGCGCACCAGGCGGCCGGCCAGCGGCAGGGCGAGCACGAAGCGGTCCCAGGCCAGGCGCACCTGCTCGCGCCGCAGGGCCCAGCGGAATCCGGCCGCGCCCAGCGCCAGCAACACCAGCGCCAGCAGGCCGAACTTCGCCACGAAGTCGGCGATACCGATCAGGATCCGCGTCACCAGCGGCAGGCGCTGCCCCAGGTTGTCGAACACGCCCACCACCTGCGGCACCACGTACACCAGCAGGCCGCTGACGATGGCGAGCGCCACCACGGTCAGCAGCACCGGGTACGCCAGCGCCATCCAGACCTGGCGCGCCAGCGCCTCGCGGCTCTCGGTGTAGTCGGCCAGGCGCAGCAGCGTGGCGTCGAGCCGGCCCGAGGATTCGCCGGCCGCGACCGAGGCGCGGTAGGCCTCGGGAAAGCTGTCGGGGAACTCGGCCATGGCACTGGCCAGCGGCGCGCCCTCCATGACCCGCGAGCGCAGTTCGACCACCATCGAGCGGGCGCGCGGCTCATCGGTGGACTCGGCCAGTGCCTGCAAGGACTCGTCCATGGGCAGGCCGGCCGACACCAGCGTCGCCAGTTGCCGGGTGAGCAGTGCCAGGGCGCCGAGGCCGAGCCCGCGCCGGGCCCACGGTCGCTGCATCGGCTGGCGCGCGGCCGCCTCGCGCACGGCCTCGACCTCGAGCGGGGTCAGGCCGCGTTCGCGCAGCGCGGCGCGCGCGGCGCGCGCGGTTTCGGCCTGCAGCACGCCGGACTGGGTCCTGCCGCCGGCATCGAGGGCCTGGTATTCGAATGCGGCCATGCGCTGGTGAGCTTACCCGACGCACTGCCGGGTCGCGGCGTGGCGGCAACGCCGCGCGGGCCTCCGGCCGGCCCGCCGTGTAATCCGCCGGCGGCTTCGAGGTAGGAAATCCACAGCACGGCGGCGATGCCGGGCCGCGCGCGGCCCGCGTGCGTCCCGGCCCGGCCGCCGGCGTGGCGCCACTACCCGGTACCGACCATGCAACCAGTCCTCGTCGCCCTGTTCGCCGCCGTGCCCGCGCTCGGCGCGGCGCAGTCCTCGATGGCCGCGGTCAACCACGTGAACTGGGAGGACCATCCGATCCACGCGCTGGACCTCAGTCCCGACGGGCGCACGCTGGCCGTCGCCCACACCGCCGACCACCGGGTGCTGCTTTACGACGTCAGCCGCGGCTTCCCGGTGGCGCTGGGCCAGGTCCAGGTGGGGCTCGATCCGGTCAGCGTGCGCTTCCGCGACGACCGCGAGCTGTGGGTCGCCAACCACGTCTCCGACAGCCTGAGCGTGGTCGACGTGGCCGCCCGCCGCGTCACCGCCACGCTGGCCACCGCCGACGAGCCGCATGACGTGGTCTTCGCCGGCACGCCGGCGCGCGCCTTCGTCAGCTGCTCGCAGGCCAACCTGGTGCAGGTGTTCGATCCGGCCGCGCCGCAGGCGGCGCCGATCGCGATCCCGATCGACGCCGAGGACCCGCGCGCCATGGCGGTGAGCCCCGACGGGCGCGTCGTCTACGTGGCGGTGTGGGAATCGGGCAACGCCAGCACGATCCTGGCCGGCGCCTCGTCCGGCATCTTCCCGCCGAATGTCGTGCGCGATCGCGAGACGCCCTACGGCGGCGTGACGCCACCGCCCAACGACGGCGACGCGTTCAACCCGCCGCGCGCGGCCGGCCAGCCGCCGGCGCCGGCGAGCGGCCTGATCGTGCGCCGCGACGCCGGGGGCCGTTGGCGCGACGGCAACCAGCGCGACTGGACCGAGTTCGTCAGCGGCGCCTCGGCGGCGCGCTCGGGCCGGGTGCCGGGCTGGGACCTGGCCGACCGCGACCTGGTCCGGATCGACGCCAACACCCTCGGCGTGAGCTACACCTCCGGGCTCATGAACATCGGCATGGCCGTGGCGGTGCGCCCCGGCGACGGCCGCGTGACCGTGGTCGGCACCGACGCCCGCAACGAGATCCGCTTCGAACCCAACGTGCGCGGGCGCTTCGTGCGCGTGCTGCTGGCCAACGTCGAGGGCGGCGGCGCGGCCGGCGCGATCGACCTCAATCCACAGCTCGACGACAGCGGCAACGCGGTGTCGGCGGCGCTGCGGGCGCAGGCGCTGGGCGATCCCCGCGGCCTCGTCTGGTCCGCCGACGGCCGGCGCGGCTACGTCGCCGGCATGGGCTCCAACAACGTCGTGGTGCTGGGCGCCAGCGGGGCGCGCGACGGCAGCGTCGCGCCGATCGAGGTCGGCGAGGGCCCGACCGGCCTGGCGCTGGACGAGCGCCATCGCGTGCTCTACGTGTGGAACCACTTCGAGGCCAGCCTGTCGACGATCGACACGCAGACCCTGCGCGAGCGCAGCCGCCTCGCCGTGTACTCGCCGCTGCC
This sequence comes from uncultured Gammaproteobacteria bacterium, assembly GCA_964614825.1. Classification (GTDB taxonomy): domain Bacteria; phylum Pseudomonadota; class Gammaproteobacteria; order Xanthomonadales; family Ahniellaceae; genus JAGOEZ01. The sequence continues at coordinate 21,683 of CAZTNB010000031.1, forward strand.
GGCGGCGATCCGCGACGGCCGGCGCTTCCTCTACGACACGCGCCTGACCTCGGGCCCCGGCCACCTCGCCTGCGCCTCGTGCCACGTCGACGCGCGCTTCGATCGCCTGGCCTGGGACCTCGGCGATCCGGCCGACCTGCCCAAGCGCTTCGACCAGAACTGCATCACCAATCCCGCCGACGGCCAGTGCGAGGACTTCCACCCGCTCAAGGGCCCGATGACCACCCAGACCCTGCAGGACATCATCGGCAAGGAGCCGTTCCACTGGCGCGGCGACCGCGCCGGGATCGAGGAGTTCAACGGCGCCTTCGTCAAGCTGCAGGGCCGCACCAGCGAGCTCGATCCGGCGCAGATGCAGGCCTTCGAGGACTTCCTCGCCACCATCGTCTATCCGCCCAACCCGTTCCGCAACGCCGACAACAGCCTGCCCGCCTCGGTCGCGCTGCCGGGGCTGCGCTCGACCGGCCGCTTCAGCCTCGCCGGCACGCCGCTGCCGGCGGGCAGCGCGGTGCGCGGGCTGAGCCTGTTCCGCACCGGCGACCTGTTCTTCACCCCGGGCGGCGGCACCGACAACTGCCGCGTCTGCCACTCGCTGCCGACCGGCTTCGGCATCAACGGCCGCATCTCCAGCGCCGGCGGCATCGCCATCGGCGGGCGCACCCTGCCGATCGGACCCGATGGCGCCAACCATCTCGCGATCACCGCGCGCGGCACCGGCACCCTGCAGACTTTCAAGGTGCCCTCGCTGCGCAACCTCCACGAGCGCATCGGCTTCGACCTCGCCTCGGGCAACAGCCGCGCCGGCTTCGGCTTCCTGCACGACGGCAGCGTCGACTCGCTGGTGCGCTTCCTCTCGCTCGAGGACTTCAATCCGCGCACCGACCAGGACCTGGCCGACGTGGCGGCCTTCATGCTCGCATTCGCCGGCTCGGACCTGCCGACCGCCAATCCGCAGCACTCGGTCGCGGGCCCCGCCAGCAGGGACACCCATGCCAGCGCCGGGCGCCAGCTGCAGGCCGGCGCGGGCGGCGGCGCGGCGCTCGCCGGGCTGGCGGCGCTGGCCGCGTCGCCGCGGCTGGAGCTGGTCGCGCGCGCGCCCGTGGGCGAGCGCGATCGTGGCTGGCTGTACCGCCGCGACGGCGCGCGCTTCGAGCCCGACGACGGCGGCTCCGCGCTCGACGCCGCGGCGCTGCTGGCGGCGTTGCCGGCCGGCACGCAGGCGACCTTCACCCTGGTGCCGGCGGGCCTGGGCGAACGACTGGCGCTCGACCGCGACGGCGACGGCGTGCGCGACGGCGTGGAGTTCGCGCAGGGTTCGCTGCCCTACGACGCGGCCTCGACCACGCTGCGCCCGGCGCAGGGCCTGTGGTTCAACCCGGCGCGCGACGGCCATGGCCTCGACCTGCAGTTCGCCGGCGATACGCTCGCCGTCACCTGGTACACCTACCTGCCTGATGGCGAACCGGTCTGGTACCAGGCCGTGGGACCCTACGCCGGGTCCACCTGGACGGCGCCGCTCAACCGCTTGCGCCTGCCCGCGGCGGGCCAGCCGCCGCTGGCGACCGCGGTAGGGTCGATGACGCTGGCCTTCGCGGCCGGCGAGCGCGCGGAACTGCGCTGGAGCATCGACGGCGCCTCGGGCAGCGAGCCGCTGCAGCGCCTGCGCTTCGGCGCGCGCACGCGCAGTGCGCTGCACACCGGGCTCTGGTACGACCCGGCCGACTCCGGCTGGGGCCTGAGCCTCGACAGCCAGGGCGAGGTGACCGTGGTGGTGGTGTACTTCTACGACGCCGCCGGCGCGCCGCGCTGGAC
>CAZTNB010000032.1:0-4814 GCA_964614825.1 uncultured Gammaproteobacteria bacterium
CGGCGGCGGCGTTGGCGCACAGGAGCAGGGTCAGCAACAGGGCGAGGAGGCGCATCGCTACGGTTCCGTCGGGACGTTGGCGGGCGATATTACGAAGGTCCTCGTACGAATGCAATAACGAGCGCTGCTCCATGCCTTCAGGCCGGCGGCGGCAGCGCCTTGGTCATCCGCAGCAGCTCGGTGCCGAATCCTGCGCGCTCGTACAGCCGGCGCGCGCGGGCATTGCCTTCGAACACGGCGAGGGTGAGGAACGCGCAGCCCGCGTCCGCGGCCCAGCGCTCGGCGTGGGCCAGCAGCGCGGCCGCGACCCCATGGCCCTCGGCGCCGGCCGACACCACCAGGTCGGAGACGTGGCAGCTCGGCACCCCGGTGAAGAAGTCCTGTTGTTCGAGCAGCAGGAGGAAGCCGCAGCGACCGAGGCCGGCCGCCTCGGCCACCCAGGCGTGCGAGCCGGGCGTGCCCTGGTCCAGGTGCGCCGCGATGTCGGCGCGGATGCCGGCCTCGCAGGCAGCGGCGTCGCGCCATGCCGGCAGCGGGAACGCGACGAAACGCGGCACCAGGCCGAGGACGAAGTCGCGGTCGGCCGCCGCGTAGGGACGCAACAGCACGCCGGCGCGCGCTGCGGGAGCGGCCGGCGCCATCGCCTCAGGGCGAGAATTGCGCGTCGGACATCGCCATCAGGCTGGCGCTGCCGGCGCGGATCGAGGCCACGTGGGTCAGCGTGCGCGGCACGATGCGCTGGAACCAGAAGCGCGCGGTGGAGAGCTTGGATGCGCGGAAGTCCTCCGGGTGCGACGCCCCCAGGGCGGCGACCTCGCGCGCCCAGAAGTAGGCCAGGGTGACATAGCCGGAGTAGTAGAGGTAATCCACCGCGGCCGCGCCCACCTGCTCCGGGTCCTTCATCGCCGACTCGCCGATCTCGCGCGTGAGCTGTTCCCATTCGCCGGCCAGCCGCGCCAGCGGGGCGGTGAACTCCGCCAGCGCGGCATTGCCCGCCTGGGCCCTGACGAAGGCGCCGATCTCGCCGAGGAAATGCCGCAGCCCGGCGGCCTGCAGGCCCATGATCTTGCGGCCCAGCAGGTCGAGCGCCTGGATCTGCGTGGTGCCCTCGTAGATCGTGGTGATGCGGGCATCGCGCACCAGCTGCTCCATGCCCCATTCCTTGACGTAGCCGTGCCCGCCGAACACCTGCAGCGCGTGGTTGGTGCACTCGATCGCGGCTTCGGTCAGCATCCCCTTGACGATCGGGGTGAGGAAGCCCAGCAGTTCGTCGGCGCGCTTGCGTTCGGCTTCGTCCTTCGACCTGGCGATGATGTCGGCCTGCAGGTAGGCGTAGTAGGACAGCGCGCGACCGCCCTCGACGAAGGCCTTCTGGGTCAGCAGCAGGCGGCGGATGTCGGGGTGCACGAGGATCGGGTCGGCCGGCTTGTCCGGGCGCTTGGTCCCGGACAGCGAGCGCATCTGCAGGCGGTCGCGGGCATAGGCCAGCGAGTTCTGGTACGCGCGCTCGATCAGCGCCAGCCCCTGCAGTCCGACCGCGATGCGCGCCGTGTTCATCATCAGGAACATGGCATTGAGGCCCTTGTTCGGCGCCCCGATCAGGTAGCCCTCGGCGCCATCGAAGTTCATCACGCAGGTGGCCGAGCCGCGGATGCCCATCTTGTGCTCGATCGAGCCGCAGGCGACCGCGTTGCGCGTGGTGATCTTGCCGGCCTGGTCGACCTTGAACTTGGGCACGATGAACAGCGAGATGCCGCGCGTGCCGGCCGGCGCGTCGGGCAGCCGCGCCAGCACCAGGTGCACGATGTTGTCGGTGAAATCGTGCTCGCCGGCGGTGATGAAGATCTTGGTGCCGGTGACCTTGTAGGTCCCGTCCGCGGCCGGCTCGGCCCGGGTCCTGAGCAGGCCGAGGTCGGTGCCGCAATGCGGTTCGGTCAGGCACATGGTGCCGGTCCAGCTGCCGTCCACGATCGGCTTGAGGAACACCTCGCGCTGCCATTCGCTGCCGACCTGGCGCAGCGATTCGGTGGCGCCGTGCGAGAGCAGCGGATAGGTGCCCCACGACAGGTTGGCGCTGTCGATCATCTCCTTGAGCACCGAGCCGAACGACTCCGGCAGGCCCTGGCCGCCGTACTCCGGGTCCGCCACCAGCGAGGGCCAGCCGCCGGCGACGAACTGCTGGTACGCCTCCTTGAAGCCCTTGGGCGTGCGCACCGTGCCGTTCTCGAAGTGGCAGCCCTCGGCATCGCCGCTCTGGTTGAGCGGCGCGAGCACCGCCTGGGTGAACCTGGCGCCCTCGTCGAGGACGGCGTCGAGCAGGTCGCGGGTGGCGCCCTCCAGCCCCGGCAGGCGGCGGTACACCGACTCGACGTCGAGGACGTCGTAGATCACGAAGCGCATGTCGCGCAGCGGGGCGTCGTACTTGCTCATGGTGTGCTCCCGGAATCAGCGGAACTCGCCGGGGCGTCCCGGCACGGGCGTGAGGCGGCCGTCGAAGGCGAAGGGGAACCTGCCGTCCGGCTCCTCGGTGCGGATGATGCCCTCGAGCCGGTAGCTGAAGCCCTGCTCGACCGCACGCTGCATTTCCGCGCGCGCCGCCGGCGCGGGCTCGAAATCGAAAGCGTGCACCTCGGCGTTGAGGCGCGGCACCTGCATCGCCGGGGCCTGCGCGATGCGGCCGGCGTCGGCGCCGTTGATCCACACCGCCGACTCGACCTCCATGAAGCGCATCGGCACCGTGCTGAAGTTGTTCAGGCGCAGCACCACGTGCCAGCGGCCGTCGGGCAGGACCGCGACCTGCTGCAGGCTGGCGATCGGCGGATTGACGCGCCGGATCATGCCGAGGTTGCCGCCGCTGCCGGTGCAGGCCGCGAGCAGCAGCATCGCAAGCATCCAGGCGATCGGTCGCAGGGTCCGTGTGGCGGGCATCGGGCGGGCGCGTGGCGGCGGAAAGCCAAGAATAGACGACATGGACGCTCCGGACGAAAGCGGAACAAAGTGCCGACGAAACGGGGACTTGGCTTGCGAAAGTGAATGCGCGTTCACCAGTGTGAACGGAATCGAGTTGCTTCTCTAGTCCTCGATCCGTACCCTGCCGGCGTCTCAACAGACCGATGGACGCGCCCGGCGCGGAATCCATCGGCGGACGACACGACGTTCGATCCCCGAACCGGGGGCGAAGTCGCTGCGGCGAAATGCCGCGATACGGCGCAACCGCCCTGGCGCGACCCACGCGACGCCAGCACGACGACCCTTGGCGGGGCGCCACGGATGCCCGGGGTTACCGGCATCCGCGCCATGAACCCAAACGAGCCCGTTGGCCCGTCGGACGGAAAACCGCCTGCGCGTGTTCGTGCGTGTGCGGTCCGCCGACGCAAGCCGGGCCGCGAAGGAGTACCGAACATGACCCTGGGTCTATTGCTCTGGATGGCTGCGCTGATGCCGCAGCCGGTACACGAACAGGCCTGTCTCGCCGCGACCGTCTACCTCGAGGCGCGCGACCAGTCCATGCTGGGCCAGGCCGCGGTGGCCGAAGTGGTGCTGCGGCGGCGCGACAGCGGCCGCTGGGGCCACACCACCTGCGACGTGGTGCTCACGCACAAGCAATTCGCGCCGGCCTTCACCGCGCGCGGTTTCCGCTTCAAGAGCGAGAAGGCGTGGAACCGCGCGTGGAAGATCGCCGGCGACGCCATCGCGATGTGGAACCTGCCGGCGCGCAGCCGCACCCAGGTGGTGCCGGGCGCCGACCACTTCTACGCCCACAATGTCGTCAATGCGCCCGAGTGGGCCAGCGGCGATCCGATCGCCGTCATCGGCGACCACACGTTCTATCGAGTCGGTTTATGAGATCCGCGATCCTGATCCTGCTGCAGAGCCTCGACTTCCGGCAGTTCCTGCCGCGCCGTTGAGCCGGCCCGCAGCCCCGTGGCATCCCTGCGCGACGCGCCATCCGGCGCGGTCGCGCGCGGTCGCGCGCGCCTAGGCCGCGCGCACCGGCGCCAGGCCGGCCAGCAGCCGGTCCTGCGCGCCGCGGTCGAGCCGCGCCAGTTCGCGCGCGGCCGGCGTGCTGAGGTAGCGCGGGTCGGGCTCGATGCCCACGCGCCACAGGTCGAGTCGATCGGCGTCCCAGCAGGTGGCGATGGTCGGGTGGCTGTGGCGCTCGCCGTCCGAATGCGCGGCGCAGGCCTCGATCAGCAGTTCGAACTGCGGCTCGTCGAGGCAACCCAGGCGGATGCGCATGGCATCGAGATAGCGCGCGGCGCGCGAGCCATGAAGCGGATCCTCGTCGTCGTTGCGGCGCTGCGAGTCGTGGAAGGCGGCGAACAGGCGCACCACGCGCAGGTCGGCGCCGGTGTGCCGCGCCAGCCACAGGCCGTTGCGCTCGACCCGGCGCCAATGCGAAACGCCGTGGATGCGGCCATGCACCGCCTGGCACTCCGCGGCCGCGAGGTCCCACAGGCGCTGGATCGCGAGATCGGCTTCGCCGTCCATGGGCGGAGCATGGTCGCCTGCGCGCGCCGGGTTCAACGAGCGGGCGACGACCGGTCGTGCCCGGCCGATGGAGGCCCGCCAGCGGCCCTTGTTCGTCGACGCAGCAGGCTGCCGGCGGCGGCCGCCAGCGGAGCCCATGTGCGCATCGTCGTTGGACGCCGTCGCCGTCGATCGGCACTAGCCCGGCGCTGCGCCCTGGCCCGTCGTCAGCCCTGGTTGGGCGATGCCGTCGCCGCGGGGGCGGGGGTAGGAGCGGCAGGTTCGCCTTGCGCCTCGCCACGGCGCGTCAGCATCCGCCACCAGTCGCGGAACACGCCGGTGTG
>CAZTNB010000032.1:4914-7137 GCA_964614825.1 uncultured Gammaproteobacteria bacterium
GCGCCTCGCCACGGCGCGTCAGCATCCGCCACCAGTCGCGGAACACGCCGGTGTGCGCCTGCCAGACCGAACGGGTCAGCTCGCCGTCGACCATGCCGCAGGGCGGGAACTCGTGGTCGAGCGGGCGGTGGTAGGTGCCGAGCAGGCGGTCCCAGATGGGGAAGAACGCGCCGAAGTTGCGGTTCTGGTGCTCGGGCAGCGCCGAGTGGTGGATGCGGTGCACCTGCGGGCCGGCGATCCAGTCGCGCGCCGGGCCGAGGGTGATGCGCAGGTTCATGTGGGTGAAGATCGCCCACACCAGGGCGAGATCCCAGGCCAGCGTGGTGTAGGCGCCGTCGATCTTGAACATGCCCATCGGGATGAAGATGAAGGGAATGCGGTAGACGTTCTCCATCCAGTGGTGGCGGAAGCTCGTCGTCGCGTTCATGTGCACTTCGGTGTGGTGCAGCTTGTGATGGGCCCAGAACCACGGCCAGGTGTGCTGGCAGCGGTGGAAGCAGTAGTAGCAGAAGTCGTGCATCAGCATGAGCACGGCGAACTGGCCGATGCCGCCCAGGATCGTGTCCGGGAACTCGTAGCTGAAGAGCGGGCCGCCCAGCGCCTCGACGCCCTTGGGGATGTAGCGCCCGAGGTAGCTCATCAGGAAGTTCGTCATCACCACGAAATTGGCGATCCAGACGAAGTTGAAGAACTTGTCGCGCCAGGGCTGGTGGCGGTCGGCCGGGCGCAGGTACTCGACCAAGAGGCCGGCCGCGCACAGCAGCACCAGCTTGCTGGTGCCGTTGAGCAGGTTGAAGGGAAATTCGTTCAGCACGCGGGCGCTGTCCACGGACCCGTTCGGTGGATCGCGACGATGTTGGTCCCGGGGTCCGGGGCTGTCAATCGCGGGAAAGTGATGGTGGCCAGGGACGGAATCGAACCGCCGACACGGTGATTTTCAGTCACCTGCTCTACCAACTGAGCTACCTGGCCGCCGTGTAGGCTGGCGCGGCGCAGGCACGGTAGCTGGGCTACGATGGCCGGGCCGGAAAAGGCCGCGTATTACAGCCGCCGGCGGCGCGCGCGTCAAGCCGTGCGACGACGTGGCGCCCGCGCCGGTCATCATTCGTCACCACGCGGACCCCGCTTGCCATGCGCCCACTCCCCGTCCTCCTCCTGGCCCTCGCCGCCGGCATCGCGCCGGCGCGCGCCGACACCGCACGGACCATGCGCGAGGCGCTGGACCGGTTCATGCCGTACGCCGGCGAACCGGTGGCGGAGATCCGCAGCTACCGCTACTACAACTGGCGCCCGCTGGGCCAGGAGTGGTTCGCGCTCTGGACCCTGCCCAACGACGGCGTCTACCTGGTGCGGGTGGAACTGCCGTGCCGGGGCATCGACGACGCCCGCAGCATCGCGATCAGCTCGACCCTCGACGTGGTGGACGCGCGCACCGACCGCGTGAGCTTCGGCGGCATCACGCCCAACCGCTGCGACATCGCCGAGATCCGGCCGGTGGACTACCAGCGCATGCGCGCCGACGACAGGGCCGCCGGGCGCCCCTCGCTGCGCTGAGCCGCCGCGGCGCCACCGGGATCGCGGGTCCCTGCCTCGCCGGCATGACTTCCGGGCCATTGCCGTGCGCGCCCGTGTCTACTACAAGTGTAGTACGACACCTGTAGTGCGAGACCGATGAGCCGCGAGGAACACGTAGCCCTGAGCGAACTGCAGATCGCGGTGATGCGCGAGCTGTGGTCGCGGCATGAGGCCAGCACGGCCGAGGTGGCGCAGGCACTGGCCGACCGGCGCGGGCTCGCGCACACCACCGTCGCCACCTTGCTCACGCGGCTGGAGAAGCGCGGCGTGGTGGCGGCGCGCCGCGACGGCCGCCAGCTGGTCTATCGCGCCCTGGTCAGCGAGGCGCAGGTGCGCCGCTCGATGGTGGCGGGCCTGCTCGGTTCGGTGTTCGGCGGCGATGCGCCGGCGCTGGTGAGCCACCTGGTGCGCGAATCGGAGCTCGGCGCCGGCGACCTCGAGCGGATAAAGCGCCTGCTGGCGAAGGCGAAGGCCAGGTGAGCGCGAGCCACTTCCTGCTGGGCTGGCTGGCGACCGCCGCGATCCATGCCAGCGTGCTGCTGGCGCTGGCCTGGGCCATCGACACGCTGCTGCGCCCGCGTTCGCTGGCGCTGCGCGAGACCCTGTGGCGCCTGGCCCTGGTCGGCGGGCTGGTCACCGCCAGCCTGC
>CAZTNB010000032.1:7237-23211 GCA_964614825.1 uncultured Gammaproteobacteria bacterium
GCCATCGCCGCGCCCCGCCTGCGCGTGGATCCCGGCCTGGCGGGCCCGATCGCGGTGGCGGGCGGCGTGATCTGCCTGCCGCAATGGGCGCTGTCGCGCCTCGATCGCCGCCAGCGCACCGCGATGCTCGCGCACGAGGTCGCCCATCTCGCGCGCCGCGATTCCTGGTGGCAGCTCGCCGATGCCCTGGCGCACGCCGCGCTGCTGTACCACCCGCTCGCCGGCCTGGCGCGGCGCCGCCTCGCCGCCATCGCCGAGTTGTCCTGCGATGCCTGGGCCGCGCGCGCCACCGGCGACGCGCTGGCGCTGGCCGAATGCCTGGCGCAGTGCGTGGCGCGCAGCCATGCCGGCCACGACTACGCCCCGCTGGCGCCGGCGATGGCCAATTCCCGTTCCCCCCTGCTCGCGCGCGTCGAGCACCTGCTCTCGGAGAATCCGATGTCCGCACTTTCCCGCAAGCCGCTGGTCCGCGCGATGGCGCTGGCCGGCCTGATCGGCGCCGCCTTCGTGCTGCCCGCCGTCGGCGTCGCCGAGCCGGCGCAGGCGCGCGAGCGCCACGCCTCGGTCGAGGTCGAGGACTCGCTGTTCGGCCACTCGATGCGGGCGCGGTATCGCGACGACGGCATCGAGCTCGCGTTCGAAGCCGACGGGCGCTTTGCCTTCGACGAGCGCGAAACCGACCTCGCGACCCTGGCCGATGGCGCGGAGGTCTCGATCGAGGAGACCCGCGGCGACACGACCCGGCGCATCGAGTTCACGGCGAAGGACGGCGCGATCGCGCGCCGCTACGAGATCGACGGCGACGACGCGCCGTTCGACGCGGCCGCGCGGCAGTGGCTGGCGCAGGTGATCCCGCAGGTGCTGCGCGCCACCGGTGTCGACGCCGAGGCCCGGGTGGCGCGCCTGCAGGCGCGCGGCGGGGTGCCTGCCGTGCTCGACGAGACCGACCGGGTCGAGTCCGACTACGTGCGCCGCGTCTACCTTGCCGAGCTGGCAAGCCAGGCCGATCCGGATGGGCCGCAGCTGTCGCGCGCCATCGCGCAGGCGGCGCGGATCGGCAGCGACTTCGAGCGCCGCGAAGCGCTGGCCGCGCTGGCGACCGAGCCGGCGCTGGGCCAGGCGCAGCAGGTCGAGGCGCTCGCGGCGGTGCGGTCGATGGACTCCGACTTCGAGCAGCGCAGCGTGTTCGAGGCCCTTGCGCCGGCGCTGTCCGACGAGGCCGCGGTCGCGGCCGCGACCCGCGCCGCGCTCGATGCGATCGAATCCGCCTTCGAGCGCCGCGAGGCGATCGGCTACCTGGCGGCCCGGCAGCCGCTGCCGCCGGCACTGCTGGGCGCCGCCATCGCCGCGAGCACCGGCATCGATTCGGATTTCGAACGGCGCGAGGCGCTGGGCAGCCTGGCGCCGCAGCTGCGCGGGCAGGCGCAGGCGGTGCCGGCCTACATCGGCGCGATCGCCGGCATCGATTCGGACTTCGAGCGCCGCGAGGCCATCGTCGGGCTGGTGGACGCGACGGCGCTGGATGCGGCGGGCTACGCGGCGGCGATCGAGGCCGCGGCCGGCATCGAGTCCGACTTCGAGTGCCGCAGCGCGCTGGTGTCGATCGCGCGGCGGATGCCGGCGGATCCGGCGCTGATCGAGCAGTACCGCAAGGTCGCGCGCGGGCTCGACGACTTCGAGCGCGGGCAGGCGGAGAAGGCGCTGGACCGCCTGGCCGCGCTGTAGGGCAGGCACCGGCCCCCGCGCGCGACCCGCGTCGCGCCGCGGGCAGGGCCGCCCGCTCCGAAGCGGCAGCGACCCCGGCCGATCAGGCCGGCGGCGGCACGTAGCCCGCGGGCGCCTCGGAGCCGCCTTCGAACAGGAACTTGCGCATCTCGGTCTCGAGGAAGGCGCGCGCCTTGGGCTCCAGCGGCGAGAGGCGGTTCTCGTTGATCAGCATGGTCTGGCGCGCGACCCACTCGGCCCAGGCCTGCTTCGACACGTGGTCGTAGATGCGCTTGCCGAGCTCGCCGGGCCACGGCGCATAGGCCAGCCCCTCGGCCTCGCGGCCCAGGCGCACGCAGTTCACCATGCGGGTCATCGCGGTTCCTCCGCCAGTCGGTCGAGCAGGCGCCGCACCGGCTGCGGCAGGCCCAGCGCGGCGAGTCCGGCGCGGTCCACCCAGCGCCGGCCCTCATTGTCCTCGATGCGGCCGTGCCGCGCCGCGACGTCGATGCGCAGGGGCCTCACCTGCAGGCGGAAGTGGGTGAAGGCGTGCTCGAAGGCCGGCAACTCGACGATGCGCACCGCGCGCAGGCCGTGCTCGCGGTCCAGGACTTCGGCCACCGGCGCGCCGGGCTCGCACTCGGGCAGGCTCCACAAGCCGCCCCAGATGCCCGTGGGCGGGCGCCGCTGCAGGTGCACGCGGCCGCGCGCGTCGCGCAGCACGAGGAACACGGTCTCGCGCCGCGGCGGCGTCCGCGCGGACCTGCGTTCGGGCAGGCGCGCGGTCAGTCCGTCCCGATGCGCCACGCAATCGGCGGCGACGGGACAGGCCGCGCAGTCCGGCGTCGCGCGCCGGCAGGTGGTGGCGCCGAGATCCATGAGCGCCTGGGTGTAGTCGGCCATCCGCGCGCGCGGCAGCAGCGATCCGGCCAGCGCCCACAGCGTCCGCTGCACCGGGCCCGACAGCGGATCGCCGCCGATGCCGGCGTGGCGCGCCAGCACGCGCCGCACGTTGCCATCGAGGATCGCAACGCGTTGGCCGTGGGCCTGGGCCAGGATCGCGCCGGCGGTGGAGCGGCCGATGCCGGGCAGCGCCGCCAGCGCCTCCAGCGTGTCCGGCAGCTCGCCGCCGTGCTGCGCCACGCAGCGCTGCGCGGCGCGGCGCAGGTTGCGCGCCCGCGAGTAGTAGCCGAGGCCCGCCCACAGGGCCAGCACGCGGTCCTCGTGCGCGGCGGCCAGCGCATGCAGGTCGGGCAGTTCGCGCAGGAAGCGCTCGAAATAGGGGATCACGGTCGCGACCTGCGTCTGCTGCAGCATCACCTCGGACAGCCACACGCGATAGGGCGTGCGCGGGTGCTGCCACGGCAGGTCCTTGCGCCCGTGCCGGTCGTACCAGCGCAGCAGCCGGGTCGCGAACGATGCCGTCCTGCCACCCCGCGCGGACGAAGGTCCCGCCGCGGCGCCGCGAGGGCGGGGCCTAGCCGATGGCATCGGGCAGCAGCCCGTCGACGAAGGCCTCGGGATCGAAGATGCGCAGGTCGTCGAGCGTTTCGCCCACGCCCACGTAGCGGATCGGGATGCCGGTCTCGCGCGCCAGCGCGAACACCACGCCGCCCTTGGCGCTGCCGTCGAGCTTGGTGATGGCCAGCCCGCTGACGCCGGCGGCCTTCTGGAACTGGCGCACCTGCGCCAGCGCGTTCTGCCCGGTGGTGCCGTCGACCACCTGCAGCACTTCGTGCGGCGAGGTCGGATCGAGCTTGGCCAGCACCCTGCGGATCTTGCCCAGCTCGTCCATCAGCCCGGTCTGCGTGTGCAGGCGGCCGGCCGTGTCGGCGATGAGGATGTCGGTGCCGCGCGACTGCGCGGATTGCAGCGCGTCGTAGATCACCGAGGCCGAGTCCGCGCCGCTGTCCTGCGCCACCACCGGCACGCCGTTGCGCGCGCCCCAGACCTTGAGCTGCTCGACCGCCGCCGCGCGGAAGGTGTCGCCGGCGGCGAGCATCACGCTGGCGCCGTCGCGCTGCAGGTGCTGCGCCAGCTTGCCGATGGTGGTGGTCTTGCCCACGCCGTTGACGCCGACCACCATCAGCACGAAGGGCCTGGGCCCGCCGCCCAGCTCCAGCGGCACGGCCACCGGCCGCAACAGGCGCACCAGGTCCTCGCGCAGCGCGCGCAGCAGCGCCGACGCATCCTCGAACTCGCGCGCCTGCATGCGCCGGCCGAGATCCTCGATCAGCAGCGCGGTGGCGGCGACGCCGACGTCGGCGCCCAGCAGCACGGTCTCGAGCTCCTCCAGGAGGGCGTCGTCGAGGCGCGGATTGGACGAGAACAGGGTGGCGAGCGTGCGGCCGAGCGCATTGCCGCGCAGGCGCTCGCGCCAGCTGGCGGCGGGCACGGCGGTCGGCGTCGGCGTCGCGGGCGGCGGGGCCGGCGGCGGCGCGGTCTCGCCCGCGGCCGGCTTGCGCTTCCAGAACTTGAGCATTGTGCGTGCGGATGACCGAGAATGCGCCCGCATGCTAACACCCGCCCCCGAGCGCCGATGAGTCGCCCGCGCCCCGGACCGCCGGGCTTCGTGCGCGTGATCGCCGGGAGCCTGCGCGGCTCGAAGCTCCCGGTTCCCGACGCGCCCGGCCTGCGGCCGACGCCGGATCGCGTGCGCGAGACCCTGTTCAACTGGCTGATGCCGGTGATCGAAGGCGCGCGCTGCCTGGACCTCTACGCCGGCACCGGCGCGCTCGGCATCGAGGCCGCCTCGCGCGGCGCGCGCGAGGTGGTGCTGGTGGAGCGCGACGCCAGGCTGGCGGCTGCGCTGCGGGCGCAGGTCGAGCGCCTCAAGGTGGCGCAGGCCAGCGTGGCGTGCGCCGACGCGGCGCACTACCTGGGCGGGCCGCCGGTGCCCTTCGACGTGGTGTTCCTCGATCCGCCCTTCGACGCGGGCCTGTGGCCGGCGAGCGCCAGCGCGCTGGAACAGCGCGGCTGGCTGGCGCCCGCGGCATGGATCCACGTCGAGTCGCCGCGCGAGTCGCCGCCCGCGGTGCCGTCGAACTGGGCCCTCTGGCGCGAGCTCAATGCCGGGGCGGTGCGCTCGGCGCTTTATCGCCGCCAGCCGCCGGCCGCGATGCCGTGACCGCGACGCGAGGCGCCACGGTCCGCCGATGGCGCATCGCCGGGCGGGCTCGGGTAAGCTACGCCGGTTTCGACGGCCGGCAACGCGATGACCTCCACGCCGATCTCGCCAGTACGTGCCCGGATCGCGGTCTATCCCGGCACCTTCGATCCGATCACCAACGGCCACATCGACCTGGTCGTGCGCGCGGCGCCGCTGTTCGACCGCGTGGTGGTGGGGATCGCGGAGAGCCCGGGCAAGGGGCCGACGCTGCCGCTGGCCGAGCGCATCGCGCTCGCGCGCGAGGCGCTGGCCGGGGTGACGAACGTCGAGGTGCGCGGCTTCGAGTCGCTGCTGGCCGACTTCGTGCGCGAAGTCGGCGCCGGGGTGGTGCTGCGCGGCCTGCGCGCCGTGTCCGATTTCGAGTACGAGTTCCAGCTGGCCAGCATGAACCGGCACCTGATGCCCGAGGCCGAGACCGTGTTCATGACCCCGGCCGAGCAGTACAGCTTCATCTCCTCGTCGCTGGTGCGCGAGGTGGCGCGCCTGGGCGGCGACGTGTCGGGTTTCGTGCACCCGTCCGTGCAGCGCGCGCTGCGCGCGCGTTTCGCCGGGCACTGAGTTCCCCTGCCGCAAGGCTTCACCGCTGCCATCGACCCAAGGGCAATCGCCATGAACAGAATGACCCCGATCCTGCTCGCGCTCGCTTTCGCCGCCACCGGCGTGGCCTGCGGCAAGAAGGAGGCGCCTGCCGCCCCGGCGCCCGCCGCCGCGCCGGTCGTGGTGCTGACCGCGCCGACCGGCAACGACACCGAGGCCTGGAAGGCGTACCTCAAGCAGGAGCTGACGCCTTTCATCGACAAGCGCTACCGCCGGCCCTACATCTACTTCATCCCGATGGTGGACGAGACCGCCGCCGACAAGGACGCGCAGCAGGCGCAGTTCGAGGCGCAGATGGACAACGTCGGCAACGCGATCGGCCGCGGCATCCAGGCCGGCTCGATGGTGGCCTTCGGCGGCCCCGACTCGGACAAGGTGCTGGAAGTGATCGTCGAGGCCTTCAAGCTGGCCAGCCCCAAGGCCCTCAAGGGCGTGCGCGTGGTGGTGGTCGCCAACCCTGCGATCCAGGAAGCCGCCGCCGCGGCGGTGGGGCCCAGCGAGGCGGAGTTCAAGTTCGTCGAGATGAAGTAGGCCCGGCGACGGGCAAGGCCGCGGCCGTCCACGGAGCGGGCTCCGACAGGAACCACCTGCAGGAGCCCGCCCCGTGGGCCGCCGCGGCCCTCCAACCACGATGGCGCTCTACATCACCGACCAGTGCATCAACTGCGACGTCTGCGAACCGGCCTGCCCCAACCAGGCCATCGCGATGGGCGAGACGATCTACGAGATCTTCCCCGGGCGTTGCACCGAGTGCGTGGGCCACTTCGAGGAGCCGCAGTGCATCGCGGTGTGCCCGGTCGAGTGCATCTTCGTCGACCCGCGGCACGCCGAGACGCGCGCGCAGCTCGAGGCCAAGTACCGGCTCCTGACCGCCGGCAAGGAACCCGCATGACCCTACGCGTCCTGTTCCTCCTGCTCGCCCTGCACGTGGCGCCCGCGCCGGCGCGGGAAACGGCGCCGGTGCTGCCGCGCGAGGCCGCGGTGGCCTCGGCCAACGCACAGGCCACCGCAGCCGGCATCGAAGTGCTGCGCGCGGGCGGCAATGCCTTCGATGCCGCGGTCGCGGTCAGTGCCGCGCTGGGCCTGGTCGAGCCGGAAAGCTCGGGCCTGGGCGGCGGCGGCTTCTTCCTGTTGCATCTGGCCAGGGACCAGCGCGACGTGTTCGTCGACGCGCGCGAGGCCGCGCCGGCCGCCGCCACCCGCGACATGTTCCTCGACGCCAGCGGCGAGCCGGTGCGCAACCTGTCGGTGAACGGCGCGCTGGCCTGCGCCATCCCGGGCCTGCCCGCCGCGCTGGAACACGTGTCGAAGCGCTACGGCCGCCTGCCGCTGGCGAAGTCGCTGGCGCCCGCCGCGCGCATGGCGCGCGAGGGCTGGCTGTTCGGGGCCAAGAGCGCGGCCATGCTCGACTACCGCGACGAGATCCTGGCCGCCGATCGCGGCGCCGCGGCGCTGTTCCTGCCGGGCGGCAAGCTGCCGGCGGCAGACGCCCGGCTGCGCAACCCGGACTACGCGCGCACCCTGGAACTGCTGGGCCGCGAGGGCGCCAGGGGTTTCTACGAGGGCGCCTTCGCCAGGCGGCTGGTCGAGGGCGTGCGCGCCAAGGGCGGCATCTGGACCCTGGCCGACCTCGCCGGCTACCGCGTGGTCGAGCGCGAGCCGATCCGCTTCCGGTACGGCGCCTACAGCATCGTCACCGCGCCGCCGCCCTCGGCCGGCGGCGCCATGCTGGCCGAGATCTTCAACGTGCTGTCGGGCTACGACCTGGCCGGGCTCGGTCGCGTCGACCGCACCCACCTGCTGGTCGAGTCCATGCGCCGCGCCTACCGCGACCGCGCGATCTATTTCGGCGATCCCGATTTCGTGAAGGTGCCGCTCGACCTGCTGCTCGACCCCAACTACGCCGCAGGCCTGCGCGCCTCGATCAACCCGCTGCGCGCCACGCCGAGCGCGTACCTGCCCGGCATCGGCGCCGCGCCGCAACGGGCCCAGACCACGCATTTCTCCATCATCGACCGCGAGGGCAACCTCGCCGCGGTCACGCAGACGGTGAACCTGCCGTTCGGCAACGGCATCGTGGTGCCGGGCACCGGCTTCCTGCTCAACAACGAGATGGACGATTTCTCGGCCAAGCCCGGCGTGCCCAACGCCTTCGGCCTGGTGGGCGAGGACGCCAACGCGATCGCGCCGGGCAAGCGCCCGCTGTCGTCGATGACGCCGAGCATCCTGCGCTCCGACGAACGCGTGGCGGTGCTGGGCACGCCCGGCGGCAGCCGCATCACCAGCATGGTGCTGCTGGCCCTGGTCGCGCTGATGGACGGCGCCACGGCGCAGGAAGCGGTGGCCCTGCCGCGCTTCCACCACCAGTACCTGCCGGACGAGATCTCGGCCGAGGCCGAGGCCTTCGAGGCGGCGGAGATCGCCGCCCTGGAGCAGCGCGGCCACGTGGTGAAGGTGGCCACGCGCAGCTGGGGCAACATGTACATCGCGAGCTGGGACCTGCGCGACGGCGCCGTCGCAACCGGCGCCGATCCGCGCTGGGAAGGCGCCGGCCGCGGCGCCAGCGGCGGCGACATTCATCGCTGAGCCACGGCGCCGGCACTACACTCGCGCCTGCTCGTCCCCCGTCCGGCCGCCACGCCCGTGAAACTCTGGTCGATCCTCGGCAATTCGCAGATGCTCGATGGCGGCGCCATGTTCGGCAACGCGCCCAAGGCGCTGTGGGCCGGCTGGCTGCCGCCCGACGCGCAGAACCGCGTGCCGCTGGCGTGCCGCGCGCTGCTGGTGGAGGGTATCGCCGGCAAGCGCGTGCTGTTCGAGACCGGCATCGGCTGCTTCTTCGAGCCGAAGCTGCGCGAGCGCTACGGCGTGGTCGAGGATCGCCACGTGCTGCTCGACTCGCTGGCCGCGGCCGGCTTCCGCCACGAGGACATCGACGCGGTGGTGCTCTCGCACCTGCACTTCGACCACGCCGGCGGCCTGCTGGCGCAGTGGCGCGAGGGCGCGGCGCCGTCGCTGCTGTTCCCCAACGCGACCTACCTGGTGGGCGAGCAGTGCTGGCAGCGCGCGCTGCACCCGCACCCGCGCGACCGCGCCTCGTTCATCGCCGAGCTGCCGGCGTTGCTGTCGTCGTCCGGCCGCCTCGAGGTCGTGATGGGCGAGTACTCGGACACGCTGGGCCGCCAGGTCCGCTTCCACTACAGCGACGGCCACACGCCCGGCCTGATGCTGGCCGAGATCGGCGGGCGTGGCGGCGGCGGCGTGGTGTTCTGCGCCGACCTCATCCCGGGGCGGCCCTGGGTGCACCTGCCGGTGACCATGGGCTACGACCGTTACCCGGAACTGCTGATCGACGAGAAGCGCCGCTTCCTCGACGACAAGATCGCGCGCGGCGTGCGCCTGTACTTCACCCACGATCCCGGCTGCGCCATCGCCACGGCCGTGGTCGACGCCAAGGGCCGCTACGGCACCCGCGACGAGCACGCGGCACTGGTGGCCGCGCCGCTCGCGGCCTGAATCCCCCGCACAGGTACGAATCCATGCGTTCCTTTCCTGCATTCCTCCTCGCGTGCATGGCCGCCTGCAGCGGCTTCGCCGCGGCGCAGGCCACGCTGTACGGCGCGCCCATGCCCGCGGACGCCGCGCCGGTACCGCTGTCGGCGGCGCTGGCCGACCCACGGCGCTATGCCGACGCGCCGCACGCAATCCGCGGCGAGATCACCAAGGTGTGCCAGAACAAGGGCTGCTGGCTGATCATCCGCGATGGCTCGGCCTGGGCGCGCGTCAGCACCGGGCACCGCTATTTCCTGCCCACCGACGCCAGCGGCCAGGCCGTGGCCTGGGGCAAGCTGGTGCGCAAGGAACTCGACGCCGACACCGTCGAACACCTCAACCAGGAGGGCGGCGAGGCGCAGCCGCAGGAATACCGCATCGACGCGCTGGCCATCGCGATCGAGCCCGCGGCGACGGGTGCCCCTTGAGCGGCATCGGCCGCCGCGCGTGGATGCGCGGCAGTGCGGCACTGGCCGGCATCGGCCTGCTCGGCCCGGTCGGCAACCGACTGTACGCCGCCGCCGGCGCGCGCGGGCCCTACATCGGCGGCTTCGGACCGCTGCAGCCGGTGCGCGATCTCGCCACCGGCTTGCCGCTGCTGCTGCTGCCGCCGGGCTTCAGCTACCGCAGCTTCGGCTGGACCGGCGACCCGATGCACGACGGCGAGCCCACCCCGGGCGCGCACGACGGCATGGGCGTGGTCGGCGCGCGCGGCGACGTCGTGACCCTGGTGCGCAACCATGAGATGGTCACCGACACCGGCGCCTTCGGCCCGCGCTCGATCCAGTACGACCGCAGGTGCGGCGGCGGCACGGTGACCCTGGAAGTCAGCCTGCGCGATGGCACCCTGCTGCGCTCGTGGCCGTCGCTCTCCGGGACGCTGCAGAACTGCGCCGGCGGCGTGACGCCGTGGGGCACCTGGTTGAGCTGCGAGGAGTACGTGCACGAAGGCAACCGCGGCCGCGACGCGCAGGCGCGCAACCTGGCGCGCGTGCGCAAGGAACACGGCTTCGTGTTCGAGGTCGACCCGGCCGGCGCGAGCGATCCGCAACCGCTGCTCGGCCTCGGCCAGTTCCGCCACGAGGCGGCGGCCGTGCATGCGAAGACTGGCGAGGTCTTCCTCACCGAGGATCGCGAGCCGCTGGCCGGCTTCTACCGCTTCGTGCCGAAGACACCCGGCAGGCTGGCCGAGGGTGGCCGCCTGCAGATGCTGCGCGCCGAGGGCCAGCCCGACCTGCGCAGCGGCCTGCGCGTCGGCCAGTCGTGGCCGGTGACCTGGGTCGGGATCGATGACCCGGACCGCGGCCACACGCCCGGCCGCACCGACGGCCTGGGCGTGCTCAGCCAGGGCCGTGCCGGCGGCGCCAGCGTGTTCACGCGGCTGGAGGGCTGCCAGGCAGGCGTCGACCGCGTGTGGCTGGTGTCGACCAACGGCGGCAACGCGGGCTATGGCCAGGTCTTCGCCTACTACCCCGAGGCGCAACGCCTCGAGCTGGTGTTCGAGTCCGAAGGCGCCAGCTCGATCAATTTTCCCGACAACGTCACCCTCAGCCCGCGCGGGGGCCTGGTGCTGTGCGAGGACGTCAATCGCGACGGGACCATGCTCTGGGGCATGGCTCCCGACGGCACGCGCTTCCCGCTGGCCGAGAACAATGTCTATCTCGACTCGGGCCCGCGCGGCATCAGCGGCGATTTCCGCCGATCCGAGTGGGCCGGCTGCTGCTTCTCGCCCGATGGCAAGTGGTTGTTCGCCAATGTCTACAAGCCGGGCATCACGGTGGCCATCACCGGGCCGTGGAAGGCCGGATTGGTCTGACGCTTCGTCCACCGCCACGCAACCCGGAGTCCAGGCATGCCCCCGACGATCACCGCCCTCTACGCCGGCATCCTCGCCGTCTTCATCGTGCTGCTCGCCGCGCGCGTGGCCGGGCGCCGGCACTCGCTCAAGATCGGCATGGGCGAGGGCGGCGACAAGGTGCTGTCGCGGATGATCCGGGTGCATGGCAACGCGATCGAGAACGTGCCGCTGGGCCTGCTGCTGCTGTTGCTGTGCGAACTGGTCGGGGCTGCGCCCACCTACCTGCACGCCTTCGGCATGGCGCTGGTGGCGGGGCGCGTGGCGCACGCGATCGGGCTCTCGCGCACCGGCGGGGCCTCGATCGGCCGCGTCGCCGGCATGGCGCTGTCGTGGACCTCGATGGGCGCGATGGCGGCGTTGCTGGTCGCGGCCTTCTTCGGCGTGCGCCTGTAGGCGCGCCGCGCTACGCCCAGGCCTCGCCGCGCGCGTCGCGCTCGAGGAAGTACAGCCCCGCGTACAGCTTGGGGTCGATGGAGTAGCCCGCGGCCGCGCGCGCGGCGAGCCACGCGGCGACGCCGGCGCGCGGCACGTGGTGGACCACGATCTCTTCGGTATCGTCGCCGCCGCCCGGGCCCACGCGTTCGAGTTCGCGCGCGCGCACGAAGGCCACCTGCTCGGTGCTCATGCCGGCCGAGGACGGCCCGGCCATGACGAAGTCGATGCGGCGGGCGCGGTAGCCGGTTTCTTCCTCCAGTTCGCGCTGCGCGGTCTCGACCACGCCTTCGCCGGCATGCCCGGCGAGGTCGCCGACCAGGCCGGCCGGCATCTCGATGGTCAGGCATTCGATGGGCACGCGGTACTGCTCCACGAACAGCACCTCGTCGGCGTCGGTGGTGGCGACCACGATCACCGCGCCGCCGGGATTGACCCGTTCGGCGTACTCCCAGCCGCCGCGCTTCTTCAGGCGCAGCCAGCGGCCGTTGAAAAGGGTCTCGGTTTCCGTCATCGTTCGCGCCCTTCGCGCCGGCCCGATCGGGGCCGGAAGCCGCCTAGCATAGCCGCCGCGCCGGCGTTCCCGCGGGAACCTCCGCCACGCGCCGCGGTCTGATGCCGGTCCCGTCGGAACCCCAGCACATGACCCGCCGCCCGCTTTTCGCCCTGTTCGCCGCCGCGCTGCTTGCCGGCGCGAACGTCCATGCCCAGGCCCTGCTGGAGCCGCCGCCTGCGCCAGCGGCGCCGCCCGCGCCGTCCGCCGCCGCCGCCGCGATCAAGCGCATGGACTCGGTGCCGGCGCTGGTCGCGCAGGGCCAGCGCTACCAGCAGGCCAACGACCTGCCCAACTACACGCTGGTGCTGCAGCGCCTGGTGGAACTGCGGCCCTTCCTCGGCAGCCTGCGCTACGAGCTGGCGGTGGCGTACGCGATGCAGGACATGAAGGCCGAGGCCTACGACGCGCTGGTGCGCCTGCAGTCGGCCGGCTACGCCTACGACATCGGCGCCGACAAGCGCTTCGAGCAGATCCATGGCACCGAGCTGTGGAGCTACCTGGTCGAGAACCTCAAGGCCAATGCCCGCGAGTTCGGGCCCGGCAAGGTCGTCGCCACGCTGCCGGCCGCCGACAAGCTGTACGAGAGCCTGGCGTGGGACCCGAAGGCCGGCACGTTCCTGGTCGGGTCGGTGCGCACCGGCGAGGTGCTGCGCCTGGCCGAGGGCGGCAAGCCCGAGCCATTCATCGCGCCCGACGCGGCCAACGGCCTGTGGGGCGTGTTCGACCTCGCGGTCGACCCCGCCAACGATGCGCTGTGGATCGCCAGCGGCGCCACGGTGCTGGTGCGCCACGCCAAGCCCGAGGACTACGGCCGCAGCGGCCTGTTCCGCTTCCGCCTCTCCGACGGCAAGTTCGTCTCGAAGGCGCTGTTGCCGGCCGACGGCCAGAACCACCTGCTCACCGCCGTGGCGGCGAGCCCCAAGGGCCTGGTGGTCGCCATCGACGGCGCCACCAACCGCGTGCTCAAGCTCGAGGGCGAATCGTTCCGCGTGGTGGCGCAGGCGCCGCAGCTCACCAACCTGCGCGCGCTGGCGCTCACCGACGATGGCAAGACGCTGTACTTCAGCGACTACGACGTCGGCCTGTTCGGGCTCGACCTCGCCAGCGGCCGCGCCTTCGACGTCGCCACCAACGAACGCACCACGCTGCAGAGCATCGAGCGCATGGCCTGGTACCAGGGCCACCTCGTGGTGCTGCAGAACGGCTTCCCGCCCAACCGCGTGATGCGCTTCGCGATCTCGCCCGACCGGCGCAAGGTGCTGGCCGGGCAGGGCCTCGACGCCGCGCACGCGGCCTGGAGCGCGCCCACCAGCGGCGCGCTGGCCGGCGACCGCTTCGTCATCATCGCCGACTCGCAGCGCCCGCTGCTCGACAGCTACGGCAACCTCAAGGATCCGGCGAAGCTCGCCCCGGTCGAACTCTGGTCCAGCGACGCGCGCCTGGCCTGGAACGTGCTCCTCGACGACGACGCGCTGGCCGGCACCAGGCCCAAGCCCGCCCAGTAGCCGCGCCGACACCGCGCCGCGGCAGGGACGGACTTCGTTCCTGCAATCGCGCGGGCATGGCTGGAACGCAAGTCGCTAGTCCCCGCGCACCCGCGCCATGTGATCGCGCACGCGCCGCCGCGTCATCGGCCCGAAGCGCAAGCGCTCCAGCAGGTCCTCCACCTTCGCCTCGTCCGGAACCCGCACGCTGAAGTGTCCGGGCTCCGCCGGCGAAGGCGCATCGAGCGCGATCACCGTCAGCTGCCGCGACAGCAGGGCCTGCTCCCGATGCGCGCGGATCTTCGCTGCCGCCGCGGCGGCGCCACGCAGCCGCAGGTAGGGCACCTCGTCGAGCCGCGCCAGCAGCGCATCGAGGGTGTCGAAATGCGCCAGCAGCGCCGCCGCGGTCTTCGGCCCCACGCCCGGCACGCCGGGTATGTTGTCGACGCTGTCGCCGGTCAGGGCGAGGAAATCCGCCACCTGGTCGGGCCGCACGCCCATGCGCTCGACCACGCCCTCGGCGCCATAGCGCTGGTTGCGCGCGAAATCCCACAGCCGGTCGTCGGCGCCCACCAGCTGCGTGAGGTCCTTGTCGGCCGACACGATCACCCCGCGCCAGCCCTGCGGCCGCAATCGCGCCAGCACGCTGCCGATCAGGTCGTCGGCCTCGTAGCTGTCGTCGCTCAGGCCCACCAGCCCCAGCGCCGCCACCACCTCGCGGCAATACTCGAACTGCCGGTCCAGGTCCGCCGGCGGCAATTCGCGATTGGCCTTGTACGCCGGGTAGATCGCGTTGCGGAACGAGGTGGTGAGCGACTGGTCGAAGGCCACCATCGCGTGCGTCGGCCGCGCCTGCTCGAGCAGGTTGAGCAGGAAGCCGAGGAAGCCGTACACCGCGTGCACCGGCTGTTCCTC
Source organism: uncultured Gammaproteobacteria bacterium (assembly GCA_964614825.1). Lineage (GTDB taxonomy): Bacteria > Pseudomonadota > Gammaproteobacteria > Xanthomonadales > Ahniellaceae > JAGOEZ01. Next base: position 21,505 of record CAZTNB010000032.1, read on the forward strand.
GTGGTCGGTGAACTCCGGCGCCACCGAGTAGTAGGCGCGGAACACGTACACGCTGGCATCCACCAGGTGGATGGTGGGCTTGCTCACGCGCGGCCCCGCGACGCGCTCATGGCCGGAACTCGGACAGCAGCGCGGCCGGATCGGGCCGCTCGCGGTCCGGCGCCGGTTCGCGCGCGGTGCCGACGTGCACGAAGGCGATGATGCGCTCGTGCGCGGCCAGTTCGAACCAGCGCGCCACCTCGGCGTCGTACGCGGCCCAGCCGGTCAGCCACTGCGCGCCGAAGCCCAGCGCCTGCGCCGCGTGCAGCAGGTTGAAGGCCGCGCAACCGGCGGACAGCAGTTGTTCCTGCTCCGGAATCTTGTGCCCGGGCGTGATGCGCGCGACCACCGCCAGGACCAGCGGCGCGGCGAGGTAGCGCCCGCGCTCCTTCTCCACCTTGGCCGGCTCGTCGCCGCGCGCCGCCGCCAGCTCCGCCAGCCGCTGCCCGAAGCGCGCCCGCGCATCGCCGGCGATGCGCACGAAGCGCCAGGGCGCCAGTCGTCCATGGTCCGGCACCTGCACCGCCGCGCGCAGCATCGCGCGCAGCTGCGACTCGTCCGGCCCCGGCTCGCCCAGGTTCTTCGAGGGCGTGGAATGGCGGGCGAGGAGGGCGCTCAGGGCTGGGTCCACGGCGTGCGGCTCCGGTGCGGTACCGCAGTCTAACAAGGCGCCGGCGCCGGGCCGGCCGGCTACTCGTTGGCGAAGCGCCAGGGATCCACCTCCACGTAGCCCGCGATCGCGGCATCCGCGCGCCGCACCAGCACGATGATGTCGTTGCTGCGCGCCACCAGCGGCAGCCAGCCCAGTTCCGCCTCGGTGGCGCGCGCCCTGGCCATCGCGCGCTGCACCAGGGCCCGGGTGTCGGCATCCGCGCCGGTGAGCTCGGCCAGCGGCCGCAGTTTCGCGACCACGCCCTGCGCCTGCGCCTGGTAGTCCTCGTAGTACTGCGGGAATCGCTCCAGGTCCTTGCCGCGCAGCGCGCTCATCAGGATCTCTTCGGAGGCCGCGGCATCGGTGGGCATGCGCGCGAAGGCCATGCGCGGGCCGCCCCACGGCAGCCGATCGAAGCCCGGCCGCGCCTTGGCGAGGTCGGCGGGTTCGAGCTGGTTGGCGCTCACCGCCACGAAGCGGTCCACCGCGAACACCAGGTACGCCGGCCGCGCCGCCGAGATCACGTGCAGGCCATAGAGCAGCGCCGCCACCTGCAGCAGCGCGATCACCGCGAGGTCGAACTTGAGCCCGCGCTTGCCGGCCCGGAACACCACCAGGGTGAGCAGGGGACCGATGACGATGTCGATGCCGATCAGGATCAGCACCAGCCGGTCGCCGCCGCTGGCCGCGAACAGCGGCCCGGGGTACCAGACGAAGAAGAGCAGGGCGCCGACGGCCAGGGCCAGCGCGATGCTGAGCAGTAGGTGGATGCCGGCTGCCTTCCAGCGGGACATGGGTTGCACCTGTGGGGTCGGGGGCTACGGTGGCGCTTGATAGGGTCGCATCGCCTTGTATTCAACGGGGATGCGTGACCGCGCGCGCCGGTCTGCGCTAGCATCCGGGGCTTGCGGCCAGCTGGGCATCCGGGGAGGGATCATGGCGGTCACCGTCGCGGTCGTTAAAGAGACGGCGCCCAACGAGCGGCGCGTCGCCATTTCCCCCGAGGTGGTCAAGAA
>CAZTNB010000033.1:0-16688 GCA_964614825.1 uncultured Gammaproteobacteria bacterium
ACGTGGCCACGCCGCGCCACATCGAGTTCCAGGTCTTCGGCGACAGCCACGGCCGCGTGGTGCACCTCAACGAGCGCGAGTGCTCGGCGCAGCGCCGCTACCAGAAGGTGATCGAGGAATCGCCCTCGCCCTTCCTCACGCCGGAGTTGCGCGCGCGCATGGGCGCGGCGGCGGTGGCGGCGGCGCGCGCGATCGACTACGTCAACGCCGGCACCGTCGAGTTCATCGTCGGGCCGGAGGGCGACTTCTACTTCATGGAGATCAACACGCGCCTGCAGGTGGAGCACCCGGTGACCGAGATGGTGTCCGGGCTCGACCTGGTGGAGTGGCAGCTGCGCGTGGCGGCGGGCGAAGCGCTGCCGCTGGCCGGCGAACCGCCGCCGCAGCGCGGCCACGCCATCGAGGTGCGGCTGTACGCCGAGGACCCGGAGCGCGGCTTCCTGCCCGGCAGCGGCCGGCTCGAGCGACTGCGCCTGCCGCCCGCCTCGGCCGCCGTACGCATCGACGCCGGCGTGGTCGAGGGCGACACCGTCACCATCCACTACGACCCGATGATCGCCAAGCTGATCGCGCACGGCGCCGACCGTCCGCAGGCGCTGGCCACCCTGCGCGAGGCGCTGTCGCGCTGCGAGATCGCCGGCCCGCGCTCGAACGTGGAGTTCCTCGAGCGCCTGGTGCGCCATCCGGTGGTGGTCGAGGGCAGCATCGACACCAGCTACCTCGACGCCCACCTCGACGAGGTCATCCCGCGCGACGACGCGGTGCCGCAATCGGCCCTGTGGGCGGCGACCACGGCCGCGCTGCTGGAGGAGGAAGCGCGCGTGCCGCGGCTGGCGCTGGCGCAGGCCGACCGCTGGTCGCCGTGGGCGCGCGCCGACGCCTGGCGCCTGGGCCATCCGGGCAAGCGCCTCGAGTGCCTGTCGTACCGCGAGCACAGGCTGGAGGTGGCGGCGCACGGCCACGGCGGCGACTACCGCCTCGATGCCGGCAGCCACCACGCCCGCATCGAGGGCGCGCGCCTGGACGGCGAGCGGCTGGTGCTGCGCGAGGACGGCGTGCCGCGCCACTGGCAGGCCTGGGTCGACCCGGCCGCGGTCACCGTGCACGACGGCGACCGCCGCTGGCGCTTCGCCCGCCTGCGCCCCTTCGCCTTCGAGGCGGCGGCCGAGGGTGGCAGCAACCACTTGAGTGCGCCCATGCCCGGCCGCATCGTGGCGGTGAAGATCGCCGCCGGCGCGCAGGTGGTCGAGGGCCAGGAGCTGCTGGTGATGGAGGCGATGAAGATGGAGATCACCCTGCGCGCGCCGCGCGCGGCGACCATTGCCGCGCTGCCGGCGGAAACCGGCGCCTTCGTCGAGGCCGACGCGGTGCTGGTGCGCTTCGAGGCGGCGCCATGAGCCGCGTGCGCGGCCGCCCGGACGGCAGGCGCAGGGCACGCGCGTTCGCACTCGCCGCCCTCGCGCTGCTGGGCCTCGCCGGCTGCAGCGCCACCCGCTTCGAGTCGCCGCCCGGCGACGCGCTCGACAGCTGCGACACGCGCTGGCGCGGCCTGTGGATCGCGCATGACGACGACGGCAAGCTGGAGGACGCCGCGATCGAGGTCGACGCGGGTTGCCGCGTGCTGCTGCTCGACCAGGCCGAGCGCGGTGGCCCGGTGAAGGCCGTGCACGTGCCGACCAACTTCGCCCGGGTGGCGCGCAAGGATTACGTGGTGGTGTCCGACCTCGCGCTCAAGCCGGTGTACGAGTTCGGGCCGGTGCCCGGCGTGGCCACGCAGCCCGACAAGACCTTCGTGCTGCTGCGCTACGAGATCCGCGGCGACCGGCTGCGGCTGTACGACATCGACGACGACGCCGTGGCGCGCCTGGTCCTCGCGCGCAAGATCGACGGCACCGTGCTCAAGTCGGAGGACGGGCTGCAGGTGTACGTGCAGGGCGACCGCGCACGCATCGCGCAGGTGCTCGCCGCGCACGACCTGTTCGAGGACAAGGCCACGCTGCTCGAGCGCAGCGCGTGGACCGCGGCCGACTTCGAGCGCGAGCTGCTGGCGCAGCAGGCGCGGGACGGCGACGGGCCGTGAGCGACCAGGTACGCATCGTCGAGGTGGGCCCGCGCGACGGGCTGCAGAACGAGAAGCAGATCGTTCCCGCCGCGACCAAGATCGAGCTGATCGAGCGGCTCGCCGCCACCGGCCTGCGCACGGTGGAGGCGACCAGCTTCGTCAGCCCGAAATGGATCCCGCAGCTGGCCGACGCGGCCGAGGTCTACGTCGGCGTGCGCAAGCGGCCGGGCGTGGCCTATCCGGTGCTGGTGCCGAACCTGCAGGGCCTGGAGCGCGCGCTGGCGGTGGGCGTGCGCGAGGTGGCGCTGTTCTCGGCCGCCTCCGAGGCCTTCAACCGCAAGAACATCAACGCTTCCATCGACGAGTCGCTGCAGCGCTTCGCGCCGGTGATGGAGCGCGCGCGCGCCGAGGGGCTGCGCGTGCGCGGCTACGTCTCCACCGTGCTCGGCTGCCCCTACCAGGGCGAGGTGCCGCTGGGCGACGTGGTGCGCGTCGCGCAGGCGCTGCACCGGCTGGGCTGCTACGAGATCTCGCTCGGCGACACCATCGGCGTGGGCACGCCGGGCAAGGCACGGGCGATGCTGCTGGCGGTGGCGGCGCAGGTGCCGATGGCGGCGCTGGCCGTGCACTTCCACGACACCCGCGGCCAGGCGCTGGCCAACCTGTATGCCTGCCTCGAAGCCGGCGTGCGGGTGGCCGACGCCTCGGTGGCGGGGCTCGGCGGCTGCCCCTACGCGCGCGGCGCCACCGGCAACGTCGCCACCGAGGACGTGGTCTACCTGCTGCATGGCCTGGGCATGGCCACCGGCGTCGACCTCGACGCGCTGGTCGAGACCGGGCGCTGGATCAGCGGCCAGCTGGGCCGTGACAACGGTTCACGGGTGGGCAAGGCGCTGGCCTGAGGCGTTGCCGGGCCGGTGCTATGCTGGGCGCGTCCAAGCCCACCCCGCTCCACGCGGCGTCGGGTCCGGGCACCGCGAGACAGGGGCATGAAGCGGTCCAGCGATGCCGCCAGCGGCGAACTGCCGTCGCGCGCCAGCCTGATCCAGGCCTGCGACGAGGCCATCGCGCGCGCTTCCGCCGCCCTCGCCGCGCTCGATCCCCAGGCCCCTGCCGCCCGCGAACTGCAACGCCTGCGCGAGCAGCTCGTGCGGCTGGGCCGCGGCGTCGGCGCGATCGAGTCCCGCTACCGCAGCCTGCTCGACGCGGTGCCCGACGCGGTGACGGTGCACGACCGCCAGGGCCGCGTGCTCGACGCCAACCGCACCGCCGAGCAGGTCTACGGCTACCCGCTCGAGGAACTGCGCAAGCTCAGCGTCAACGACCTCAACCCGGACCTGCCCCCCGACCACATGGACGAGGTCTGGCGCACCTTCCGCCTGGGCCAGACCGTCACCGTGGAAGCGCAGAACACCCGCCGCGACGGCACCCGCTTCCCGGTCGAGGTGCATTCCAACGCGTTCGAGGACGGCAACGAAAAGCGCATCGTGGCCGTGGCGCGCGACATCACCGTGCGCAAGCAGGCCGAGTTCGCGCTGCAGAGTTCCGAGCAGAGCTACCGCCTGCTGCTCGAGACGGTGGATACCGGCGTGGTCGTGATCGACGCGCAGGACCGCATCGTGGCCGCCAATCCGGCCGCGGCCGCGATGTTCGGCCTGGCGCGCGGCGCCATGGAACAGCGGCAGATGCGCCCCGAGGGCTGGACCGTGGTCGACGAGGCCGGACGCCGCATCGGCCCGGGCCAGCTGCCGCACCAGCGCGCGTTCAGCACCCGCGCCGCGATCCCGACCACGCTGGTCGGCTATGCGCGCCCCGGCGAGGCCGGCCTGCGCTGGGTGACCTGCTCCGTGGTGCCGCAATTCCTGCCCGGCCACGCGAGCCCGTTCCAGGTGTTCTGCTTCTTCACCGACGTCACCGTGCCGCACCGGCAATCGCAGCTGTTCCGCCAGGTGCAGGCGCTGGCCAGCATCGGCGCGTGGGAGCACTACTTCGACGGCGGGCTGGTCTGGACCGAGGAAGTGCACCGCCTGCTCGACGTCGCCGAGGGCACCGCCCCGGACTGGCCGCTGATGCTGTCGCGCTTCGGCGCCAGCGGCGCCGATCGCCTGCAGGAAGCGGTGGCGGAGCTGCGCCGCAGCGGCGCCAGCTTCGACCTGGAACTGCGCCTCGCGACCACCCGCGGCCAGCGCCGCTGGGTGCGCGTGATCGGCCGCCCGCTGCAGTACGGCGGCAACGCGCTGGGGCTCACCGGCACGATCCAGGACGTCACGGTGCGCCGCATCCAGGAGGAGCAGCTGCGGCGCCAGGCCCTGACCGATCCGCTGACCGGCCTGGCCAACCGCGACGCCCTGCTGCGCACCCTGACCCGCACCATCGACGATGCGCTGCCGGGCGCCGGGCCGGCGCTGCTGTACATCGACCTCGACCGCTTCAAGGTGATCAACGACCTGCTGGGCCATCCGGCCGGCGACGGCCTGCTGATCGCCGCCGCGCAGCGCCTCAAGGACCTGGCCGGCGGCGACGCGATGGTGGCCCGTTTCGGCGGCGACGAGTTCATGGTGACCCTGCCCGGCGGCGCGGCCGGCGGTGCCGCCGGCGCGCTGGCCGATCGCATCACCAACGCCTTCGCCCGGCCCTTCACCTACGCCGGCGAGGACTTCACCATCACCGCGTCGGTCGGGCTGGCGCGCTATCCCGACGATGGCAACAGCATCCAGCAATTGATCAACCACGCCGACGTGGCGATGTTCGAGGCCAAGCGCCGCGGCCGCAACAAGTGGCAGCCGTTCTCGCCGGAACTCGCGCGCAGCCTCACCGAGCGCCTGCTGATCGAGACGCAGCTGCGCCGCGCGCTGGACAACAACGAGTTCCACCTCGTGTACCAGCCGCAGGTGGACCTCGCCTCCGGCCGCACGGTGGGCGCCGAGGCGCTGCTGCGCTGGCGCAACCGCGTGCTGGGCGAGCCGGCGCCGGGATTGTTCATCGCCCACGCGGAGAACACCGGCGACATCGTGCGCATCGGCGCCTGGGTGCTGAAGGAGGCCTGCCGCCAGGTGCGGGCCTGGCACGACGCGGGCATCGCGATCCCGCGGCTCGCGGTCAACGTGTCGTACCGGCAGTTCCTGAGCGAAAGCCTGCCCGAGATCGTGGCCGACGCGCTGGCCGAGGCCGGCCTGCCGGGCGAGTCGCTGGAGCTGGAGGTGACCGAACGCGTGCTGGTCGACGACGTGCCGGATGCGCTGCGCACCTTCGAGGCGCTCAAGGACCTGGGCGTGCGGCTGGTGATCGACGACTTCGGCGAGGGCTATTCGGCGCTCAACTACCTGCGCCAGCTGCCCTTCGACGGGCTCAAGATCAGCCACACCTTCATGCAGGGCATCCCGCGCAATGCCGCCGATTCGGCGATCTGCGAGGCGGTGATCCGCATCGCGCAGAGCCTCGGGCTCATCGTCACCGCCGAGGGCGTGGAGACCGAGCAGCAGCGCGCCTTCCTGCTGCTCAACGGCGCGAGCCTGGCGCAGGGCTTCCTGTTCTCGCGGCCGGTGTCGCCCGACGACCTGGCCGAGTACGCGCGACGCAATCCGCCGATGCTGCCGTAGCGTTGCCCGTCGCGGGGCGGCGGCTTCGCCGACGGCAAGGCCGCGCTACCGGGTCCCGGCTTGCGCCGGGATGACGCATGGGGGCCGCACTGCGTCGTCGATGGGCCCGCGCCATTCGAATGGCGTCATCCCGGCGCAAGCCGGGACCCAGTAGCGTTGTGCCTCCTGCCCGCGAACAACCACTCGCACTATCATCGGCGGCATGTCCACGCCACCGTTCTCGATCCGCCCCATCCTGCCCGCCGACGACGCCGCGGTCGCCGGCATCATCCGCACCGTGATGCCCGAGTTCGGCGCCAGCGGTCCCGGCTTCGCCATCAACGACCCGGAGGTCGACCACATGGCGGCCGCCTACGCGCGGCCGCGCTGCGCGTACTTCGTGGTCGAGCGCGACGGCCGGGTCTGCGGCGGTGGCGGCGTGGCCCCGCTCGAGGGCGGCGATCCCGAGGTGTGCGAACTGCGCAAGATGTACTTCCTGCCGGAGCTGCGCGGCCTGGGTGCCGGCGCGGCGCTGATGGCGTGGTGCCTGGAGGCGGCGCGCACGCTCGGCTTCCGCCGCTGCTACCTCGAGACCCTGCGCGGCATGGACGCGGCGCAGAAATTGTACGAGCGCACCGGCTTCACCCGCATCGACGGGCCGATGGGGGCGACCGGCCACTTCGGCTGCAACCGCTTCTACCTGCGCGAACTCTGAGCCCGCGGCGCCCGCGAGGGCGCCGGGAAGCGGGCGATCGGCTACAATCCGCGCCCGTTTTTCCCCCGCGGACCACCCCATGGAACTCAACCAGGTCAAGGCCGTCGTCACCGGCGGCGCTTCCGGCTTGGGCCTCGCCGTCGCCCGCCACCTGCGCGCGCAGGGCGGCGCGGTCGCGCTGTTCGACGTCAACGACGACAAGGGCCAGGCCGCCGCCGCCGAACTGGGCGCGCACTATTTCCGCACCGACGTCGCCAGCGAGGAAGGCGTGCGCCAGTCGGTCGCGGCCGCGGCCGCGGCCATGGGCGGCCTCAACGTCGCGGTCAGCTGCGCCGGCATCCTCGGCGCCGGGCGCGTGCTGGGCAAGGACGGCCCCATGCCGCTGTCGCAGTTCGAGACCACGGTGCGGGTGAACCTGGTCGGCAGCTTCAACGTGGCCAAGGCGGCAGCCGCGCTGATGCAGCTCAACGCGCCCGGCGCGGACGGCGAGCGCGGCGTGATCGTCAACACGGCCTCGATCGCCGCCTTCGAGGGCCAGGTCGGCCAGGCCGCCTACAGCGCCTCCAAGGGCGGCGTGGTCGGCATGACCCTGCCGATGGCGCGCGAACTGGCGCGCTTCGGCATCCGCGTGATGACGGTGGCGCCGGGCATCTTCCTCACCCCGATGGCCGAAGGCATGCCGCAGGCGGCCTACGACGCCTTGTGCGCCTCGGTGCCGTTCCCGTCGCGGATGGGCGAGCCGGGCGAGTTCGCCGCCGCAGTGGCGCACATCCTCGTCAACCGCTATTTCAATGGCTCGACGCTGCGCCTCGATGGCGCCGTGCGCATGCAGGCCAGGTGAACCCGCCTCCGCGGGAACGCAACTGATGCGCCCCTCCAGGGCCTCCGCAACCGAAAGACGACGATGAAAGCCTACGAAGTCAAGCGCGGCAACGTGATCGAACACAACGGTTCCGTGTGGGTGGTGCGCGACCTCGAGCGCAGCGCGCCCACCGCCCGCGGCGGCAACACGACCTATCGCTTCATCCTCAACGCGGTGCCCGGCGGCAACAAGCTCGACCTGAGCCTGCGCGCCGACGACGACCTGGTCGAGGTCGACCTCGAGCGGCGCCAGGTGACGTACTCGTTCAAGGACGGCGACGCCTACGTGTTCATGGACGTGGAGAACTACACGCAGTACGCGCTCGACCCCGCGCTGGTCGGCGACGCCGCCGGCTACATCAGCGAGGGACTGGAGAACTGCCACGTGATGCTCAAGGACGAGCGCCCGATCAGCCTGCAGTTGCCGGCGCAGGTCGAGCTCGACGTGGTCGACACCGCACCCGAGCTCAAGGGCGCGACCGCGACCAAGCGGCCCAAGCCGGCCAGGCTCAGCACCGGCATCGAGATCCAGGTGCCGGAGTACATCACCACCGGCGAGCGCATCCGCGTCAGCACCGAGACCGGCGAGTTCGCGGGCCGCGCGTGAGCGTGCCAGGGGCTGCCGGGCCGTGCCCTGTAGGAGCGCATCTCATGCGCGACCGCGGACGTGCATGTTGCGGCGACCCCCGATTCCGCGGTCGCGCATGAGATGCGCTCCTACCTCGCGCTAAGCGACCCCGATGGCTGAGGCACGACCGGCGGCGCCGGGCCTCGATGGCCGCACCGCGCACCAGAACCTGACCCGCGCGGTGCTGCTGATGACGGCCAGCGCCACGCTGTTCGGCGTGATGGCGATCACGATCCGCTATGCCTCGCACCAGTTGCACCCGTTCGAGATCGCGTTCTTCCGCAACGTGTTCGGCTTCGTGTTCGCGCTGCCGCTGCTGGTCCGCCACGGCACCGGCATCCTGCGTACCGACAAGCTGGGCCTGTACCTGACCCGCTGCGTGATCGGCATCGTGTCGATGCTGTGCGGCTTCTGGGCCATCGTGAACCTGCCGCTGGCGCAGGCGGTGGCGCTGTCCTACGCCACGCCGATCTTCATCACCATCGGCGCCGTGCTGGTGCTGGGCGAAGTGGTGCGCGCGCGGCGCTGGACCGCGGTGGCGATCGGCATCCTCGGCGTGCTGGTGATCGTGCGGCCGTTCGGCCACGAATTCACCTTCGGCTCGCTGGTGGCGCTGACCGCGGCGGCGCTGAGCGCGATGGTGGCGATCAGCATCAAGTTCCTGTCGCGCACCGAGCCGCCCGACGCGATCGTGCTGTGGACCACGCTGATCTGGGTGCCGCTGTCGCTGTTGCCCGCGCTGACCGTCTGGCAGTGGCCCACCCTGGCCTCGTGGGGCTGGGTCGCGGCGGCGGGCTTCTTCGGCACCGTCTCGCACATGTGCTGGACCCGTGCCAACCGCCTCGCCGACGCCTCGGTGATCGCGCCGATCAGCTTCGTGCAGCTGCCGGTGGTGGCGCTGCTGGCCTGGCTGCTGTTCGACGAGACCATGGACCGCTGGACCGTGATCGGCGCGGCGGTGATCTTCGGTTCCAACTTCTACATCGCCCGGCGCGAGGCGCGGCTGGCGCGGCGCGCGGTCACCGATCCCGAGATCGCGCCGGAGTCCGGGCCGCGCTGAGTCGCCGGTGCCGCGGCGCCTACCCGCCGCGCTGGGCGAACTTGCGCGCGACGTAGTCCTCGATCACGCCGACGAATTCCTGCGCGATGCCCTCGCCGCGCAGGGTCATGGCCTTCTGCCCGTCGATGAACACGGGCGCCGTCGGCGCCTCGCCGGTGCCGGGCAGGCTGATGCCGATGTTGGCGTGCTTGGATTCGCCGGGGCCGTTGACCACGCAGCCCATCACCGCCAGCGTGAGGTTCTCCACGCCGTCGTAGCGCACCCGCCATTCCGGCATGCGCGCGCGCACGTGGTCCTGCACCGTGCGCGCCAGCTCCTGGAAGAACGTGCTGGTGGTGCGGCCGCAACCCGGGCAGGCGGTGACCAGCGGCGTGAAGGCGCGCAAGCCCATGGTCTGCAGCAGTTCCTGCGCCACGATCACCTCGCGCGTGCGCGATTCGCCCGGCTCCGGGGTGAGCGAGATGCGGATGGTGTCGCCGATGCCCTCGGCCAGCAGGACCGCCAGCGCCGCGCTCGAGGCCACGATGCCCTTGCTGCCCATGCCGGCCTCGGTGAGGCCCAGGTGCAGGGCGAAGTCCGAGCGCGTGGCCAGCTCGCGGTACACCGCGATCAGCTCCTGCACGCCGCTGACCTTGCACGAGACCACGATCGAATCGGCCGGCAAGCCCAGCTCGACCGCGCGCGCGGCCGAGTCCAGGGCCGAGCGGATCAGCGCCTCGCGCGCCACCCGGCCGGCGTCCCAGGGTTCCGCGCGCTGGTGGTTCTCGTCCATCAGCCGCGCCACCATGGCCTGGTCCAGCGAGCCCCAGTTGGCGCCGATGCGCACGGCCTTGCCCAGGCGCGCGGCGGTCTCGACGATGGCGGCGAACTGCGCGTCGCGCTTGTGGCCGAAGCCGACGTTGCCGGGATTGATCCGGTACTTGGCCAGCGCCTGCGCGCAGGCGGGTTCGCCGGCCAGCAACTGGTGGCCGTTGTAGTGGAAGTCGCCGATCAGCGGCACCGAGGCGCCCATCATGTCCAGTCGCTCGCGGATGCGCGGCACCGCCGCGGCGGCCTCGGGCGTGTTGACGGTGATGCGCACCAGCTCGGAGCCGGCGCGCGCCAGTTCCGCGACCTGCTTCGCCGTGCCGGCCACGTCGGCGGTGTCGGTGTTGGTCATCGACTGCACCACCACCGGCGCGCAGCCGCCGATGGTCACCGCGCCGATGCGCACCGGGCGCGTGCGGCGGCGCGCGTGCAGCAGGTCGGGGACCGTGCTCATCCGGCTCAGGCCGCGCCGCCGGCGGCGCGCGGCGCCAGCCGCAGGTAGGTGCCGCTCTGCTCGAGCACGGCGATGCCGGTCATCTCCACCAGCTCGGCGGTGTCGCGCTCGGCGTAGCGCTCGGGCGCGATCACCAGCTCGTAGCGCAGCGCCCCGCGCTCGAGCACGCTGGGCGCCACCACGCTGTAGGGGCGGATCTCGCCGTCGGCGCCGCGCATGGCCTCGAGGCGGATCGCGCGCACCGGCGGCTTGGGATGGCCTTGGCCGTCGAGCGTGCGCAGGACCGCCGCGCGCGCCTGCCGGGCCAGCAGCTCGATGCCGGCATCGACCCGTCCTTCCGGCGCGATGCGCAGCCAGCGGATCATGCCGATCATCCAGTCGCGCTCCTCGCCCTCGTCCTCGGCCTGGGCCACCGCCACGATCTCGCCCACCCGCGCGCGCACCGCGTCGGCGCGGTCCCACTCGATGCGGTAGCCGCCGAGGCTCTGGTCGATGACGCGGGCGCGATAGACCTCCGGCCGGGTGAACTCGAGGCCCTGCGCGGTCCACGCCGCGGCGCGGTCGCGGTCGGAAAGGTGCACGGCCGGCCCGCAGGCGCGGCGCACGAAGTTCTCGAAATCGAGCTCGCCGGCGAGGAAATAATGGATCGCGTGCAATCCGACCAGGGTATCGAGCAGGTGTCCGGCCGGCAGGCGCACGTGGTTGCGGCTGGCCAGCGGGGTCCAGCTCTGCATGATGCGGCGGATCAGCTGCGGCTCCACCGCCACCGCCGCCGCGCCCTTGAGGCGGAAGCTGATCGGGCCCGAGACGCCGCCGACCAGGCTCAACTGCCGCTCCAGCTCGCGCTCCAGCGGCGTGGTGTCGAAGTACAGCACCGCGCCCGCCTCGCTGGAGCGTTCCTCGGGCAGGTAACCGGGCCCGCGATCCTCGTCCAGCGGGATCGCGTAGGCATGTTCGCCGGCCGGACCGCTGCGCAGTTGCGCCATGCGGGCCCAGGCGCGGGTGACCATCCAGGCCTCGTGGATGTCCTTCTGCGCCAGCCGGTACGGATTGGAGATCGCCAGCAGCAAGGCGTGCAGGTAGCTCCAGCGCGGGCCGACGTCGGCGCCGCCCAGCTCCGGGTCCTCGACCGTCTTGTCCTCGAGCTTGAGCCATTGCGCCGTGCGGTAGAGATCGTGCAGGGCCAGCCACAGGCCCGCCGGCGGGGTGGCGTACAGCAGGTAGGCCTTGGACAACTGCCCGCCCAGGTGGCTGATGGCGCGTTCCAGCGCCAGCGTCACCGACTTCGCGCGCAGGAACGGGATCTTGCCCTCGGCGCCGACCAGGTCGAGCAGCGCGATGCGGTAGCCCAGCGCCATCTCCTCCTGGAAGTCGCGCGCCACCGTGCCGAGCTGGGCCTTGGCCGGCGGCAGCGGGAAGGTCGAGCCGACGATCTGGCGATCGACGTTGTCGGCGATCTGCGACACCGGGCGCCGCAGGGCTTCGAGCGCGGCCAGGCGTTCCTGCGGATCGATGCGCAGGCGGTTGATCGCGCGCAGGGCCTGGTAGAGCTGGCGGGCGGTGGCGCTGGCGTTGGCCAGCGGCAACGCCGCGATCCACTGGCGCAACTGGCGCGACTCGGTGCTGAAGGCATCGGCGCCCGGCGCACGGCGTTCCGGCAGGCCCTCACCCAGGCGTCGGTAGAATGCGGTCATGCGATCGGCGGGCTGCGCACAGGCATCGATTCTATGCAGGTTCGGTAGCCACGGCGAGCCGAACCACCCATGGCGACCCGATTGCGCACGCGTCTTGCCGCGCCCTTCACGCCCAGCCACACCGGAGCTCCGATGCGACGACCGCTGATTTCCTGCCTCCTGCTGCTGGCCTGCGGCGCCGCCGGCGCGGCGACCCGCGGCCTCGCCGTGGACGACCTGTGGGCCTTGCAGCGCATCGCCCAGCCGGCGGTCTCGGCCGACGGCCGCTGGGTCGCGTTCGCGGTCACGCGCTACGACGTCGAGGCCAACACCAACGACACCGACCTGTGGCTGGTGCCGGCGGCGGGCGGCACCGCGCGGCGCGTGGCCGGCGGCAGCGGCAGCGCGACCGCGCCGTTCTGGAGCCGCGACGGCCGCCTGGGCTTCCTGCTCACGCGCGAGGGCCAGCCGGCCGAGCTGTGGGCGCTGCGCGTCGGCGACGGCGAGCCGCAGCCGCTGGCGCAGCTGCCGGTGGCGGTGCGCAAGGCGCGCTGGCTGCCCGATGGCCGGCGCCTGGTGTTCGAGGCACTGACCTACCCCGGCCTCGACGCGCGCTTCGCCGAGGTCAAGGCGCGCGCCGAGGCGCAGAAGGCCGACAAGACCCAGGCCCGCATCAGCGAGTCGCGGCTGCTGCGCTACTGGGACAAGTACATGACCGACGGGCTGGTCCCGCACCTGTTCGAGCTCGACACCGCCAACGGTTCGGTGCGCGACCTGATGCCCGGCTTCGACCGCATCACCGGCCTGGAGGGCTTCGAGTGGGACCTGTCGGCCGACGGCGCCGAGATCGCCTACTCGGCCAACGACACGCCGGCGCCGCATCGCGAGCTCGATTTCGACATCTACGCCTTGCAGCGCGAGAGCGGCGCGACCACCAACCTCACGCCCGACAGCCCCGGCGCCGACCTGCGCCCGGTGTACGGGCCGCGCGGCCACGACCTGCTGTTCGGGCGCAATCCGCGCGCCGCGACCGGCTCGGACTTCACCCGCCTGATCCTGCTCGAGCGCACGCCGCGGCGCGAGCGCGAGATCGCCGCCGCGCTCGATGCCTCCAAGGCCGGCTGGATCGTCGGCGCCGACGGCCGCAGCGCCTGGTTCAGCGCCGAGCGCGACGGCAGGACCGACCTCTACAGCGCGTATTTCAGCGGCACCCAGGCCCGGCGCGTGGTCGCGGGCGGCAGCATCGACGGACTCGATCGGGTCGACGATGGCGTGGTGTTCCTGCGGCAGGACTTCAAGCACCCGGCCGAGTTGCACCGCCACGACCCGGTCGCCGGTGGGCGCGAGCGCCGCCTCACCGCGTTCAACGACGGCCTGCTCGCCGGCATCGCCATGGGCAGGGTCGAGAGCTTCGACTACGCCGGCGCCGGCGGCGACCGCGTGCAGTCGTGGCTGGTCTATCCGCCCGACTACCGTGCCGGCCGCAGGTACCCGCCGCTGGTCCTCGCCCACGGCGGGCCGTTCACCAGCTGGGTCGACTTCTTCAGCTACCGCTGGAACGCGCAGGTGTTCGCCGCGCGCGGCTGGCTGGTGGCGATCCCCAACTTCCACGGCTCGATGGGCCAGGGCCAGGCCTACGCCGATTCGATCCTCGGCAACCACGGCGAGAAGCCGGCGGCCGACGTGCTCGCGCTGCTCGACGTGCTGGCGGCGCGCGACGACGTCGATGCCGGCCGCGCGGTGCTGGCCGGCGGCTCCTACGGTGGCTACCTGACCGCGCTGGTGACCGGCATGAGCCCGCGCTTCCGCGCCGCGATCGTGCACGCCGGGGTGTTCGACCTCTCCGGCCAGTTCGCCTCCGATTCGACCTGGGACCGCCCGACCAGTTATGGCAACGCGCCGTGGACCGATCCGGTGGAACTCGACCGCTGGTCGCCGAGCCGGCGGGTGCCGGCGATGCAGACGCCGACCCTGGTGCTGCACGGAGAAAAGGACTTCCGCGTGCCGGTGTCGCAGGGCATCAACCTCTATGGCGCGCTGACCGGCAAGGGCGTGCCCACGCGCATCGTGGTCTTCCCCGACGAGAACCACTGGATCCTGCGGCCGCAGGCCTCGCTGCTGTGGCATCGCGAGTTCTACGCCTGGATGGACCGCCACGCCGGGCCCGCGACCGAAGCGGGCGCCGCGCCATAGTCAACCCACGAAGCGCGCAAGGACGCGGCGCGGCCGGGCGCGGGCGCGAATCGATTCGCATCCGCGGCATGCCGGCGCCGGGGCGCCGGCGGTCCATTGCCTTGCCCCCGCGACGCTGGGCTATCATCGCCGGCATCGCGGGCGTCCCGGCATGCTGCGCCAGGGACGCGGCGCGAATCCCCTCCTGCGAGCGCGGATGAGATGGCGGAGCGCTTCAAGATCGCGATCGTCGGCTCCGGCCCGGGCGGCAAGAGCGCCGCCGCGCATGCCGCCGAGCTCGGCGTCTCGCACGTGCTGCTCGAGGCCTCGCCGTATCTCTCGTACACGATCTACCGCTACCAGAAGGGCAAGCACGTCATGGACGAGCCCGGCATCCTGCCGCTGCGCTCGCCCCTGCCCTTCAAGGCCGGCAGCCGCGAGTCGATCCTCGACGGCTGGAACGAGGGCATCGCCAGGCTCAACACCAACGTCAAGTTCGGCCATGAGGTCGAGAAGATCCAGAAGGGCGCCAACGGCTTCACCCTGACCTGCGGCAACGGCGCCAGCTTCGAGGCCGAGTTCGTGGTGCTGGGGATCGGCCTGCAGGGCAAC
The DNA here is from genome assembly GCA_964614825.1 of uncultured Gammaproteobacteria bacterium. Classification (GTDB taxonomy): domain Bacteria; phylum Pseudomonadota; class Gammaproteobacteria; order Xanthomonadales; family Ahniellaceae; genus JAGOEZ01. The sequence continues at coordinate 14,623 of CAZTNB010000033.1, forward strand.
ATCCGCAAGCTGGGCGTGCCGGGCGAGGACCTGCCCATCGTGCAGTACCAGCTCGACGACCCGGACGAGTACGAGGGCGAGACCATCGTGGTGGTCGGCGCCGGCGATGCCGCGATCGAGAACGCGATCGCGCTGGCCAAGCAGAACCAGGTCGTGATCATCAACCGCAAGGACGAGTTCGCGCGGGCCAAGAAGGGCAACGAGCAGGGCATCCTCAAGGCGATCGAGGACGGTCGCGTCGAGTGCTACTACAACTCGGCGCCGGAGCGCGTCGACCTGCTGCCGCAGGGCTCGCGCAAGAAGGGCCGCATGATCCTCGCCACCAAGGACGGCAAGGCGCAGATCCTGCTCGACCGGGTGATCGGGCGCCTCGGCGCCACCGCGCCGCGCCAGGTGGTCGAGAGCTGGGGCGTGGTGTTCCCGAACAAGGACCCGGCCGCGGTGCCGGCGATCAGCCCGCAGTACGAATCCAACGTCAAGGGCCTGTACATCGTCGGCGCGCTCGGCGGCTACCCGCTGATCAAGCAGGCGATGAACCAGGGCTACGAGGTGGTCGAGTACATCCTCGGCCGCAGCGTGGAGCCGGCCGACGAGCCGCTGCTGCGCGAGAAGTTCCAGCCGATGCCCGGCTTCACCAGCGTCACCGCGGCGCTCGAGCGCATCCAGAAGAACGTCAAGGTGCTCTCGCACATCACCCCGCTGCAGCTGCGCGAATTCATGCTCGATTCCACCATCCGGGTGCCGCAGCCGGGCGAGGTGCTGTTCCAGCGCAACGACTACACCAACACGTTCTATACGATCGTCGAGGGCGAGGTCTTCGTGCAGCTCGACGGCAACCGCCAGGTCGGCCTGCGCCGCGGCGAGTTCTTCGGCGAGATGAGCCTGATCTCGGGCCGGCGCCGCTCGGCCACCGTCGTCGCCGGCAACAACTGCGTGCTGATCGAGACCCCGCGCCGCTCCATGATCCGCCTGATCGCCTCGGTCGACGCGGTCAAGAAGGACATCGACAAGGTGTTCATCGCCCGCGCGATCCAGACCCGCTTCGCGCCCGAGGCCAGCTACGAGCAGATCGCCGACGTGGTCGACAGCGCCACCATCCAGCGCTACAAGGCCGGCGACGTCGTGTTCAACGAGGGCGAGGTCGGCGACTGCCTGCACCTGGTGCGGGTCGGCTCGCTGACCATCTCGCGCACCATCGGCGGCAAGGAAGTGGTGCTGTCCTACGTGCCGGCCGGCAACTACGTCGGCGAGATGGCGCTGCTGGGCGAGGGCAAGCGCACCGCCACCGCCAGGGCCGCCATCGCCACCGAGACCGTGCGCCTCGACGGCGTGGCGTTCAAGAAGCTGGTGGCGCGCAACCCGGTGCTGCGCCTGCGCCTGCAGTCGGAGTACCGCCAGCGCACCGCGGCCAACCTGCAGATGCAGTCGATGCCCTCGGGCGGCGACATCATCACCTTCCTGATCGGCCAGGGCGCGGGCGAGGCCACCGACATCCTGCTGATCGACGAATCGCTGTGCGTGCGCTGCGACAACTGCGAGAAGGCCTGCGCCGAGACCCATGGCGGCACCTCGCGCCTGCGCCGCGAGGCCGGCCCCACCTTCGACGACGTGCACGTGCCGACCTCGTGCCGGCACTGCGAGCACCCGCACTGCATGAAGGACTGCCCGCCGGACGCGATCCATCGCGCGCCCAACGGCGAGGTGTTCATCGCCGACAACTGCATCGGCTGCGGCAATTGCGAGCGCAACTGCCCCTACGGCGTGATCAAGCTCACCGGCAAGGCGAAGAAGAAGCCCGGCCTGCTGGCGTGGCTGCTGTTCGGCGCCGGCCCGGGCCCGGGCGAGGCGCCGTACAAGAAGAAGAGCAAGGACGGCCCGCAGGAGGAGAAGAAGGCGGTCAAGTGCGACATGTGCAAGGACCTGCCCGGCGGCGCCGCCTGCGTGCGCGCCTGCCCCACCGGCGCGGCGATCCGCATCTCGCCCGAGGAGTTCCCGCAGTATGCGCAGTCGCGGCGTTGAGATGAGCGCCCCCGGTCGCGACGCCCCCGTAGGAGCGCATCTCATGC
>CAZTNB010000033.1:16698-17761 GCA_964614825.1 uncultured Gammaproteobacteria bacterium
GCGCCCCCGCGGGGCGCCGCGCCTGCGCGACCGGCGCCCCGCTCCCCACGCTCCCGCCGGAGGGCCCGTTCGCCGTCCGCGGTCGCGCTTGAGATGCGCTCCTACATGGGCGTGGGGCGCCTAGGCCGTGCACCAGAGCTTCCTCACCCACGCCCGCAACCGCTACCTCTGGGTGGCGCTGGTGCTGTTGCTGGGCTCGCTCGTCGCCTACGGCCTGCACGAGCCGATCGGGCCGCCCAACGGCGGCACCTGGCTCGGCTACACGCTGGGCACGATCGGCGCGCTGCTGATCTTCTGGCTGATGCTGTTCGGCATCCGCAAGCGCACGTACTCCAACCGCGTCGGCTCGCTGCGCGGCTGGCTCTCGGCCCACGTGTACCTGGGCACGGCGCTGCTCCTGGTCGCGTTCCTGCACTCGGGCTTCCAGGTCGGCTGGAACCTGCACACGCTGGCGCTGGTGCTGATGATCGCGGTGATCTTCTCGGGCTTCTTCGGCGTCTACGCCTACCTGCGCTACCCGCACCTGATGACGCGCAACCGCGAGAGCGTCACCCGGCAGTCGATGCTCGACGAGATCAAGGAGATCGACCAGAACGCGCTGGCCCTGGCCGACAGCGTCGACCGCAAGCTGCACGCGATCGTGCTGCGCTCGATCGAGAAGACGCGCCTGGGCGGCGGCGTCTGGGCCCAGCTCAACTCGCGCGACGGTTCCGAGCAGGCCCTGGCGCAGTTGCGCGAGATCCTCGCCGCGCGCGAGAACCTGGCCGAGAAGCCCAAGGAGCCGTCCACGCGCGAGATGCCGACCATGTTCGCGATGGTCGACTTCCTCGCCGCCGGGCGCGGCGACGACAAGCAGTCCGAGGCCCTGCGCAAGCTGCTCGACCTGCTGTCGCGCAAGAAGGCGCTGGCCACGCGGGTGGCGCGCGACATCCAGTTCCAGGCCCTGATGGAGATCTGGCTGTACTTCCACGTGCCGTTGTCGTTCGCGCTGCTGGCCGCGCTGACCGGCCACATCATCGCCGTGTTCTTCTACTGGTGAGGCCCGGACGATGCGCTGGCTGAT
>CAZTNB010000033.1:17861-23153 GCA_964614825.1 uncultured Gammaproteobacteria bacterium
GTCGCCTACGAGGAGGACATCCACTACGGCGACATGCTCACGGTCGGCCGCGGCTCCGACCAGGCGATCTTCGTGCCCGACCTCAAGGTCGCGCTGGAGCATGCGCGCCTCACCGCGCTGGGCAACGGCCAGTACAAGGTCGAGTCGCAGATCCTCGCCGGCGTGCGCGTCAACGGCGCCGCCACCCAGAACGTCAACGCCGGCCCCGGCACCCAGGTCGAGATCGGCGGCACCCGCCTCACCCTGCTCGAGCCCAGCGGCGATTTCGACGCCGCGGTCGAGGTCGCGACCATCGACCAGGCGGAGAAGCAGGCCGCCAGCGAGGCCAAGAGCCTGCCCACCGCGCTGGGCCAGACCTGGCTGGCGCGGCGGCTGCCGAGCTGGCTGCTGTTCACGCTGATCGCGGGCCTGATGGTGCTGCTGCCGATGGCGGCGCACTACTCGCAGAAGCTGGCCGCGTTCGAGGCCCACTCGCCGCTGCCGACCCGCGACGCCTGGCAGGCCGGCGAGCTGGCCGCCTCGCACAAGTTCTTCGGCGCGCAGTGCAACCTGTGCCACGAGAAGGCCTTCCGCTGGGTGCGCGACGAGTCCTGCGCGCGCTGCCACGCCGCCACCCGGGCCCACGCCGACCCGGTCAAGTTCAACCTGCCGGCGCTGGGCGAGGCGCGTTGCGCGCACTGCCACCGCGACCACAACGGCACCGACGGCCTGATCATCCGCGACCAGGTCCTGTGCAGCGAATGCCACTCCGACCTGCGCCAGGAGACCGCCAACGCCACCACGCTGGGCGACGTCGAGGACTTCGGCGACGCGCATCCGCAGTTCTCGGTCAACCTGCCGCAGTGGGACGCGAACGGCGCCTTCGCCCCGGTCCGCACCAGCCTGGCCACGCCGAGGATCGAGGAGCAGTCCGGGCTCAAGTTCCCGCACGACGCCCACCTCGATCCGAAGGGCATCAACGCGCCCGACGGCAAGAAGGTGCTGTCCTGCGCCTCCTGCCACCAACCCGACGCCGGCGGCGCGGCGATGAAGCCGATCGACTTCGAGCCGATGTGCCAGGAATGCCACCGCCTCGACTTCGACATCCGCGAGCCGCAGCGCCAGGTGCCGCACGGCAAGATCGCCGAGATCCAGTTCATGCTCGACGAGTTCTACGCCCGGCGCGCGCTGGAGGGCGGCTATGGCGACGCCGCCGCGCCGCCGCAGGTGCAGCAGCGCCGCCGGCCGGGCCAGGCGCTGAGCAGGCAGGAGCAGGCCGAGGCGCTGGCGTGGGCGCGGGAGAAGTCGCGCAAGGTGGGCGAGGACCTGTTCACCGGGCGCGCCTGCACCGTCTGCCACACGGTGGCGCTGCGCCCCGACGCCGAGAATCCCTGGTACGTGGCGCCGGTGCGCGTCAACGGCATCTGGTACGCGAAGGCGGCGTTCACCCACGCCAAGCACGAGGCCAACATGAAGTGCGGCGACTGCCACGCGGCCGCCGACTCCAAGGCCAGCAGCGACCTCCTCATCCCCGGCATCGACAACTGCCGCCAGTGCCACGGCGGCGAGGGCGCGCGCGACAAGGTCGCCTCGACCTGCATCGCCTGCCACGGCTACCACGACTCCGAATTCCTGGTGTTGAGCGAACTGCAGGCCCGCGCGCGGGAGCCCGAGCCCAAGCGCTAGGCGGCGTGGAACGGTCGATCCGGGACCGTCCAGGCGCCGACCGACGTTGCAATCGACGCGGCTCGCCGCGTATTGTTCGGGCCTGTGGCGCGGGAGTTTGAGCGGTGCCCGCGGGGTACACCGACGTCGGCAGGGACCCGGGGCGCTCCTCGCCCGGTCCCACCTGGGGAGGGGTCGCGCAATGGGACGCCATAACGCCTTGAGCCTGGCCGTGGCACTGGGCCTCGTGCTGGCGGGGTGCAGCGGGGGCAGCAACACGCTCGATCCGGTCGGCACCTCGCCGCCGCCGCCCACGCCGGGAACCTCCGACTCCGGCTGCGCCGGGCAGTGCGCCAACGCCAATTCGTTCCTGACCGCCGACGACGTGCGCAAGATCATTGCGCAGGCCGTGAACGAGGCCAAGGCGCAGAACCGCCCGGCCACCATCGTGGTGAGCGATCGCGTGGGCAACGTGCTGGCGGCCTACAAGATGGCCGGCGCCCCGCCCACCCAGAGGGTCAGCTCCGAGCGCGGCCTGGTCGGCGGCCTCGAGGGCCTCGACATTCCGGCCGAGTTCGGCGCCATCTCCAAGGCCCTGACCGCGGTCTATTTCTCCTCCGAAGGCAATGCCTTCACCTCGCGCACCGCCGGCCAGATCGTGCAGGAGCACTTCAACCCGGGCGACGGCTTCGCGCCCTCGGGCCCGCTGTTCGGCGTGCAGATCGCCAACCTGCCCTGCTCCGACATCAATGTCCCGTTCAACGGCACCGGTCCCTCGCCGGGCCCGCATCCGGCCCCGGTCGGGCTGGCCGCCGATCCGGGCGGCATCTCGCTGTACAAGTCCGGGGTGCCGGTCGGCGCGGTCGGCGTCGCCGCCGACCCGATCTACGGCCTCGACGCCAACGCCTTCGACCGCGACCCGAACCTCGACGAGATCATCGCCGTCGCCGGCAGCTATGGTTTCGCCGGGCCCACCGACCGGCGCGCCGACACGATCACCGCCGGCGGCCTGGCGCTGCGCTACACCAATACCGAGTTCAACGAGCTGGCGCGCGACCCGGCCTCGGCGCCGTCGTTCGCCTCGCTGACCCCGGCCGACGGCGCCATCGTCGCCCTGCCCGGTTACACCACCGCGACCGTGCAGCGCGGCACCGCCTTCGGCCAGCCGGAGTCGGGCATCCGCCCGGCGGATCCCGCCGAGTACCCGGCCGAGCTCGACGCCTTCGTGGTGGTCGACGCCAACAACGTCAACCGCTTCCCGCCGCGCGCCGGCACCGACGGCGCCGCGGCGCTGTCGGCCAACGAGGTCCGCACCATCGCCATCGAGGCGATCAAGGTCGCCAAGCGCACCCGTGCCCAGGTGCGCAAGCCGCTGGGTTCGCCGGCCGGCGAGACGGTGGTGGTCACCGACTCCAACGGCGCCGTGCTCTCGATCGTGCGCACCCGCGACGCGCTGATGGACGCGGTCGACGTGACCACCCAGAAGGCGCGCACCGCGGCCTTCTTCTCCAATCCGAACGCCGCCGCCGACCTGCTGTCGATCAACCAGCCGATCCAGTACTTCAACGCCACGCTCAACCTGGCCGCCGGCACGGTCGACCTGCGCACCGTGGCCACCACCAGCGTGCCGCCGTACCTGGCCGCGTTCCGCAGCTTCCTCGGCCAGCCCAATGCGCTGGCGGACGGCCTCACCGCGCACTCGAGCCGCTCCATCGGCCTGCTCGAGCGGCCGCTGTACCCGGACGGCGTGCCGAACACGCCGCCGGGCCCGCTGTCGCCGCCGATCGAGCGCTGGAGCCTGTTCAACACCGGGCTCCAACTCGACCTCGTGTACACCCGGCTGGCCACGTCGATCGCCTATTACCTGCAGACCGCGGGGTTGCAGGTCCGCATCGACGGCCAGGCGGTCACGATCCCGCCGCCGCCGGCCGCCCGCACCTGCACCGGCCTGCCGCGGGTGAATGCGGGCTACACCCTGTTCGGCGGCGGCGTGCCGATCTACCGCGGCAACGTGCTGGTGGGCGCGGTCGCTGCCTCAGGCGACGGCACCGACCAGAGCGACCTGGTCGCCTTCCTCGGCCTGTCCAACGCCTCCGCCGCGCTGGGCGGCTCGATCGGCCAGGCGCCGCGCAACATCCGCGCCGACCAGCTCTCGCCGCTGGGAGCGCGGCTGCTGTACGTGCAGTGCCCGCAGGCACCGTTCAACAACTCCAACGACCAGTTCGTGTGCGAGGGCCTATGAGCAGCCAATCGCCACTGTCGGGCCGCAAGCTGCTGCTGCTGGCCATCGCCGCCGGCCTGGCGCCGGCGGCCCATGCCGCGCCCGGGGCCGACCCCGGCTTCGCCTGGACCGAGATGCTGGGCGTCGTCGCCGCGCCGACCTACGACCCCTTCAACGCGCCGGTGCCGCGCCGGCGGCCCGGCTACCCGGTGCCACCGCCGCCGGTGTTCCCGGTCATCAACCCGGACGCGGTGTCGCCGGCGCCGATCGACATGGTGGGCGAGTTCGTGCCGGTGCCGGACCGCTGGCGCATCATGGAGTCGGTCGGCTTCAAGTATCCGTGGTACGACCCCTACAACCAGAACGAGCTCAAGGGCGACAAGCCCTGGCGCGTGGTCGACGGCAAGAAGCGCTTCCTCACCCTGACCGGGATCTCCGACACCCTGATCGAGCCGCGCAGCATCCCCACCCCGGTCGCCCCGCAGTCGAGCGCCGGCGCGGGGTCGAACGACGTGCTCGGCGACTTCAACCAGACCATCTTCGCCCAGACCCTCATCGCCAGCGTCGACTACTACCAGGGCAACACCACGTTCAAGCCGCCCGACTGGGAGTGGAAGGCCACGCTGGCCTTCAACTACAACCGGGTCAACACCGAGGAAGTGCGCGCGCTCAACATCGATCCGTCGCTGGGCACCGACCGCGACGACGGCTTCGTCGGCGTGCAGGAGCTGTTCTACCTCAAGGACTACAACGTCGCCTCGGTGCGCTACGACTTCGACGAGTTCCGCATCGGCATCCAGCCGTTCTCGTCGGATTTCCGCGGCTTCCTGTTCCAGGACAACCAGCTCGGCATCCGCTTCTTCGGCAACCGCGACAACAACAAGTGGCAGTACAACGTGGCCTGGTTCCGGCGCCTGGAGAAGGACCTCAACTCCGGCCTCAACGACATCACCGAGCCGCTGCGCGACGACGACATCCTGCTGGCCAACCTGTACCGCCAGGACTGGCCCGCGGTGGGCTTCACCTCGCAGGCGATCGTCGCCTACAACCGCAACCGCGACACCGACACCTTCTACGACTCCAACGGCTTCATCCAGCGCCCGGCCGCGGTCGGGCGCGAGTCGCCGCGCGAGTACGACGTCACCTACCTGGGCTACAACGGCGACGGCCACTTCGGCCGGGTCAACCTCACGGTGTCGGGCTACCTCGCGCTCGGCAACCAGTCGCAGGGCGTGTTCGTGGTCGACGAGACCGACATCGAGGCCGGCTTCCTCGCCGCCGAGGCCTCGATGGACTTCGACTGGATCCGCGCCCGCGCCTCGGCCGCCTACGCCAGTGGCGACGACGACCCCTTCGACGACAAGTCCACCGGCTACGACGCCATCTTCGAGAATCCGATCTTCGCCGGCGCCGACACCAGCTACTGG
>CAZTNB010000034.1:0-23124 GCA_964614825.1 uncultured Gammaproteobacteria bacterium
CCCGGGCGCCGGCGCGCCGGTCACGGTCGGCTTCACCGGCGGCGGCGAGCGCGGCTTGCTCGGCCTTGCGTTCCACCCGAATTTCGAGAGCAACGGCCGCGTCTTCGTCAGCATCACCGACCAGAACGGCGATTCCGTCCTGCTGCGCTACGCGATGGCCACGCCTGGCGCCGATGTCATGACGCCGGCGGACAAGGCCACGTGCACGGTGGTCCTGCGCGTCGACCAGGACTTCGGCAACCACAACGGCGGCAATATCGCCTTCGGCCCGGACGGCAACCTGTACTTCGGCCTCGGCGACGGCGGCAGCGGCGGCGATCCCTGCAACCGCGCGCAGACCCTGGCACCGGCCAGCCTCAGCGGCAGCCCGAGCGGCGGCACCGGCGACGACTGCGCCGCCGACAACAGCTTCCTCAACACGCCGGCCAGCGGCAACGGCGACCCCGATTCACGCGCGCTGCAGGGCAAGATGCTGCGCCTGAACGTCGACGCGGTCACGACCACGCCCGGCACGGCGATGTGCGGCGAGCCGCGCCTCGGACTGGAGGCCGCCTACGCCATCCCGGTCGGGCAGCCCAGCGCCGCCGGCGGCCCGATCGCGGCCGCCTGCGACGAAGTCTGGAGCTATGGCCTGCGCAATCCGTGGCGCTGGAGCTTCGACCGCCAGACCGGCGACCTGCTGATCGGCGACGTCGGCCAGGGCGCGGTGGAGGAGGTGGACTTCGAAGCCGCCGGCGCCGGCGGCGCCAACTACGGCTGGCGCTGCATCGAGGGCAACAGCAACACCGGCGCCTGTCCGCCGCCGGCCGGCGCGATCGCGCCGATCGTGACGTACACGCACGCCGCGGGCCGTTGCTCGATCACCGGCGGGTACCGCTATCGCGGGCCCCTGTACGGGATCCAGGGCCACTACTACTACGCCGACTACTGCACCGGCGAGGTCTGGAAGTCGGTCGACAACGGCGGCAGCTGGACGCAACCCGGCGCGCCGCTGCAGGACCTGGGCAACATCCCCGCGTTCGGCGAGGGCGAGGACGGGACCCTGTACCTGCTCAACGGCAGCCAGCTGTGGCGCCTCAACGGCCCCGACCTGTTCTACGACAGCCTCGAGGATCCGGCGCCCTAGTCGCGCGCTACTCGGACTTCTCGCGCAGCGCGATCGCGGCGATGCCGTTGGCATCGAGCGCGCGGCGGGCGTCGTCGAGTTCGCGCGCGCTGGCGAACGGGCCCACCCGCACGCGGTGCCAGGTGGCGCCGTTGACGGTGACCGCCACCACCGACGCGCGCTGGCCGAGCAGGGCCAGCCTGGCCTTCATCGCCTCGGCGTCCGGCGCGCCCTTGAACGAACCGGCCTGCAGGAACAGGCGCTGCCCGGTCGGGGCAGCGGCTTCGGGCTGCTGCGCCTGCGCCGCGACCTCCTCGTCGGGGATCACGACCTCCATCTCCGGCAGGACGCTGTAGAAGTCGTACTTGGGCCGGGTCTCGGCCGGCTTCGCCGGTTCCGCCGCCACGCCCGCCTCGCCGGCGCGCGGCGCCGTGGCCGCGGGGTTGGGGCGCGGCATGCCGGCGTCGCGCAGGCCCGGGATCCAGTCCTTGTAGAGCACCACCGCCGAGAGCACGAGGCCCAGCACCACGCCGGCCGCGAGCCACATCCAGGCCGGCTGGCCGCCGCGCGACTCGCTGCCGCGGAACGCTTGCTGCCTGTTCTTCGCCATCAGGTCTTCATTTCTCCGCCGGGGTCACATCTGTTCCGGCGCCGACACGCCGACGATGCGCAGGCCGTTGGCCAGCACCTGCTTGACCGCCTGGCAAAGATACAACCGCGCGCACCGCACGGCGTCGTCCTCGACCAGGATCGGCACCGCGTTGTAGTAGCTGTGGAAGTCGGAGGCGAGCTGGCGCAGGCCGTTGACCAGGATCTGCGGCGAGCGCGCGTTGGCGGCGGCGGACACCGTTTCCGGGAACGACAGCAGCTGCGTCATCAGTTCCTGCTCGGCCTCGTGGGTCAGGCGGTCGCGCGCGGCGTCGCCGCTGGCGCGGTTGTAGGTGAGCTGCTTCTCGGCCAGCTGGCGGAACAGGCTGGCCACGCGCGCGTGGGCGTACTGCACGTAGTACACCGGGTTGTCGTTGGTGTGCTTGCGCGCGAGTTCCAGGTCGAAGTCCAGGTGCTGCTCGTGGCTGCGCATCACGTAGAAGAAGCGCGCGGCGTCGTTGCCGACGTCCTCGCGCAGCTGGCGCAGGGTCACGAACTGGCCGGCGCGGGTCGACATCTGCACCCGCTCGTTGCCCTCGTACAGCACCGCGAACTGCACCAGCAGGATCTCGACCCGGCCGGCGTCGAGGCCCAGCGCCTGCGCCATGCCCTTGAGCCGCGCCACGTAGCCGTGGTGGTCGGCGCCGAACACGTAGACGATGCGGTCGTAACCGCGCTCGAACTTGTTGGCGAGGTAGGCGATGTCGGAAGCGAAGTAGGTGGTGACGCCGTTCTCGCGCACCACCACGCGGTCCTTCTCGTCGCCGAAGGCGCTGGCGCGGAACCAGGTGGCGCCGTCCTGCTCGTACAGGTGCCCGGCGGCGCGCAGCTTGTCCAGCGCCTTGCGCACCGCGCCCGAGGTGCTGAGCGAGCGCTCGCTGAACCAGTTGTCGTAGTGCACGCCGAACTCGCCCAGGTCCTGCCGGATGTCGGCCAGGCAGGATTCGAGGCCGGCATCGAACACGACGCGGTAGTCGGCCTCGCCCAGCAGCTGCTTGGCGCGCGCGATCAGCGCGTCGACGTGGGTTTCCTTGTCGCCGCCCTGCGACTCGTCCGGCGGCAGGCCCTCGGCGATCTCGTGGCTGGCGTGGCGCAGGCGGTCGCCCTCGCGCCGGCGCAGTTCGCGGCCGATCTCGACCACGTAGTCGCCCTTGTAGCCGTTGTCGGGGAAGCGCACCGACACGCCGCCGAGGTCGAGGTAGCGCAGCCACACGCTCACCGCCAGGATGTCCATCTGGCGGCCGTGGTCGTTGACGTAGTACTCGCGATAGACCGCGTGGCCATTGGCCTCGAGCAGGTTGCCCAGGGTCGCGCCGTAGGACGCGCCGCGGCCGTGGCCGACGTGCAACGGACCGTTCGGATTGGCCGACACGAACTCCAGCATCACCGACTCGCGCGAGCCGGGATCGGCGCTGCCGTAGCGCTCGCCGCCCTCGAACACGCGGCGGATCGAGCCCCTGAGGCAGGTCGGGCTGACATGGAAGTTGATGAACCCCGGGCCCGCGACCTCGGTCTTCTCGATCAGGCGCGACTCCGGCAGCGAGGCGGCGAGCGCCTGCGCCAGCTCGCGCGGATTGCGGCCCAGCTGCTTGGCCAGCAGCATCGCCACGTTGCAGGCGTAGTCGCCGTGCGTCTTGCTGCGGGTGCGCTCGACCACGAAAGCGGGCTCGTCGCCGGCCGGCAGCGTGCCGTCGCGGCGCAGGTCGAGCACGGCCTGCAGCACCAGTTCGCGGAGTAGTTCTTTCACGGGACAGCCTTCGATCGATTCGTGGCGGCCATGGCGCGCCGCGGCCTGCGCGGGCTCCGGGAGGGGAGGCCGGCAAAGGGCGCGTATTGTAGTGAGCGCGGGCCGGGCACCCAAGTTTTTGCCGCGCCGGCGCGGACTTGCAGGCTGCAACTTCAGGCATTGCCTCAAGAGGCGCCCGCAAGCGCCTGCCCCCGGCGGGGAACGGCGCTTATCCACAGCGCCTGTGGACAAGCCTGTCGATAACCCCGCCCCGACCGGCCCCGAACCCGCGTCCCGCCTTGCCTCGGGGCGATTTGGCGCCGCCGCGACCAGGAGGCCGCGCTCCTGCGAAATCAAGGACTTGGCGAGCCCCGGGTTGGAGCGACGCCCTGTTGCGGGACAGCACGAGGACAGCCGGCCGCCCGGTGTGCATAACCCGGACCGCGCCCGGCTGTCACAGCGGTGCCATCGCCCGGTCAACGAAGCGTAAGCGCGCGTTCATACGCTGCACGCCGGTACCGCGTAGCCCCAAGCGCAGCCCCATCGGGCCCCTGCCGCCCGGGCGCCTGCGCTTGCCGCCGCATCCCATTCCAGTCTCCGGACGCCTCGTCATGCCTGCCCCTTCGTTGCTCCGTTCCGCGGTCCTGTTGGCCTTGTCGCTGGGCGCGGGTCCCGCCCTCGCCGGACCCGCCTCCGTGTGGGTCTACGCCTTCGATGGCGCGACCCCGATCCGCGACGCCAGCGCCACCGTGGACGGCAAGCCCATCGCCGCGCCCGGCGCCAACGGGGTGATCGGCGCCCGCCTGGCGCCGGGCGAGCACACGCTCGTGATCGGGCGCGCCGGCAAGGAACTGGCCTCGATCCCGCTGACGGTGGCCGACGACGAGTCGGTACAGGTCTCGATCTCGGTCTTTGCCGACCGCGCGCCCGTCTACAAGGTCACCAGCAACCTCAACGGCGAGCGCACGGTGAACCTGGCCCCGGCGACCGCGCCGGCGGCGACCACGGCGGCGACCGCGGCCGGGACGGCGTCCGCGGTCGCAGCCGACGAGTCCGGCGCGGGCGACGCGGACGAGTCCACCGCAGGCGCCGGCGCCGGCGGGTCGCCGGCGTCCGGCGAGGAGGTCGAGCTCAGCGGCATCACGGTCACGGCGGGCGCGATGCCGACCGACGACCGCGCCGCCTTCGTCGACGAGGTCCGCGCGTCCGCCGACGTGAAGGAGGCGATCTCGGCCGAGGAGATCGCGCGGTCCGGCGACTCCGACGCCGCCGCCGCGCTCAAGCGCGTGACCGGCCTGACCCTGGTCGAGGGCAAGTTCGTCTACGTGCGCGGCCTGGGCGAGCGCTACTCCAGCGTGCTCTACAACGGCGCGCAGCTGCCCTCGCCGGATCCGACCCGGCGCGTGGTGCCGCTGGACCTGTTCCCGGCCGAGCTGCTCGAGGGCGTGATCGTGCAGAAGTCGTACTCGCCCGAGCGCCCCGGCGAGTTCGGCGGCGGCACCGTGCAGTTGCGCACCAGGAACGTGCCCGACGACTTCTACTTCAAGCTGAGCCTGGGCAGCGGCTGGCTGGAGGACTCGAGCTTCGAGGACGGCCTGCGCTACGAGGGCGGCGACCGCGACTGGCTGGGCACCGACGACGGCGCGCGCGAACTGCCCGACTCCATCGCCGCCGCGATCGCCGACGGCGGCGTGATCACGGAGCAGGGCCCGTTCAACCCCGACGGCGCCACGCCGGAGCAGATCCAGCAGTACGGCCGCGATCTCTCCGACGTCTGGGACCTCGGGCTGGACGACAACGGGCCGCCGCTCACCGGCACCCTGGGCATCGGCGACTCGTTCGCGATCGGCGACGACAGCCGCATCGGCTACATCGGCGGCGTGCGCTACGCGCAGGAGTGGGACAACACGCAGGAGCAGCGCCAGGTCAACTCGATCGGCAACGAGGGGCTGGTGACCAAGGAGGCCTACGACCGCCAGAAGACCGAGCAGTCGATCGACCTGTCGGCCTTCGCCGGCGTCGGCGCCGAACTTGGCGCCAACAACCGGCTGCGCGCCAACTGGTCGCTGCTGCGCCAGACCGTCGACCAGGCGCAGATCGACACCGGTTACGACGATTCGCCCGACGAGGTGTCGAGGTTCTACGAGCTGGAGTGGATCGAGAACGAGCTCCAGACCTGGCAGCTCGGCGGCGAGCACACCATCCCGCAGCTGCACGACCTCGGCATCAGCTGGATCTACAGCGACTCGAAGGCCACCCGCGATTCGCCCAACACGCGCCGCTATCGCTACGACGAGGTCGAGACGCCGCTGGGGCCGGAGTTCCGCTACTCGTCGCGCTCCAACAACAACCAGGTCAACTTCGCCGAGCTCGAGGACGACGTCGACGAGCTGCTGGCGCAGTTCAAGCTGCCGTTCGTGATCGGCGACGCGTCGTACTTCGACGTCTACTTCGGCGGCGACACCCTGGATCGCGACCGCGATTCCTCCATCCGCCGCTTCCAGTACCTGAGCCGCGGCACCATCGGCAACGACCCGGCGGTGGTGTTCAACCCGTCGATGGAAGAGGTCTTCAGCGACCCCAACATCCGGCCCGACGGCTTCGTGCTCCGCGAAGTCACGCGGCCGACCGACAATTACACCGCGTCGCAGGCGCTCGACGCCTGGTACCTCAACCTCGACTACAGCTGGAACAGCAAGCTGCGCTTCACCCTCGGCGCGCGCCGCGAGCACAACGACCAGGAAGTGACCACGTTCCAGGTCGGCGACCCGAACCAGGCGCCGATCGTCTCGCGCCTCGACGACACCGACGTGCTGCCCTCGTTCACCACGACGTGGTGGATCGACGACGAGTCGCAACTGCGCTTCGCCTACTCCGAAACGCTGTCGCGACCGGATTTCCGCGAGCTGTCGCCGGCGCCGTTCACCGATCCGGTGCTCGACGTGGAGTCGATCGGCAATCCCGATCTCGTGCAGACCGGGATCACGAACTACGACCTGCGCTACGAATACTACTTCTCGCCGTCGGAGGTGGCCTCGGTGGCCTTGTTCTACAAGGACTTCACCCGGCCGATCGAGAAGCTGCAGGTGCCGGCCACCGGCAACGTGGTCTCCTACTTCAACGCCGACAGCGGCACCGACTACGGCATCGAGCTCGACTACTACCGCTCGCTCGCTTTCATCGGCGAGTGGGGCGAAGGCGAGGGCGGCGACGCAGGCGGTTTCCCCTGGGACCGGTTCTTCTTCGCCTTCAACTACGCGTGGATCGAGTCCGAGGTCGACGTCGCCAACCTCGACGAGGAGATCGACCTCACCAACGACTCGCGCCCGCTGCAGGGCCAGTCGCCGTACGTGGTGAACCTGCAGTTCGGCTACCAGCACCCGGAGGGCCGGCGCGAGATCACGCTGCTGTACAACCGCGCCGGCGAACGCATCGCACAGGTCGGCGTGCAGGGCTTGCCCGACGTCTACGAGCAGCCCTTCGACCAGCTGGACCTGACCTGGCTGGAGCGCTTCTCGCCCGAGTGGGCGCTCAAGTTGCGCCTGCGCAACCTGCTCAACCCCGAGGTGGACTTCACCCAGGGCGACACCTCGGTGCGCAGCTACGAGGTCGGGCGCGCGGTGCTCCTGACCCTGGAGTGGACGCCGCAATGGTGACTGTCACGCAAGCGCGATCAGGGCGTCCCATTTCTGTCACGGGCGCGACCTAGTCTGCAGGGCCACGTGATCGCCAGCCCGGGCGGTCGCCGGCACCACTCCCTTCGATTCGAGGAACTCCCCATGATTTCCACCCACCTCAAGCGGTCGGCGATCGCCAGCGTGCTCGGCATGGCGCTGGTCGCGCCCGCCGCGCAGGCCCTGATCGTGACCGAGCAGTTCGAGGGCACCTGGTTCAACCCGGCCCAGTCCGGTCGCGGCATGCTGGTGGACGTGATTCCGGGCGCGGGCGGCACCGCGACCTTCTTCGGCGCGGTGTTCAGCTACGACAACGCCGGCAACCCGATCTGGCTCACGCTGCAACCGGTGCTGCAGGAAGGCCAGTCGACCGCGACCGGATTCGAGGTGCGGCGCTTCAACGGCGGTTCGTTCGGCAACACCTTCACGCCGCCGAATCCGGCCACCGGCACCGTGGTCGGCACCGGCACGCTGACGGTGGAGAACTGCAACAGCCTCAAGCTCGACATCACCACCAACGCGGCCGCCAACGGCCTGCCCAACGTCAATTTCCAGTTCCAGCCGATCGGCGGCGCCAAGCCCGGCTGCCCGTACACGACCACCTTCACGGCGTGCCCGGCCGGCACCACCGCGCTCGCCGGCCAGACCGGCGTCTGCGAACTCGCCGGCACCCTCTCCGGCAACGTGACCCTGGTCAACAGCGCGACCTACGTGCTCAACGGCAAGGTCCAGGTCGGCGCGCCGATCGGCTCGGGCAGCAACCTGACCGGCACCCTGACCGTGCCGCCCGGCACGCTGATCAAGGGCAAGGGCGGTCCCTCCGACTACCTGGTGGTCAATCCCGGCTCGAAGATCCATGCCGACGGCACGCCGACGGCGCCGATCATCTTCACCGGCCCGACCGAGACCGGCGGCTCGTGGGCGGGCCTGTTCATCGCCGGCCTCGCGCCGGTGAACAAGGCGGCGACGCCGGGCGGCTCGGTGCCCTTCGAGGCCGATCCGAACATCCAGTTCGGCGGCAACAATCCCAACGACTCCTCCGGCGTGCTGCGCTACGTGCAGGTGCGCCACGGCGGCCAGACCATCGCGCCCAACCGCGAGCTCAACAACATCACCTTCGGCGGCGTGGGCGCGGGCACCGTGATCGACTACGTGCAGGCGCACAACGGCACCGACGACGCCTTCGAGTGGTTCGGCGGCACCGTCAACGCCAGGCACCTGGTGGCGACCGGCAACGACGACGACAACCTGGACATGGACTTCGGTTACGTGGGCAGGATCCAGTACGTCTACGTGAAGACCGATGCCCAGGTCGACACCGCCGACGGTCGTTGCGTCGAGTCCGACAACCAGGACGTCAACTTCGACGCGCTGCCGCGCACGCAGCCCAGGATCGCCAACCTGACCTGCGTCGGGCCGCAGGGTTTCGAGGCGATCCGCCTGCGTCGTGGCACGGCCGGCAACTACTACAACGTGGTGTTCACCGGCTACCCGACCTGCGTGCGCTTCAACGACAACGCGACCTACCTGGCCTCGGGCGCGCCGGGCGCGCTGTCCGGCGTGACCACGATGAACGGCGCCTTCGTCAGCTGCCCGACCAACTTCAGCGATGGCGCCACCCCGCCATTCACGGTCGCCAACTGGTTCAACAGCCAGGCAGGCAACGTGGCCGGCGATGCCGCGGCGGCGCTGACCGGCACGCGCTTCCCGGTCGCGGGCGGCGCCCTCGACGGCACCGCGGTCGCGATCGGCAACGACGCCTTCTTCGACGCCACGACCTACAAGGGCGCCTTCGGCCCGCGTGCGGCCTTCGCCGACTGGGCCAGCGGCTGGACCGTGCCGGGCTCGCTCTGACCGGGCCCGCCGGCGGGCCGCCAGGGCCCGCGCGTCGCTCGTACCCGGCACGGGCTCCCGCCCGATGCCCATAACCGGAAGGCCGGCGCCACGGCGCCGGCCTTCTGCATTTGCGGGCGCGAATCAGCCGCGGGGCGGCCGAACCCGCGCTTCATGACACCCGTGTGGCAAGAGACTGCCGTTCGTCGGCCTCATGATGCCGTTTGTCCGCAGCGGTCCAGGGGATTCTGTGACAGCCACTAGCGTCGTTTTCCATCGGGCGACGGTCGGTTGACCGCCCGCCGCAACGTGGGAGGACGCGCAGATGGCACGGGGAATCCGCAGCTGGAACCGGGTGGGCTGTCGCGCGGCGTGTGCGCTCGCGACGATGCTGGTGGCGTCCGCGGCCATGGCGGCTGATCCCGCGGCGACCCCGCGGCTCGACTCGGTGTCGGTGACCTCCGGCACGCTGCTCGCCCCGGTGTTGATCGAGCCGGCGCCGCCGGCAAGCACGCGCTATCCCCGCGTGGCCCTGAGCTACCGCGCGGAAGGCACCGCGACCGTGCGCGCGCTGGTGGCCGCGGACGGCAGCGTGACGCAGGTCGGACTCAAGCGTTCGAGCGGCAACGCCGCCATCGATGCCGCCGCGCTCGCGCACCTCGGCGCGCGCAGCTTCGTGCCGGCGCGGCGTGACGGGCGCGCGGTGGAAGCGTGGATCGCCATCCCGGTGACCTTCGACCTGCCCGATGACGCGTCGCACCCGGCGCTGCCGGTCCACCGGCTCGCGTCGCGCTGACTCGGCGCCGGGCACGCCCTTCGCCGCGGCCAGGCCGCCGGTCCCGCGACCGGCGGCCTTTTCGTTTGCGCCGCCCGCGTCACGCGACGGCAGCGCCGCCGACACGCGCCGGACCTGCGGGCAGGGCAGGATGGCGCGATGGCTGGCGGATCCGGCCGATCGCCATCGAAGGAAGTTCATCCACGGACTGGATACCCCTGCCCCGACGGCGCCAGGGACTGCGCTGTCCGACGACCCGCTGCAACAGGCCACGGACGGGTCTCGAGGGCCGGCGCGCGAGCGCCGGCCCTTTTCCCGCGCGGACCCCGCGCGCCTAGACCGTTTCGGCCAGCGCCAGGTGCGCGTCGATCACCTCGCGGCCGGTGTAGCTGCCGGCGGGACGGGCGCCGAAGCGCGCACGCAAGGCCGCGGCGAGGCCGCGCACGCGCGGCGCATTGAACTCCTTGCCCTTGCCGAACACCGCGGTGCCCAGCGCCGAGCAGAAGCGGTGCAGGTCGAAGAAATAGCGTTCCTGCCCGTCGGTGAGGAAACCCAGCACGGGCTTGCCGGAGTCGCCCGACGACAGCGCGCGTCCGGAACGCATCTCGCGCTCGGCGGCGAGGCGCGCGGCGCTGGCGGCGAGCTCGGCGAAGCGTTCGCCGACATTGGCGGTGTCGAGGTCGGAGGCGATCAGCGCCAGCTCGGTGGCGCGCACGAGCTGGTCGTCGTTGCGCCAGCCGGGCCGCAGGCCGTCGAGCAACTCCGCCAGCTTGGGCGCCAGCGGCCCGCCGGTGGTCAGCACCTCGGCGCTGTTGTAGGTGGGCGGATGCGGCGTGGCATCGAAGGTGCTGCCCGCGATCATCACTTCCAGCGCGGCGTACAACTCGCGGTCGCTGTCGGCGTCGAAGCCGGCGAGGTCGAGGATGCGATGGGTCTCGGCGATGCTGGCGGCCTCGTTGTCGCCGATGCCCGGCCGATAGCCGACGCTGTCGCGCTGGCGCAGGTCGTGGCAGGCGGCGAACAGCGACAGCGCGAGCCAGTCGCGGCCGGGCAGGGCGGACACGCCCTCCTGGCCCAGCACGCGGCCGATGCGGCGATCGAGGATCTCGAGGACGTGGTCCTCGTTGTGGTAGTCGTGGAAGTCGCCGCCGAAGCTGCCGTGGCGCACGCCCATGCGCGCCAGCGCCAGCAGCACGGCGTTCTCGGCCCGCTCGAGGTAGCGCTGCGCGCTGCCGCCGTAGACGTCGTGGTACACCGCGCGGCGGCGGTTGAGCAGCACCAGCACGTCGGGGCGGCGCTGGGTCACCAGGGCCCGCGCCGCCGACACGTCGCCGATCCGGCGTTCGACGTCGTCGGGCGGAAAAGTCCTGGCCAGTCCGGTGATCACGCGTGCCCTCGCGGCCGTGGGCCGCCCTTGCTGCGGCCGAGTATAGACAGCGCCGAATGCGCAGGGAAACCGCCGTCGATCCGCACGCGATCCTCACATCAGCCCGCGCGCCGCCAGCGATACCGGCTCGCCTTCGCCGACCACGAAATGGTCGAGCAGGCGCACGTCCACCAGCGCCAGCGCGTCGGCCAGCCGGCGCGTGATGGCGATGTCCGCGGCGCTGGGCTCGGCGACGCCCGAAGGATGGTTGTGGGCCACGATCAGGGCCGCCGCGTTGTGCGCCAGCGCGCGGCGCACGATCTCGCGCGGGTGCACGCTGGCGCCGTCGATGGTGCCGCGGAACACCTCCTCCGCCGCGATCACGCGGTGCCGGCCGTCGAGATAGACCGCCGCGAACACCTCGCTCGGCAGCGGCCGCAACCAGGCGCGCAACCACTGCGCGCCGGCGCGCGGATCGCTCAGCGCCTGCGCGCGGCGCAGCGGCGCCTCGAGGCCGCGGCGGGTGAGTTCCAGCGCGGCCGCCAGCGTCGCGGCCCGCACCGGGCCCACGCCGCGCTCGCGGGCGAGCACGGCGGGCGTGGTCGCCAGCAGGTCGGCGAGGCCGCCGCAGCGGGCGATCAGGAGCCGTGCCATGCCCAGCGCATCGAGCCCGCACGAGCCGGTGCGCAGGCACACGGCCAGCAGTTCGGCATCCGACAGCGCGGCGGCCCCGCTGCGCAGCAGGCGCTCGCGGGGGCGGTCGTGGGCGGCAGCGGCGGCCTTGGGCATGGGCGCAGGATGCCCGTGCCCCGCGGTCGGCGCCGTCGGGAGACGCAGCGCCATCCTGTAAGCTAGACGCCCTGCGAACCGTCAGCGATCGACGACGTGACCACCCCCAGCGGCCCGCGCATCGTGCTCGGCGTCACCGGCGGCATCGCCGCCTACAAGGCTGCCGAGCTGGTACGGCGCCTGCGCGATTCCGGCGCCGACGTGCGGGTCGTGATGACCGAGGGCGCGCAGCGCTTCATCGCCCCGCTGACCTTCCAGGCCCTGTCGGGGCACCCGGTGCGCACCTCGCTCTGGGACGAGGCGGCCGAGGCGGCCATGGGCCACATCGAGCTGGCGCGCTGGGCGCAACAGGTGCTGGTCGCGCCGGCCAGCGCCGACTTCCTCGCCCGCCTGGCGCTGGGCTCGGCCAGCGACCTCCTCACCACCCTGTGCCTCGCCACCGCCGCGCCGGTGGCGGTGGCGCCGGCAATGAACCAGCAGATGTGGGCCAATCCGGCCACCCAGGACAACGTCGGGCGCCTGCGCGCGCGGGGCATCGTCGTGCTCGGTCCGGCGGCGGGCGGACAGGCCTGCGGCGAGTTCGGCCCCGGGCGCCTGCTCGAGGCCGCGGAGCTGGTCGCCGCGCTGGCCGACCTGCGGCGCGGGGGCCCGCTGCGCGGCCGCCGCATCCTGGTGAGCGCCGGACCCACCTACGAGGACATCGACCCGGTGCGCTACCTCGCCAACCGCAGTTCGGGGCGGATGGGCTTCGCGGTCGCGGAGGCGGCGCGCGCGGCCGGCGCCGAGGTCACGCTGGTCGCCGGTCCGGTCAGCCTGCCCACGCCGGTCGGCGTCGAGCGCATCGACGTGCGCAGCGCGGCGCAGATGCGCGACGCAGTGCTCGCGCATGCCGACGGTGCCGACGCCTACGTTGCCGCGGCCGCGGTCGCCGACTACCGCCCGGCCGAGCAGGCGCCGCACAAGATCAAGAAGTCGGCCGACGCGCGCTCCCTGGCGCTGGTGCCGACCACCGACATCCTGGCCGAGCTCGGCCAGCGGGCCAGGCGCCCGCTGCTGGTCGGCTTCGCCGCCGAGACCGACGACGTGCTGCGATACGCGCGCGAGAAGCTGGCGCGCAAGGGCCTCGACCTGGTCGCCGCCAATCGCGTGGGCGTGCAGGGCCAGGGATTCGAGGCCGAGGACAACGAGCTGACGCTGGTCGACGCCGGTTCCGAACGGGCGCTGGGCCGCGGCAGCAAGCGCGAGCTGGCGCAGGCGCTGGTGGCCGAAATCGCGGCGCGCCTCGCGGCACGGGCGCCGGGATGATCGAGATCGCGTTGCGGGTGCTCGATCCGCGCGTGGGCGGCGAGTTCCCGTTGCCCGCCTACGCCACCGATGGCGCCGCCGGCATGGACTTGCGCGCCTGCCTGGACGCGCCGCTGGAACTCGCGCCCGGCGCCAGCGCGCTGGTCGCCACCGGCATCGCGATCCACATCGGCGATCCGGGCTACGCCGCGGTGATCCTGCCGCGCTCGGGCCTGGGCCACAAGCACGGCATCGTGCTCGGCAACGGCGTCGGCCTGATCGACGCCGACTACCAGGGCCCGCTGATGGTCTCGTGCTGGAACCGTTCCGGCGTGCCCTATACCATCGCGCCCGGGGATCGAATCGCGCAGCTGGTGGTGTTGCCGGTCGCGCGCGCCGCGTTCCGCGTCGTCGACGCGTTCGCGGCGAGCGCACGCGGCGTCGGCGGCTTCGGCCACACCGGCACGCGCTGAACCTGCCATCGCCGGTCCATCGCCGCGCAAGCAGGAACCACGTTGGCCAAGAAGACCGCACTCGAGCTTTCGCAGAGAGGGGGCCGGAGGCCGACCCTGGACCTCTCGCGCGCGGCAATCAGCGTCGGCATCGGCGCGCTGCTGGCGCTGGCCGTGGGCTGCTTCCTGCAGGCCTTCTCGGTCTGGCGCGAGGACGCGGCGAACGCGGAGCTCGACCAGCTGCGCGAACGCGTGGTGGCCGAGCTGGGCGCGTTCGTCGGCGGCCGCCAGGACGTGGTGGCGAAGGCGCTGCAGGACCCGGAGATACGGCTGGCGCTCGCCACTCCCGACGCGGCGGGCTTCCAGCGCGCCGCGTTACGCCTCAAGGAGCTGGTGCCCGATGCCGTGCGCATCGAGTTCTACGCGCCGGAACTGAAGGAACTGTTGCAGGCCGACCTGGCCACCTTCGGATATGCCCGCGCCAACATCCTGGCCGAGGCGCGCAGTGGCGCCGGCCTGGCGCGCGCGCAGGCACATCGGGACGAGCACGGCAACTGGCTGCTGGCGCTGGGCATGGCGGTGCGCGACGGCGACCGCCTGCTGGCCTGGTCGTATGTCACCCTGCCGCCGGGTCCGGTGCTGGAGGCCTTCGGCAGCGAGTCGATCTCCTACGGCCGCATCGAGTTGCGCCAGGGCTCGCTGGCCGGGTCGACCCTGGCGGTGCTCGACGGCGGCGCCACCGCCGATGCCGACGAGCAGCAGTTCAACGTGCCGCACAGCATCTTCAACGTGGTGACCCAGAACGCCAACCTGTTCAAGGTCGGCTCGGTGGTTCCGCCGCTGGACGTGCGCAGTCCCTTGGGGCTGGTCCTCACTGGGCTCCTGCTGGCCGCCATCGCCATCGCGCTGCTGGGCTGGCGCCGGCGTCCGGCGCCGGTCGCCCGCGCCGCGGGCGAGGCCGGCGAGGCCGCGCCGGCACCGAGCCTCAAGCAGCGCCTGGCCCAGCTCGCTGGCCAGGGCAAGCCGAGCGACGCCGCGGCGACCACCGACGAGGTGATGCCGGCGAAGCTGGAACCGGCGCCCGCGCGGCCGGCCCCGGCCAGGCCGGCGCCGCCCCCGCCGGCCGCCAGCTCGACCGCGGTCGACCGCAGCATCTTCCGCGCCTACGACATCCGCGGCGTGGTCGGCAAGACGCTGACCCCGGAGGTGGCGCGCGCCATCGGCCAGGCCGTCGGCACCGTGGTCAAGGAGCGCGGCCTGCGCGAGGTCGTGGTGGGTCGCGACGGCCGCCTGTCGGGGCCCGAGCTCTCGGCGGCGCTGATCACCGGCCTGCGCAGCACCGGCTGCGACGTGATCGACGTGGGCCAGGTGCCTACGCCGGTGGTGTACTTCGCCACCTACCACCTCAACACCGGTTCCGGCGTCATGGTCACCGGCAGCCACAACCCGCCCGACTACAACGGCTTCAAGATCATGGTCGGCGGCGAGACGCTGGCCGAGCAGCAGATCCAGGACCTCTACGGGCGCATCGCCGAGGGTCGCCTCGCCAGCGGGCCGCAGGGTGGCCTGCAGGTCATGAGCGTGAACACCGACTACGTCGAGCGCATCGTCGGCGACGTGCAGGTGGAGCGGCGCCTGAAGGTCGTGGTGGACGCCGGCAACGGCGTGGCCGGCCTGCTGGCGCCGCAGGTGCTCGAGGGCGTCGGTTGCGAGGTGCTGCCGCTCAACTGCGAAGTGGACGGCACGTTCCCCAACCACCATCCCGACCCCAGCGACCCGGCCAACCTGCAGGACCTGATCGTGACGGTCAAGCGCATGCAGGCCGACCTCGGCCTCGCCTTCGACGGCGACGGCGATCGCCTGGGCGTGGTCACGGCCGGTGGCGAGATCATCTATCCCGATCGCCTGCTGATGCTGTTCGCCACCGACGTGCTGGACCGCAACCCGGGCGCGGCGATCATCTACGACGTCAAGTGCACCGGCCACCTGCAGGACGTGATCCTGCGCCACGGCGGCAGCCCGATCATGTGGAAGACCGGGCACTCGCTGATCAAGGCCAAGATGCGCGAGGAAGATGCCGAGCTGGCCGGCGAGATGAGCGGCCACTTCTTCTTCCGCGAGCGCTGGTTCGGCTTCGACGACGCGATCTACGCCGCGGCGCGCCTGTGCGAGATCCTCGGCGCCAGCGACCGCGCGCCGCAGGCCGTGTTCGACGAACTGCCCAAGGGCGTGTCCACGCCCGAGCTCAAGGTCGCCATGGCCGAGGGCACGCACTACACCTTCATCGGCCGCTTCAAGGAAAAGGCCTCGTTCCCCGGCGCGCGGGTCTCGACCATCGACGGCGTGCGCGCCGACTACCCCGACGGCTGGGGCCTGGTGCGCTGCTCCAACACCACGCCCTCGCTGGTGCTGCGCTTCGACGCCAACGACGGCAAGGCGCTGGAGCGGATCCAGGACACCTTCCGCGCGCAGATCCTGGCGCTGGATCCGGAGCTCAAGCTGCCGTTCTAGGCGCGGGCGGCGCGGCGCTCAGTGCCCTTCGCTGACCTTGCGGGTCAATTCCTTGTAGCGCGCCAGCTTGGCCGCGAACTCGCGGTTCTTCGCCTGCTTCTCCGCTTCCTTGCGCGCGATGAAGGCGTTCTGCTCCTCGATCTGCCGGCGCACGGTGGCGATGCCGGTGGCGATGTTGTCCGGCACCGGGCGGCCGGCGCGCTCGGCCTCGGCGGCGCCGGCCAGCAGGTCGGCGAGGCTCTTCTCCTGGCTCTGCACCTGCAGTTGCGTGGTGGCGATCGAGGTGTCGATCACCTGCAGCTCCTGCGCGTGCGCGCGCTCGAGGTCCTCGGCCGAGGCGTAGGACATCATCAGCACCTGGTCGGCCTGCCGGATCTCCTCCGCCTTGCGCTGCTCCTCGGCCAGGCGCGCCTGCTCGGCCTTCTCGGCCGCGATCTCCTCGGCCGACTTCTGGCGCTCGATCTGCTTGACCGCCATGCCCTGCTCGTTGAGCTGGGCGCCGCCGCCGGCGCAGTTGCTCGCATCGTAGGTCTGCGTGTAGTAGATCTCGCCCTTGGCGTTCTTGCACTTGTAGATCTTGGCGCTGGCCTCGCCGCTGGCGAGCAGGGCGATGGCGACCAGGGCGGGGAAGGCGATACGGCGGGTCATGGGCGGGTCCTCCGGGAATCGCGAGTATATGCACGCCATCATGCAGGGAACGTGCCGTAGTCCTCACGATAGGCCAGCAGGCTGTCGCGGTGCTGAACGAGGTCGGCGCGCGAGCCGATCCAGTCCAGCAGGTCGGCCAGGGTCGCGATCGGCAGCACCGGCAGGCCGAACTCGGCGCGCACCTCGTCGGTCGCGGAGCGCGCGCCGGCGCCGCGCTCCTGCCGGTCCAGCGCGATGAGCACGCCGGCCGGTTCGGCGCCGTGCGCGCGGATCAGGGCCACCGACTCGCGCACCGAGGTGCCGGCGGTGATCACGTCGTCGACGATCAGCACGCGCCCGCGCAGCGGCGCGCCGATCAGCACCCCGGCCTCGCCGTGCGACTTGGCCTCCTTGCGGTTCCAGGCCACCGGCAGGTCGCGGCCATGGCGTTCCGCCAGCGCGGTGGCGGTGACCACCGCGAGCGCGATGCCCTTGTAGGCCGGGCCGTAGAGCATGTCGCAGGCCAGGCCCGACGCGACCAGGGCGTCGGCGTAGGCATGGCCCAGCTCGCGCAGCGCCGAGCCGGTGTTGAACAGGCCGGCGTTGAAGAAATACGGGCTGCTGCGCCCGGACTTGAGCGTGAACTCGCCGAAGCGCAGCACCTGGCAGCGCAGGGCGAGCTCGAGGAAGGCGCGTTGGTGGGCGTGCATTCGGAGGCGCTGTCGGTGGCGGCGCGCGAAGCGTAGCGAATCCGCGCGGCCTTGGCCCGCGGCCGCCCGGCGCGGCGCCGGCACCGGCTATCATCGCGCCGGCAGGGGCGCGCCGCGTCGCTCCGTCCGGACGCGATCCCTCGGGCCATGCGCATCGTCACCCTCAACGCCAACGGCATCCGCAGCGCGGCCGGCAAGGGCCTGTTCGACTGGTTCAAGCGCCAGCGCGCCGACGTGCTGTGCCTGCAGGAGACGCGCGCGGAGCGCGAGCAGCTGGCCGAGCCGCACTACTTCCCGCGCGGCTGGCACGTGCACTACAACGTGGCGAAGACCAGGCGCGGCTACAGCGGCGTGGCGATCTACGCCCGGCGCGAGCCGGACGCGGTGCTCGACACGCTGGGCTGGGCGCCGTTCGACGACGAGGGCCGCTACCTCGAGCTGCGCTTCGGCAAGCTCAGCGTGGTGTCGCTTTACCTGCCCTCGGGCTCGTCCAGCGAGGAGCGCCAGGCGTTCAAGTACCGCGTGCTCGACTGGCTGACGCCGCAGTTCGATGCCTGGCGCAACAGCGGCCGCGAGTACGTCCTGTGCGGCGACTGGAACATCGCGCACAAGCCCATCGACCTCAGGAACTGGCGCGCCAACCAGAAGAACTCCGGCTTCCTGCCCGGGGAACGCGCGTGGCTGGACCACACCTTCGAGCGGCAGGGCTGGGTCGACGCGTTCCGCGCGCTCAAGCCCGAGGCCGCCGAGTACACGTGGTGGTCCAACCGCGGCCAGGCCTGGGCCAACAACGTGGGCTGGCGCATCGACTACCACGTGGTCACGCCGGGGCTGCGCGACGCGCTGCGCAGGACCGCGATCTACCGCGAGCGGCGCTTCTCCGACCACGCGCCGCTGACGGTGGACTACGACCTTTGACGGCGCCGCCTGCCGCCGGGCAATGGGGTCGGCTGGCGCGTGCCTTCGGCACGCCGGCGGCCGGCACCATGTTCTGCTTCGGCTTCGGCTGCGGCCTGCCGTTCTTCCTGGTCGGCACCACGCTGGCGATCTGGCTGCGCGACTCGGGTTGGCAACTCGGGCCGATCGGGCTGGTGAGCTACCTCACGTTCTTCTACGTGTTCAAGTTCCTGTGGGCGCCGCTGCTGGACGCGCGCCAGCTGCCGCTGTTCGGGCGGCTGGGGCGCCGCCGTGGCTGGCTGTTCGCGGCCCAGCTGCTGGTCGCGGCGGGACTGGCGGCGATGGCGCTGACCGGGCCGGGCGTGCCGGTGCCGGTGTTCCTGGGGCTCGTCGGGCTCACCGCCTTCGCCGGCGCGACGCAGGACACCATGGTCGATGCCTACCGGATCGAGATCGCGCCGGTCGAGGCGCAGGGCGCGCTGGCGGCCACCTATACCCTGGGCTATCGCATCGGCCTGCAACTGGTCGGCGGCGCGCTGGTGCTGTACCTGGCCCAGGCCTTCGACTGGCGCACCGGGTACCTGTGCATGGCCGGCTTCGCGCTGCTGCCGGCGCTGGTGACGCTGCTGGTGCCGGAGCCCGCGGCCAGCGCGCGCATCGCGACCGAGCCGCGGCCGGGCCTGGCGGCGGCGTACCTGCGCCCCTTCCTCGAGTTCTTCCGCCGCCACGGCTGGGTGTTCGCGCTCGCCTTGCTGGCCTTCATCGGCCTGTTCAAGCTGCCCGACCAGATGCTGAGCATCGCCGGCCCGTTCTACCTCGACGCCGGCTTCAGCAAGGCCGACATCGCCACCGTGTCGAAGGTCTACGGCGTCTGGATGGGCATCGGCGGCGCCTTCCTCGGCGGCGCGGCGGTGGCGATGCTGGGCGTGCGCACCACGCTGCTGATCGCCGCGATCGCGGTCGCGACCTCGAACCTGCTGTTCATCCTGATGGCGCTGCACCCGGGCGAGCTCTGGACCTTCGTGCTGACCATTTCCGGCGACAACCTCTCGCAGGGCTTCGCCGGCACCGTGCTGTCGGCGTTCCTGGCCAGCCTGGCCGACCGCCACTACACCGCGACCCAGTACGCGCTGCTGAGCTCGCTGGCGAACCTGCCGGGCAAGCTGATCGGCGGTTTCTCCGGCTACCTGGTCGAGGGCTGGGGCTACGCCGGCTTCTTCATCTTCAGCGCCACCTCGATCGTGCCCACGCTGCTGCTGCTGGCCTGGCTGTGGCGGCGCCTGGGCAGCCCCGCGCCGGAGCGGCCGCCCGAAGCGTGAACCGGCTCATGCGGGCGCGGCCGAACGCTTGCTACCATCGCGCCGGCTGTCCAGGAATGGGTCCGTGCCCGACTTCATGCTGCGTGGCATCGATGGCGAACTGGCCGAGCGCATCAAGACGATCGCGCGCGATCGCAAGTGGGCGCTCAACGACGTCATCCTGCACCTGCTGCGCCAGGCCCTGGGCCTGACCGAGGAGGACATCTCCTCGCGCGGCATGCGTGGCGACATCGCCACCCTGGGCGGCACCTGGGCCGCCGACGAGGCCGCGGCATTCCGCGAGGCGCTGCAGGCCTTCGAGACCCTGCCGGCGGACGAACTGCCGCTCAACAACCTGAAGAAACCCCCGTCCTGAAGCCGCGGCCCGGCTCAGGCCGGGTGGATCGCGCCGAGGATGCGCGGGCCGGCGGCGCCGGTCACCGAGGGCAGGTTGCCGGGGCGCCCGGCCAGGGTCTCGCGCGCGAGCCAGGCGAAGCCCATCGCTTCCACGTAGTCGGGATCGACTCCGTGCGCGGCCGAGGACTCGAGTCGCACGGGCGCGAGCCGCGCCGCGAGGCGCCGCATCAGGTCCGCGTTGTGCACGCCGCCGCCGCAGGCGATCACGCGCGCCGCATCCGGCATGGCGGCGCGCAGCGCGTCGGCCACGCTGGCGGCGCTCAGTTCCGCCAGCGTCGCCTGCACGTCGGCCGCAGGCAGCGGGGCGCAGTCCGCCAGCGTGGCGCGCAGCCAGTCGAGATGGAAGGCATCGCGCCCGGTGCTCTTGGGCGGGGGCAGGCGGAAGTACGGATCGGACTGCAGGCGCGCCAGCAGGTCCGTGCGCACCTGGCCGCTGGCGGCCCAGGTCCCGCCCTCGTCGCGCGCGATGCCGCGCTCGTGCAGCGACCAGGCGTCGAGCAGCGCATTCGCCGGCCCGGTGTCGAAGCCGACCACCGGCGCGCCGCGCGGCATCAGGGTGAGGTTGGCGATGCCACCCAGGTTGAGCACCGCGCGCGCCTCGGTCGCGGCGCCCAGCGCGGCGACGTGGAAGGCCGGCATCAGCGGCGCACCCTGGCCGCCGGCGGCGACGTCGCGGCGGCGGAAGTCGGCCACCGTGGTGATGCCGCAGCGTTCGGCGATCACGTGCGGATCGCCGAGCTGCCAGGTGAAGGGCTGCGGCCCGCTGGGGCGGTGGCGCAGGGTCTGGCCATGGCTGCCGATTGCCGCCACCGCGGCGGGCGCGACCCCGGCGCGCTCGAGCAGCGCCAGCGCCGCGGCGGCGAAGGCCTGGCCGATGGCCACGTCCAGCGCCGCGACCTCGTCGAGCGTGGCGCGGGCCGCGGCCGGCGCCTGCGACAGGGTCAGCACGCGTTCGCGCAGGGCCGGTTCGTAGGGATAGGCATGCGCCGCGAGCAGCCGTGGCGCCGGATCGAAGCTGGCCAGCGCCACGTCGATGGCGTCGGCGCTGGTGCCGGAGATGAGCCCGAGGCAGGGCGCGGCGGGATCCCGCGCCATCGCCTGCCGCCGCCTCAGCGCGCGGCGACCGCGTTCGCGGCGGGGTCGCGCTGCTCGATCAGCGCCAGGCGCGACATCATCGGGCCGCTGGCGTTACGGAACGCGAGCAGTTCGCCCGGGCCCAGCGGCTCGGCCTTGGGCAGCGGCACCGTCAGCGGGTCGCGGTGCGCGCCGTTGACGCGGAACTCGTAGTGCAGGTGCGGCGCCGTGGCGAGGCCGGTCATGCCGACGTAGCCGATCACCTCGCCCTGGCTCACCTTGGTGCCGACGGCGCGGCCGGTGGCGAAGCGCGACATGTGCCCGTAGAGCGTGGTGACGTTGTTGGCGTGCTGCACGATCACGCAGTTGCCGTAGCCGGACTTCCAGCCGCGGAACACGATGCGGCCGTTGCCGGCGGTGCGGATCGGCGTGCCCTTGGGCGCGGCGTAGTCGACGCCGCGGTGGGCGCGGATCGAGCCCAGGATCGGGTGCCGGCGCGCGCTGGAGAAGCGCGAACTGATGCGCGAGAACTCGACCGGCGTGCGCAGGAAGGCCTTCTTCAGCGGACGGCCCTCGGCGTCGTAGTAGCCCGGCGTGCCGTCGGCCTGCGGATGGCGCAGCGCCACGTAGCGCTTGCCGCCGTTGACGAAGGTGGCGGCGAGGATGTCGCCGCTGCGCAGGCGCTCGCCGTCGCGGTACACCTCGTCGTAGATCACGGCGAAATGGTCGCCGCGGCGGATGTCCTGGGCGAAGTCGATGTCGTAGCCGAACACTTCCGCCATCTTGAGGATGACGGTGTCGTCGAGGCCGGCTTCCTCGCCGGCGCCGAACAGCGAGTGGGTGATGGTGCCGCTGGCGCTGCTGACGCGGCGCTGCAGCGCGCGCTCGGCCACCGACTCGCGCACCTCGGCCTCGCCGACCTCGAGGGTGACGCGGCGATCCTCGCCGGCGTCGAACTGCACGGCGGCCAGCTTGCCGGGCGCCGCCAGCTTGAAGGCGAAGCGCTCGCCCGGGCGGATCTTGACCAGCTCGTCGCGGTGGCTGCTGCGGTCGAGCACCTTGTGCAGCGTGGCCGGCTTGAGGCCCAGGCCGTCGAAGATGTCGCCCATGGTCTGGCCGGGCTTGACGTCGACGTAGGTCCACGCCGGCGCGGCGTCCTCGGCCGGCGCGGCCGTCGCGACCGGGGCGGGCAGCGCGATCGGTTGCGTGGCCAGGGCGGGCCGGCCGGGCGCCAGCTCGCCGCGCACGGCGCTGGCCCAGCCGGGCAGGACCACGAAGCCGAGCAGGAGCAACAGGGCGGTGGCGGCGCCGATCACCAGGTGCTCGTTGCGCCAGTCGATCGGCGCGCGGGCGAAATTGGGGATGAACTTCCAGTTCGCGCGCGAAAGGTAGAAGCGCCAGTGATGGTGCTGCGCCTGCCGGCGGACCGCCTGGCGGCGGTGCGCGTGATGCGCGTGTTGCGCGGATGCGTCGGGTTTCGGCGGCAGGTTCACGCGGTGGTTCCGGAATCGAGCCGCCGTACGATAACCACCGGGAAGAACGGGCGTCAAACCTTTGTATAGATTGGGATTTTCGCCACTTCCGGGTTAACGGGTTTTTAACGAAAACGTGCGCCCTCGGCCGGCCTCGCGTAGCATCGCCCGCCTCGTGCAGCGCCCGCTGCCACGACCTGGATCACAGAACCGCCCATGTCCGAGCTCAGCCACGCCCTGGAACTCATCGGCCGCGGCGCCGACGAGATCATCAAGCCCGAAGACCTCGAGGCCAGGCTCAAGCTGGGGCGCCCGCTGCGGGTCAAGGCCGGTTTCGACCCGACCGCGCCCGACCTGCACGTCGGCCATACCGTGCTGCTGAACAAGATGCGGCAGTTCCAGGACCTCGGACACCAGGTCATCTTCCTGATCGGCGACTTCACCGGGATGATCGGCGACCCGACCG